>DASYBQ010000122.1:0-20877 GCA_036500625.1 Pseudonocardia sp. | reverse complement strand
CTCCGGGCTGATGCCGCCCCGGTTGTGGTCGTCGCCCCGGTTGTGGTCGTCGCCCCGGTTGTGGTCGTCGCCCCGGTTGTGATCGTCACCCCGGTTGTGATCGTCACCCCGGTTGTGATCGTCACCCCGGTTGTGGTCGTCGCCCCGGTTGCCCTGGCCACCCTTGCCCCCGCCGCCGTGGTGGTCCCCGGCCGGGGCAGTAACGACCGAAGGCGCACCGCCCGGCATCGTCGGCGTAGCCGCGAACGCTGTAGCTGTGCCACCTGCGGCGATCAATCCAATAGTGAGCCCTGCGGAAATCAGCGCTTTCTTTGCGGTGTTCACGGTGATCCTTTTCGTCGAGAGGCTTGCCCAGCGACTGCCAGGGGACCTCCGACAATGAACATCGGAAAATGGCACAGTTTCGTTTCGCAAATAGCGATACTTCACCCGTTTAGCGACCCTTCTCTCGCCTCAGATGGCACGGGCGCATCAATAGCAACAAAAAGTCACCTTCATCACAGCCATGGGGATGGGTTCGGCAGGAATGAGGGCGAGCGCGGAGGCACTCGTCGCAGGGCACTGCTGCTGTGGCATCAGGATCGCCACCCTCACCCGCCGTTGCGGTCGCCGTCCGGGTCGAGCAGCTCGGCGGCAGTTCCATGCCGGGCACGGGCGGCGGCCAGCGACGGAGACGGGCCGTCGATGTGCCCGAGCTGGCGCAGCGTGACCGCGACCGCGGCCGCTCGATGGGTCGTTGGCGGGGCGCGCGGCCAGGCGTGGCCTACGCAGCCAGCCTCCTTCGAGCTTGCCATGGGCCCTCCCTGGTCTAGAATCGGAGCGATGACTCCTCTTGACACCCGACGATACGGAGTGCAGACTCCGATTGTCAAGAAGTTGCGTCGTGCGGGCTGACGCGAAGCGCAACAGAGACCGGTTGCTCACCGCGGCGGATGAGGTATTCGCCGAGGGGGGCGCCACGGCATCAACGGAGGAGGTCGCTCGTCGGGCCGGGGTCGGTATCGGCACCGTGTTCCGGCATTTCCCTACCAAGGAATCACTTGTAGAAGCAGTGCTCGCCGCCAGACTGCGGCGGCTGGCCGACATCGCCACCGAACTCACCGACTCGGACGAACCGGAGGAGGCATTCTTTACCTTTCTGAACAATGTGGTCGACCAGTCCATGGGCAAGAAGGCCTTCTCGGACGCATTGGCCGAGATGGGCGTGGATGTCGACGAAGCGTCCGCGCCGGCGAAGGACGATCTCCGCAATGCCGGTGAGCGGCTGCTGGCCCGGGCCCAGCAGGCGGGAGCCGTGCGAATGGACATCAGCGTGCCGGAGCTGATGGGTGTGCTGGTCGGGATCACCCGGGCGGCCGAATACACCAACCACGACCTACGGCTGCGCGACCGAACCATCAGAGTGATAATCGACGGGCTACGTGCCCACTAGCGGCTGTGCGGCCGCGCTGGTTCAGCGGCCACGCCAGTGCGGCTCACGACGCTCAGCCATGGCCGCTCGCCCTTCAGCGGCGTCCTCGGTCGCGCCGGCCACCCGACGCATGGTCTCGCCGAACCGGATCGAGTCCGTCATCGGCATATCGGCGGTACGAACAGCAACCTCCTTGATGGCCCTAGCAGCAAGTGGCGCCCCGCCCACCAACCGCTTCGCCAACGCCTGAGCCGAATCCATCAGCTCCGACGGCGGCACCACCCAGCCGACGAGTCCTATCTCGTGTGCCCGGGCCGCATCGATCCGCTCACCGGTCAGCAGCATCTCCATCGCGTACTGCCAATTGATCTTCCGAGGCAACCTGATCGCGCCGACTATCGTCGGTATACCGATTTTGACCTCGGGGAACCCGAACTCTGCCTGCTCGCTGGCAAACACGAAGTCACACCAGGTCACCAACGTCAGCCCGTAGCCGAGACACACCCCGTTCACCGCCGCGATGACCGGCTTGAAGATCTCCCAACCACTCTCGAAGGAGTTCACCGTTGGCCGTTCCCAGAACGTACCGGCGAAGTCGCCGGTCGGGTCGCCGGTTCCGCGCAGGTCCGCGCCCGCGCAGAAGGCCCTTCCGGCTCCCGTCACGATCGCCACCCAGGCGTGCTCGTCGTCGCGGAAACGCGTGAACGCCGCGTTCAGCGCCTGCCGCATCGCGCCGTCGATCGCGTTCAACCGCTCCGGACGGTTGTACGTGATCGTGGCGACATGCCCATCGAGTTCATAGCGAACGAGATCGTCTGCGGTGGCCACCCTGGCACGTTAGCCGTGGCTCCCGGAGGCGGCCAGGTCAACCGGCGGCAACCTGTTCGGCGGGCGAGTCGCCGACTCGGCGAGCGGCGTCCCTAACGAGCCGTTCGATCGCGGTCCGGCGCGCGGTGAACTCCGGGCGACTGACCGAGACGCCGAGCGCGCCGATCACCTCGCCACTGTGCGTCCGCACCGGCGCGGCCACCCCGGCTTGACCGACCACCAGCTCGTCAACCTCGGCGGCTACCCCGAGCTCACGCACAAGCTCCAGCTCTCGGCCGAGCCTGCCCCGGTCGGTGATGGTGCGCTGGGTCATCCGGGTCAGCGGGTCCGGCGAGCTCAACAGGCCAGCCAGCCGTCTGCGGTCCAGGTCGGCGAGCAGTACTTTGCCGACCGAGGTGGCGTGCCCCACGACCGGCTCTCCCACCCGCAGCGGAGCCGGGCCGGGATGAACCGGGCAGTCGTCGAGGTGAGCGATCACGATCTGGTCGTCCCGGAACACCGCGTAGTAGGCCGGCCCACCGGCCAGCCGGTGCAGGTCGTGCACGACGCCGCGGACCGCCCACGGCACCGCGAGTTGGTCGGTGAGCCGGTGGGCCAGCTCGCCGAGGCGGTAGCCAAGTCCGTAGCCACGCAGCTCACGCAGCCGCACCAGATAGCCCTCCTCGACCAGCATGGACAGCAGCCGATAAGTGGTCGGCAGGGTGAAGCCCAGTCGCCGCGCGATTGCCTTCGGGGTGACCCCGTCACCCGCGTCGGCGACCGCTTCGACCACCCGGAAGGCACGCCCCACCGATGTCTCGGCGGTCATGGGCGAACGTACGGTCATACCTGCAGTGTGGTCCGGGTCACGAATGTGTGCATCCCCGTGAGCGTCTTACTCTGAGACAGATGCTCTCGCGGCTAGGTTCGAAGGCTGGATTCGAACGCTGGGCATCCGCACAGGAACGCTCACCTCCCCACAGAAGGCCGGCAGCCCGACAGAGGCCGGCATCCCGACAGAGAGGAACTCGCGTGGACGACAGAGAGATCACCGCCCGGATCGGCGAGCTGGTCGATGAAGAGCACAAGCTGGAGCGCGCGCACGTCGGGCAGGCGCTCAGCGACGACGAGCAGGCACGAATGCGGGCCGTGGCTGTCGAGCTGGACCGTTGCTGGGACCTACTGCGGCAGCGGCGGGCCCGCCGGGAGATGGGCCAGAATCCGGACGACGTCGAGACGCGCGCCGGCCGGACGGTCGAGAACTACCAGCAGTAGGCGGTATGCGGGTTCGGCCGATCCGGCGGTCAGTACTGGCTGATGAGCTGGCCGAGCGGCTGACCGGCGGCGGGCCCGGCCGGCCCGGCCGGCGGCGCGTGCTGCTGGACGGTGCCCCACCGACCGACCCGCTCGAGCTTGCCGACCGACTGGCGGCCGAGCTGCGGCTGCGCGGCCGACCGGTGCTGCGGGTGGTGGCCGGCGACTTTCTGCGCCCCGCGTCGGTGCGGCTGGAACATGGCCGCACCGACCCCGACGAGCTGCTCGACGGCTGGTTGGACACCGCCGGGCTGCGCCGTGAGGTGCTCGACCCGGCCGGCGCAGGTGGAACGGGCTGGGTGTTGCCCCGGCTGTGGGACACGGCGGCGGACCGGGCTTACCGCGACGATCGCGTCGAGCTGGCCGACAACGCGGTCCTGCTGCTGGTCGGCTCGTTGCTGCTCGGGCGGGGCCTGCCGGCCGAGCTTGCGGTGCACCTGTGGATGTCCGCCGCCGCGCTGGGTCGTCGCCTGGAGCCCGACCGGCGCTGGATGCTGCCCGCGTACGCGCGCTACGAGTCGGAGCACGACCCGCGCAACGCCGCCGACGTGCTCGTGCTTGCCGATGACCCGCAACGGCCCGCCTTGGTCCAGCGCTGACCCCAGCGCGACCTGACGAACTTGTTGCGCACACAACGATCGAGACCCCGTCAGATGATCCTTACCCGGACGGCCCCTGGCGTCCCGCGACCGGCTGGAGTAGATCATGTGTATGCCCTGGAGAAGCTCAGCACGCCGCCGACCGTGGGCTACTGACCGCGCACCCGCCTGCACCGTGTGCCGCGGCAGAGCCGAGGGCCCGGAAGTGGCCGGGGCCCGAGGCAGAGAGCCGGATGAACAGCGGCAACCCGCCGCGATAGTGGGGAAAGCGGCCGGCTCGCGCGTGGCGCGAGCCGGGCCGTCGGGGGATCGTGTGGGCGAGGAGGGAGTTGAACCCTCACGTCCTTTCGGACACACGGACCTGAACCGTGCGCGTCTGCCTTTCCGCCACTCGCCCTGGCGCGTGGAAAACGGTAGCACGTGCCCGGAACGCCCCCGGGCAGGGTCCTTCCCCGTCAGCCGCTCCCCGGCTCCGCCCGGTCCGGTACCGCTGCCAACCTCGGCCCGGCTCCCCATCCGGCACCGGACCGGCCCGACGCCAACCGATCGACCCGGACACCGAACCGCTCCCAGTCGAATGACCACCCCCAGCCTCACGGCCAGAACCACGACCAGCCCGACCCACCCCCCACCGGTCGGCGACGCCGAAAGATTTGCCCGAAACCTCTCCAGCACTATCAGCCCCTCAAGCACCACAAACCGACCAGTCGACCGGATCAACCACAGGTCACAGATGCGTTGCGGGCCACACTCGCGATGGCCAAGGAGAACTGACCCGCGTCCTTAGCACAGATACGATCGTTAGTAGCAGCAACACGCCGATACGAATGAAGGGGTTTGGGTGGGCCGCGCTGAGCGCTTCGAGCGCCGGTTGGAGGGTTTCGTGGGCGATGCCTTCGCTCGGGTGTTCGGCGGCAACGTCGTCACCGAGGAGGTATCCCAGGCGCTTGTTCGCGAAGCCGAGGTCTCCGTTCGCCCACTTGCCGGTGGCCGGCAGCTCGCCCCGAATCACTACGCGGTGCTGCTCAGCCCCACCGACCATGAGCGGATGGCGGAGGATGCGCAGCGCGTTACCCAGTCACTGACCCAACGTGTGCTGAGCCTGGTTGCCGACCAGGGATGGGACACCTACGGTGACGTCGTAGTCTCATTGGAGCGCTCCGAGGCGCTGCACACGGGTCAGTTCCGTACCAGCTCGACCGTGGATCCGGATGTCTCCAGAGCCGCGCCGAGACCTCGCAACGCAAAGGAACCACCGATGAGCCAGCCACCAGGTCACCCCGAGGAGAACGGTCACTACGGGTACGACCGCGCACCACGCGGCTACGGTCAACAGACCTACGCCGACCCGAACGAGGCCCGCGAGCACGGCGGTCAGGGCGCGCCGCAAGGCTATGAACAGCCCGGTTACGAGCAGGGTTATGGCCAGCCTGGCTATGAGCAGCAGCAGGGCTACGCCCAGCCCGGCTACGAGCAGCAGCAGGGCTACGCCCAGCCCGGCTACGACCAGAACGGCTACGGCCAGCAGGGCTACTACGACCAGAACGCCTACGGCCAGCAGCAGGGCTATGACCAGCAGCAGGGCTACGGGCAGCAGGCCTACTACGACCAGGGCTACGGCCAGCAGGGCTACGCCCAGCCGGGCTACGAGCAGCAGGGCTACGGCCAGCAGGGCTACGCCCAGCCCGGCTACGAGCAGCAGGGCTACGGCCAGCAGGCCTACTACGACCAGGGCTACGGCCAGCAGCAGGGCTACGCCCAGCCCGGCTACGAGCAGGGCTACTACGACCAGCAGGGCTATGACCAGCAGGGCTACCAGCAGCAGGGCTCGGGCGCCTCGCTGACCATCGACGACGGGTCGAACCGCAGCTTCGACCTGCACGGTGGCACCACGGTCGTCGGCCGGGGCCAGGAGTCGGACTTCCGGCTGCCGGACACCGGTGTCTCGCGGCGGCACCTGGAGATCAGCTCGGACGGGCACAGCGCCACTCTCTCCGACCTCGGCAGCACCAATGGCACCACCGTTAACGGCAATCCGGTCCAGACCTGGCAGCTGTCCGACGGCGACGTGATCCGCATCGGACACTCGACGCTGGTCTACCGGGCCGCGGGATAGCCTGTTCTGGCCATACGCTCGACCGAGGTGCCCATCCGGCCACCACTGGGTCGACGGCTCCCGACCACCCGGGTCGGGGATCCCGCCGGCATCCGGTCGGGACGAGTCAGGATGGAGTGCGCCCCGGTTGCCCGAGCTGGTGCTGCAGCTGACCAGGGCAGGGTTTCTTGCCCTGCTCTGGTTGTTCGTATTGGCCGCATTGCGCGTGGTCCGGTCCGACCTCTACGCCGCCTCCGGGCTGCGTGCGCTGGTCCCCGGTCGGCGCACCGCGGTCCGCACCGGGCGGGGGCGAGGTGCCCGCCAGCTCATCGTCACCCACGGTGCGCTGGCCGGGACGCGGGTGACCCTAGACTCCAGGCCGATCATGCTGGGACGCGCGGACGACTCGACCTTGGTTCTGGACGACGACTACGCCTCCACGCGGCATGCGAGGCTGTCGCTACAGGGCGAGGAGTGGTACGTGGAGGACCTCGGGTCGACGAACGGGACGTATCTGGACCGAGCTAAGGTCAGCGGACTAACTCGGGTGCCGCTGGGCATCCCGATCCGAATCGGCAAGACCGTGATCGAGCTGCGCTCATGACCCTCGTCCTTCGCTACTCCGCCCGGAGTGACCGAGGCCTGGTTCGCCAGAACAACCAGGACTCGGTGTATGCCGGGCCCCGACTGCTGGCGCTCGCCGACGGCATGGGTGGTCACGCGGCCGGTGAGGTCGCCTCCAAGCTGGTCATCTCGGCGCTGGTCCCGCTGGACGACGACGAGCCGGGCGACGACCTGCTCGGCCAGCTGCGCCATGCCACCTCGGAGGGCAACGCCGCGATCACCAACCTGATCGCCGAGCAGCCCGACCTTGAGGGCATGGGCACCACGCTGACCGCGATCCTGTTCGCCGGCAGCCGGCTGGGCATGGTGCACGTCGGCGACTCGCGGGCCTACCTGCTGCGGGACAACAACTTCAGCCAGATCACCAAGGACGACACGTTCGTCCAGTCGCTCGTCGACGAGGGTCGGATCACCGAGGACGAGGTGCACACCCATCCGCAGCGGTCGTTGCTGCTGCGTGCGCTCACCGGTCACGATCTGGAGCCCACCCTGACCATCCGGGAGGCCAAGGCCGGCGACCGCTACCTGCTCTGCTCGGACGGGCTTTCCGGCGTGGTCAGCCCGGAGACGATGGCCGACGCGCTGCGCAACCCGGACCCGAAGCTGACCGCCGACCGGCTGATCGAGCTGGCACTGCGCGGCGGCGGCCCGGACAACATCACCGTCATCGTGGCCGACGTGGTGGACATCGACTTCGGCGAGGACGACCCGATCGTCGGCGGCGCGGCCGGTGACGGCTCCGACGCGGAGACCGCGCCACCGAACTCGTCGGCGGCCCGCGCCGCGACGACCACGCTGCCGAGGGTGGCGCCGCAGCGCATCGAGCCGAGGATGGAGAGCCCGCCGCCGCGCAAGAAGGGCCGAGCAGCGCTGATCGTGCTCTCGGTGCTGATCGTACTGGTCGGTGCGACCGCGCTGGCCCGGCTGTGGGTGATGCAGCAGTACTACGTCGGCGCCCGCAACGACCAGTTGGTGATCTTCCAGGGGGTGCACGGCAGCGTGCTGGGCATCCCGCTGCAGACCCAGCGGGAGAGTTCCTGCCCGTCCGGCACCGCGCGCGGCTGCGAGCCGATCAAGCTCGGGGACCTGCAGGAGGACGCCCGCATCCAGGTGGCGGCCGGCATCCAGTCCACCGACGGGCTGGCGGGTGCCCGGGGCATCGTGGCGCGGCTGCGCACCCAGAAGATGCTGCCGCCGTGCCCGAGCGAGCCGGCCGCCGGGCAACCGCCCCCGGGCCAGCCGGCGCAGCCCGGCCGGCCGGCCCAGCCCGGGCAGGCGGCGGCCGGCCAGCCGCCGGGTGCCGCACTGGACCCGACCGCGAACCCCCCGCAGGAGACGCCCATCCCGAAGGTTCAACTTGAGCCGGGCAAGACCTGCCGTCCGGTGAGTTGATGGGCTCGCCGAGCCCACGGCACACGCCCACCTCGGACGGGCACACTGGCCCCACCGGCACCACTGGTGTGCCAGCCACCCCCGCCGCGAGCCCGGCCGGTGCGACCGGCGCTGCCGGCCAGTCTGTGGGACCACTGGGCGGGCTCGGTTCCACCGGCGCCCGGATACCCAGCGGCCGCGCGGTGGAGCTGCTGCTGCTCGCCTTCGCCGCGTTGCTCACCACCGGCGCGCTGATACTGGTCGAGGCCAACCAGGAGCAGGAGCTGACCAGCACGCTGCTCTACCTCGGCGCGGCCTACCTCGGCCTGCTGACCGTCGCACACCTGGTGGTGCGCAAGCTCGCGCCGTACGCCGACCCGCTGATCCTGCCGTGCGCCGCGCTGCTCAACGGGCTGGGCCTTGTGATGATCCACCGGGTGGACCTGGCGAGGGCGGACAAGGCCGCGCAGGTGGGCCAGGCCGCGCCCGAGCTGTTCGCCGGCCGGCAGGTGGCCTGGACGGCGATCGCGCTGCTGCTGTTCGCCGCGGTGCTCTGGTTCGTCAAGGACCACCGCGCACTGGCCCGCTACGGCTACACCATGGGTCTTGCCGGGTTGGCGCTGCTCGCGCTGCCCGGTCTGCTGCCGGCGAGCGTCTCCGAGGTCAACGGCGCCAAGATCTGGCTGCGGCTGAGCATCTTCTCGATCCAGCCCGGTGAGTTCTCCAAGGTACTGCTGATGATCTTCTTCTCGGCGTTGCTGGTGTCCAAGCGGGAGCTGTTCACCACCGCCGGGCGGCACTTCCTCGGCATGGAGCTGCCCCGCATGCGGGACCTGGCGCCGCTGCTGGTGGCCTGGGCACTGTCGGTGGGTCTCCTGGTGCTGGAGAAGGACCTCGGCTCCTCACTGCTGTACTTCGGCGTGCTGCTGGTACTGCTCTACGCGGCGACCGAGCGGGTGTCCTGGCTGGTCATCGGCCTGCTGTTCTTCATGGCAGGCGCGGTGGCCGCCTACCAGATGTTCGGCCACGTACGGGAGCGGGTGGCGATCTGGCTGGACCCGCTGGACAACTTCAACGGCAGTGGTTACCAGATCGGCCAGGCGTTGTTCGGGCTGGGCACCGGCGGGGTCGGCGGTACCGGGCTCGGCGCGGGGCGACCGGACCTGGTGCCGTTCGCCTGGAGCGACTTCATGGTCTCCTCGATCGGCGAGGAGCTCGGGCTGATCGGGCTGGCCGCGGTGCTGATGGTGTACCTGGTGCTGGTCACCCGAGGTTTGCGCAGCGCGCTCGCGGTGCGCGACACGTTCGGCAAGCTGCTGGCCACCGGGCTGGCCTTCTCGCTGGCGCTGCAGGTGTTCGTGGTGATGGGCGGGGTGACCCGGCTGATCCCGCTGACCGGGCTGACCATCCCGTTCCTGTCCGCCGGCGGGTCCTCGCTGGTGGCCAACTACGTGATCGTCGCGTTGCTGCTGCGCATCTCCAACGCCGCGCGCACCCCGGCGGGCCGGCGCCCGGCGGCCCAGGTGCCGCTGGCCGACGCGCGCACCGAGATGGTCGAGAAGTAGCCGCCGATGAACACCCCGGTCCGACGCATCGCCGTCGCAGTGATGGTGATGATCTTGATGTTGCTGGCCAACCTGACCTACGTGCAGGTGGTCAAGGCCAACGACTACCGCACCGACCCGCGCAACCAGCGGGTGCTGCTGGCCGAGTACGCCCGCAAGCGCGGCCAGATCAGCGCCGGCGGCCAGGTGCTGGCCAACAGCGTGGAGACCAACGACCGGCTGCGCTACCAGCGCCAGTACTCGAACGGTCCGCTGTACGCCCCGGTGACCGGCTACTACTCGGTGATCCACAGCTCGACCGGCGTGGAGAAGGCCGAGGACGACGTGCTCAACGGCTCGGACGACCGGCTGTTCGTGCGCCGGCTGTCCGACCTGATCACCGGGCGGGACCCGGCCGGCGGCAACGTGGAGCTGACCATCGACCCGCAGGTGCAGAAGGTCGCCTACAACGCGATGGTGGCGAAGGGGTTCACCGGCGCGGTGGTGGCGCTGCGGCCGTCCAGCGGTGAGATCCTGAGCATGGTCTCCACCCCGTCCTACGACCCTTCGCCGCTGGCCGACCACAGCGCGACCGTCCAGACGAAGGCCTGGGCGCAGATCACCGGGGACAACCCGCCCACCCTGCCCAACCGGGCGATCGAGGACACCTACCCCCCCGGCTCGACCTTCAAGCTGATCGACACCGCCGCCGCGCTGCAGGACGGCTTCACCCCGGACAGCCCGCTGACCGCGGCCTCCAGGGTGACCCTGACCGGCACCGACACCACCTTGGAGAACTACGCGGGCACCCCGTGCGGCGCCGGCCCGACGGCAACTCTCGCCGACGCGCTGGCCCGGTCCTGCAACACCGCGTTCGCCACGCTCACCGGGCAGATCGGCATCTCCAAGCTGCGCACCCAGGCCGAGGCGTTCGGCATCGGGGACACCCAGTCCATCCCGATGACGGTATCGCCGTCCTCGCTCGGCGACATCCCGGACGCCGCCGCGCTCGAACAGTCCGGCATCGGGCAGCGTGATGTCCGACTCACCCCGCTGCAGAACGCCGAGATCGTCGCCACCATCGCGAACGGCGGGACCCGGATGGTCCCGCACCTGGTCAAGTCGATCCAGGCCCCGGACCTTTCCCCGCTGGACACTACCCAGCCGGACCGGGCCGGTGTGGCCATCCCCGCCCAGGTGGCCGCCACCATCACCCAGCTCATGGTCGGGTCGGAGAACCGCACGCTGGGCGGTGGCAAGATCGCCGGCGTGCAGATCGCGTCCAAGACCGGCACGGCGGAGCACGGCAACAACCCGAAGCAGACCCCGCCGCACGCCTGGTACGTGGCGTTCGCCCCGGCGGAGAATCCACAGGTCGCGGTCGCGGTTCTGGTGGAGAATGGCGGGGACCGGGCATTGGAGGCCACCGGCGGCTCGGTCGCCGCGCCGATCGGGCGGGCGGTCATCGCGGCGGCGCTGGGCGGGGGCGGGCGCTGATGGCACTGTACGAGGGGGACCAGATCGCCGAGCGCTACCGGCTGGAACGCCGGATCGCGGTCGGCGGGATGGGCGAGGTCTGGGAGTCCAGCGACCTGCGGCTCGGCCGGACCGTGGCGATCAAGGTGTTGAAGCCGGAGATCGGCTCCGACCCGGACTTCCTCGCCCGGTTCCGCACCGAGGCGCAGATCGCCGCTTCGATCAACCACCGGGGCATCGCCGGGGTGCACGACTACGGCGAGGGCCTCACCCCGGACGGCACGCCCACCGCCTACCTGGTGATGGAGCTGGTGCGCGGCGAACCGCTGTCCGCCCGGCTGGCCAACCGGGGCAAGCTCGGCACGGTACTCACCCTTGACCTGTTGGAGCAGGCCGGCCGGGGCCTCTACGCGGCGCACTCGCGCGGCTTCGTGCACCGCGACGTCAAGCCGGCCAACATCCTGCTCGCCGACGACGGCACGGTGAAGCTGACCGACTTCGGCATCGCCAAGGCGGCGGCGGCGGCCCCGGTCACCGAGTCCGGCATGGTGATGGGCACTGCGCACTACATCGCCCCCGAGCAGGCCCGAGGCGACGAGGCCACCCCCGCCAGCGACGTGTACTCGCTCGCCGTGGTGGGCTACGAGTGCCTGGTCGGGCACCGCCCCTTCCAGGCCAACAGCCCGGTCGAGGTCGCCATGATGCACATCAACGACCCGCTGCCGCCGCTGCCGACGGACATCCCGGAGAACGTCCGGAAGCTGATCGAGACGGCGCTGTCGAAGGACCCGGCGCGGCGCTACGCCAGCGGCGGGGAGTTCTCCGCCGCGATCGGCGCGGTGCGCAGGGGCCAGCCGCCACCCATCCCCGGATCGGTGGTCGTGCAGAGCACCTCCGGCGCGCTGCCGGAGGTCGGCTCGCTGCTCACCGACCGGGCAACCGGCCCGGACAGCGGCGGGCTGGCCATCGCCGGGCTGGCCGCGCCCGGCATGCCGCCGCTGCCGGGCAACCAGCCGGGCATCCGCACCGGCCGCGGCGTGCGCAAAAGGGTTCGGCAGGCGGATACCACCAGCAACACCGACCCCGGCACCACCGGTCGAGCCGCTGACACCAGCGGTACCACCGGCACCGCGCCGACCGGCCACCCGGGCAGCGGCGCCAGCGCCACCGGGTCCGGTCCCCGAGCCACCGGGGACAGCAGAGCCACCGGCACCGGCTTTCGGGCCACCGGGACCGGCAGCGGCGCCGGACCCACCGAGGCGACCGGTTCCCGGGCGACCGGAAGCACCGCGATCAACAGAGCCACCACCGGCACCGGACCGACCGGCACCGGCGAGTACGCCGCCAGGGAGCGGCGCCTGGTGCCACCGCCGCCGCCACGCTCCGGGCGCGTCGCGCTGTTCCTCACGTTCGTACTGCTCACCGTCGCCGCCGTGGCCATCGGCGTGTACGTGGTGCGCAGCGCGGTCAGCTCGGACGCCCAGCGCCCCGGGCCAGCCGCGACACCCCCCACCAGCGCCTCGGCACCCGGGGCACCCGCCGCGCCTTCCGCCTCGCCGGCCGCCTCGGCGCCGGCCGCGGCCACCACGCCGGGCGCGCCGGGCGCGGCAGCAGGGGCACCGCAGGGCATGGCGGTGGTCGACCCGGCCGGCTACACCGGCCGCCCGGTCAGCGCCGCGCTGACCGAGCTGCGGGGCGCCGGGCTGAAACCCAGCGCGGTGACCACCACCGGCGCGCCGCCGCCGAGTCCACCGACCTGTACGGTCACCGACTTGCGGCCGACCGGCACGATAGCCAAGGGAACGGCGGTGACGATCACGTGCGCGCAGCATTGATCATGTCGGTCACGCGAGGGTTGCCCACCGACCGCCCTCGGCCGCCGGTGCCCGGTCGTGGTGCGAACGTGCACAGCCATCTGGGGTCGGGGGCTCGCGCGCCAACGGGTAGCGTCGAGGCTGCGCCGCACGGTGCGGACGACACTTTCGTCACACTTTGCCAACAGGTGATACACCAAGCCCTCGACGAACGACAAGGAAGTTGCCCTGAACGGCGGTGCGGCTTCCGGGTGTACCGGATATCCGCTCCTCGCCGCGGCAGGCGGGCCGACGGCCGCCTGAGTATCGTCGCGGCCGCCCGGACCAGGCATGATGAAGTGACCCTCGAGACCACCAGGAACCGCTACCAATGACGACCCCTCGGCTGCTCTCCGAACGCTATGAGCTGGGCGACACGCTCGGCTATGGCGGCATGTCCGAGGTGCACAAGGGCCGGGACGTCCGGCTGTCCCGGGACGTGGCGGTCAAGGTGCTGCGCGCCGACCTGGCCCGCGACCCGCAGTTCCAGCTGCGGTTCCGCCGGGAGGCGCAGAACGCCGCCGCGCTGAACCACCCGGCCATCGTCGCGGTGTACGACACCGGCGAGGTGGAGAGCGAGTTCGGCCCGCTGCCCTACATCGTGATGGAGTTCGTCGACGGGCAGACACTGCGGGAGATCGTCAAGGGCACCGGGCCGCTGTCCCAGCAGCGGGTCATCGAGGTGATGGCCGACGTGTGCGCCGCGCTGGACTTCAGCCACCGGCACGGCATCATCCACCGCGACGTCAAGCCGGCGAACATCATGATCACCAAGAGCGGCGCGGTCAAGGTGATGGACTTCGGCATCGCCCGCGCGCTGGCCGACGGCCAGAACATGACGCAGACCGCCGCGGTGATCGGCACCGCGCAGTACCTGTCCCCCGAGCAGGCCCGAGGCGAGGCGGTGGATGCCCGCTCGGACGTCTACGCCGCCGGCTGCGTGCTGTTCGAGCTGCTCACCGGGGAACCGCCGTTCTCCGGCGACTCGCCGGTCGCGGTGGCATACCAGCACGTCCGGGAGGACGTGCGCAGCCCGTCCACAGTGAACCCCGAGGTGCCGCACGAGCTGGACGCCATCGTGCTCAAGGCGATGAGCAAGAACCCGGCCAACCGCTACCAGTCCTCCTCGGAGATGCGCTCGGACCTGGTGCGGGTGCTGCGCGGGCAGCGCCCGCTCGCCCCGGCGGTGATGACCGAGGAGGAGCGCACCGCGCTGCTGCACGGCGGCATGGGCGGCGCGACCGGCACCGGCGCGACCCGGCGGATCTCCACCACGCAGGCCAACCGGCACGCCGCGCCACCCAGCTGGGAGACCGACGACCCGAACCGCCGCTCCACCGGCAAGATGATCGGCATCGCGGTCGGCGTGCTGGCCTTGGTGGCCGTGGTCGCGTTCGTGGCCACCCGCATCTTCGGCCCGGTGGACGCGCAGACGGTGAGCATCCCCTCGGTGGCCGGGCTGACCCAGGACCAGGCCCGCACCGCGCTGAACAACCTGCACCTGAAACTGAGCGTGCAGCAGGAGAACTCGCAGGCCCAGGCCAACTACGCCACCCGCACCGACCCGCCGAGCGGTAGCGAGGTCACCGAGCAGCAGCCGGTCACCCTCTACATCAGCAAGGGGCCCGGCCAGGCCAAGGTGCCCGACCTGACCGGCAAGTCGGCGGTGGATGCGCAGAGCGCGCTGCAGAACGTCGGGCTGAGCCTCGCGGTCGACCGGAAGAACGTCGGGGTGAGCGACCCCTCGAAGGTCGACAAGATCATCGACCAGAACCCGAAGCCGAACGCCCAAGTGCCCAGTGGTACCTCGGTCACCATCACGATCGGCTTCCTGCAGCCCACGGTGCAAATCCCGCAGGTGGTGGGCCTCACGGTCAGCCAGGCGACCCAGTCGCTGAGCCAGGTCGGGTTGAAGAGCCAGGTCAGCGGCGGGGACGGCTCGGCCAACCAGACGGTGGTTTCCGCCACACCGGCGCCGGGCCAGCAGGCGGCGCAGGGCAGCACGGTCACCATGTCGGTGTCCGGCACCAGCGGCGACCAGGTGCGGATGCCGTCGGTGACCGGCCTTTCCAAGGACGACGCCCGGGACCAGCTGCAGAGTTCCGGCATCAACCGGGATCCCGATGTCCGTAACGTGAACACGCCGAACTCCGACCAGGACGGCAAGGTCATCCAGCAGTCGCCCGCGTCCGGTCAGGCCACCGACCCGGACTCCCGGGTCACGCTGTACGTCGGCAAGTACAGCCAGGACGCCTCGTCCAACAACAACGGCAACCGAGGCAACAACGGCGGCGGTGGCCTCTTTGGCAACTGACATGCGGGTGCTCGTCGTCGACAACTACGACAGCTTCGTCTACAACCTGGTCCAGTACCTCGCCCAGCTGGGCGCGCACACCACGGTCCGGCGCAACGACGTGCTGACCGACGACGAGGTCGATGCCGCCGACGGAGTGCTGCTCAGCCCGGGCCCCGGCACCCCGGACCGCGCCGGCGCCAGCATGGACGTGATCCGGCGCTGCGCCGAGCAAGGCACCCCGCTGCTCGGCGTCTGCCTTGGCCACCAGGCGATCGGCGCGGTGTACGGCGGCGTGGTGGAGCGCGCACCGGAGCTGCTGCACGGCAAGACGTCCCAGGTGCACCACAATGGCGCCGGCGTGCTCGCCGGGCTGCCCGACCCGTTCACCGCCACCCGCTACCACTCGCTGTCCATCCGCCCGGACACCATGCCCGGCGAGCTGGAGGTCACCGCCCGCACCGACAGCGGCGTGATCATGGCGCTGCGGCACCGGTCGCTGCCGATCGAGGGCGTGCAGTTCCACCCCGAGTCGGTGCTCACCGAGGGCGGCCACCGGCTGCTGGCCAACTGGATGGCCGCCGCCGGCCACCCGGTCCCCGAGCCCCTGGTCCAACGCCTCACCGCCGAGGTAGCCGCCCTCACCCCCGCCTGACCGGCCAGCCGACCCCACACTTGTTCGTCTCAGCCACGACGACTCCACCAGGTACGCAGCCTCCACCAGGTACGCAGCTTTGCCCGGTAGTACCGGATGTAGTCCCGCACGGATACTCCCCGTATTTGATCACCAGGTAACTATTCCGCACTGGAAAGACTCTGACGACGGCTCGCGCACGGCACTTCGGCGGCCACCCGGCGCCAACCCGGCGTTGAACGCCTAGTCTCGTGGTTTCCACGACACTAGTGTCGTGGCCATGCTGGACCAGCTCGGCGAGAACCTGACCCGGCTGCGGGTCGGCCGGGGGTTCACCCAGGAAGATCTCGGCAGGCCACGCAATAACGACCGGTCGCATCGCGGATGTGTTCTTCAAGTATGAGCTTGGCCAGCGAAGGTGTCTGTCGGATGTTCCGGCCAAGGGGACTGTCCGCCATGCCCCTCACTATTCCCGTTTAGGCGGCACCGCCCATCGTTGAGCGGTGGACGACGGAATTCCTGTCACCCGCTCGATTTCGCGATAGGACATTCCATCTTCGACCATCGCGGCTATGACTGCGCCGCCGTGCTGGGTGTTGCGTATCCTGCGTTCCATCGCCTCCTTGGCGGCCTCCGCCAGGTCAGCGGTGCGGTCTCCGGTTCGGCGGTCGGCCAGCAGGGCGTCGAGTGCGTCGTTGAGATTCATGCGGGACCTCCAGAGTGTCCCACTGATGGGACAGGGTGCTCCAACTCTTGACTCTACGCAAGCGCGGTGCGGCTGACCGGCTGCTACCTGGACCTAACGTGATGCGCGCCGCTCGCGGCGGAATCATTCGGCAGGATGCCGATGTAGCACTGAGCTAAATGCCGGTCGGTAGTGGCCTGACCTGGCGGTTTCGGCGGGCGGTACGGTTGGGGGATGCCCAAGTCGAAGGTACGCAAGAAGGCCACCTACACCCCGCCGACGCAGCGTGCGACGCCGAGCCAGGCGCGCGCCGCCGGGCCGTCGCACCCGATCTTCATCGCGGTGATGCTCGGGCTCATGGTGGTCGGGCTGGCCTGGCTGGTCGTCAACTACCTGGCCGGGGACAAGATCGGCCTCATGATCGCGCTCGGCGGCGACGGCAGCGGCTTCAACTACAACTTCGTCATCGGTTTCGTGCTGATCATCGCCGGGTTGTTGATGACAATGAAGTGGCGCTGACCCCGCCGAACTACACGTGTGTAATTCTTCCCCAGTGTGGACAACTCCTGTGCACAACTCGGCGAACAGCTACCGGTGGGCGACACCGGCCGCGCTCGTGGCGGTCGGCTGGCTCGCCGCCGCCTCGGCGTTGCTCTGGTGTCTTGCCGGCACCCTCGACCCGGCGGGACGGGTGTTCACCGGGGTGACCACGGTGGTGCTTGCGCTCGGCGCGCTGGCCGGCAGCCGGGCCCGGCCTCGGCTGGCCGCGACCTCGAAGGGCATCGAGGTCGGCGGACTGACCGGCCGGCGGGCCTACGACTGGGCACGGGTGATCGACGTGCGGGTGGTGCAGACCCCCCGGCTGGGCCGCAAGGTGGCCACCCTGGAGATCGAGGTGCGCGACGCCGAGGCGGACACCGGCGAGCGGCTGCACGTGTTCGGCCAGCTCGACCTCGGCGCCGACCCCCGCGACGTGGCCACCACCCTGCGCACACTGCGTTGACCCCGCGCCGGCCGAGGCTGGGGAGTTAGCGCGGGCCGCCGGGTTGGGGGCGGCGGCGGGCGTGGCGGATCATCAGGGCGGTGAGCACCAGGCCGGTGAGCAGGCCACCGAGGTGACCGGCAAGGGAGATGTT
Source organism: Pseudonocardia sp. (assembly GCA_036500625.1). GTDB lineage: Bacteria > Actinomycetota > Actinomycetes > Mycobacteriales > Pseudonocardiaceae > Pseudonocardia. The sequence goes on along the minus strand of DASYBQ010000122.1, from coordinate 3,035 downwards.
CGGCACCGTCACGCTGATCACCAGGTTGATCGCGATCATGGCCAGCGCCGGGCGCACCGAGAGGTTCAGCTCGCGCAGCACCACGGTCAGCCCACCCATCAGCGCGAACACCGCGCCGGACGCGCCGGCCGTCTCCGCATGCGGCGGGCTGAAGCACAGCGCGGCCACCGAGCCGCCGAGCAGCCCGACGCCGTACACCGCGAGGAACCGGGGCCGGCCGAGCAACCGCTCGAGGTCCTTGCCGATCACCCACAGCGCGATCATGTTGAACGCCAGGTGGATCGGGCCGAAGTGCAGGAAGCCCGAGGTGACCAGCCGCCACCACTCACCCCGTGCCACCTGGTCGGTGACCAGCGACCAGGACTCGAACAGCCCGGCCCGACTGTTGTCCGCCACACTGCCGGCCTGTGCCGCGGTCAGCGCGTAGATCGCGGTGTTCACCGCGATCAGCGCGGGCACCACCAGCGGCCGGTACCGTGTGACCCCGGTCTGACAGTCCGCGCAGGTCACGCCGACCGGGGCCGCACGAAGGCACTCCTGGCAGAACGGGCGGCCGCAGTTCGCGCAGGGCGCGTGGGCGTACCGGTCCGGGTGCCAGGTGCAGCGCGGCGGCTCAGGCCGGTTGGCCGCGCCGCCGCCGTCAGGTTGCTCTGGTTGCTCTGGTTGCTGGGTCAGCCCACGTCCACCTTTTCGATCACGACGTCCCGCAGCGGCCGGTCCTGCTGGCCGGTCGAGGTGCGGGCGATCTTGTCCACCACCTCGCGGGACTCCGCGTCGGCCACCTCACCGAAGATGGTGTGCTTGCGGTTCAGGTGTGGCGTCGGGCCCACGGTGATGAAGAACTGCGAGCCGTTGGTGCCCGGCCCGGCGTTTGCCATCGCGAGCAGGTACGGCCGGTCGAACCGCAACTCCGGGTGGAACTCGTCCTTGAACTGGTAGCCGGGGCCACCCCGGCCGGTGCCGGTCGGGTCGCCGCCCTGGACCATGAACCCGGCGATCACCCGGTGGAAGACCGAGCCGTCGTAGAACGGCCCGGAGTCACCGCCACTGGCGTTGGGTTGGCTGTATTCTTGGCTGCCGCGTGCCAGGCCGACAAAGTTGCTGACCGTCTTGGGAGCGTGCTCCGGGAACAGGTTCACCCGGATATCACCCTCAGATGTATGCAGAGTCGCCGTTTTGACTGAAGTGTCGCTGTCTGGTTCCGTCACGGCGCACATCGTGCCACGTCATCCGAGTACCGTCGGCTCGGACAGGCAGGCTAGCCAAGTTCAGGAGGACACGTGAGCCGAGCCAACACGAAGACAAAGCGCCGCAAAGCGGCCGACACCCCGCTGGTCGCCGCCGCCGACACGGTGAGCCGATTCGGCGAGGGACTGCGCAGCCAGGTCGATGACCTGGACATTCCCGGCAAGCTGGACGAGCTCGACCTGGCCGCCCGGCTCAAGGACGCCCGCCGCGAGCTCGCCGACCGCATCGACCCCGCCCCCGCGCCGAAGCGCCGACGCCGGCTGCTGCGGTTCGGGCTGCTCACCGCCCTGGTGGGTGCTGTCGCCTGGGTCGTGCTGGCCCGGCGCCCCGAGGAGCTGGACCCGCTGCCGACCACGGCCACCCCGCCGGTCGCGCCGCCCAGCGTGCCGCCCGCCGAGACGACCTCCAGCAACGGCAGCGCGCCGAGCAGCACCTCGAGCGGCACCCGGAGGTAGCCCGGCTCGACATCTGATTGACCCGAGGGTGGCTTCAGGGACGCTGGGTGTCCCTGAAGCCACCCTCGCGCCATTGCACCGCCGGCGACCCCGCCCGCATCCCGGTCCCCTGACCTCAGGCGGCGGTTTCCGGCTCGTGGTGCGGGGCGGCCGGGCGGTGGTCGCGGGCCGGGCGCAGCGCCGAGGAGACGAACCCGCCGATCTCGGTGATCGCCGCGTGCGCCTCCGGCACCAGGTCGGCGAATGCCTGGAACACGTGCACCTGCCGCTGCCACACCTGCAACCGGACCGGCACGCCGGCGTTGGCAAGCCGCTGGGTCATCTGCTCGGCGTCCGAGCACAGCAGCTCGACCGAGCCGACCTGGATCAACGCCGGCGGCAGGCCCCTCAGGTCGGCGTCCAGGATCGGGGCCAGCGGCGCGGCGCCGCCGGTGACCAGCGCGGCAAGCTCGATCACCCGGCGTTTGGGCAGGTAGGGGTCGGTGTCGGCGGTCGGGTAGTCGCGGCTGTGCCGACACTCCAGGTCCAGCCACGGGGACAGTCCGACGATGCCGGCCGGCGCGGGAAGGCTCTCGGCCGCCGCGCGCAGCGCCGCCGCGAACGCCAGGTAGCCGCCCGCCGAGTCGCCGGCGAACACGATCCGATCCGGCCGGTGCCCTTCGCGCAGCAGCAGCTGGTAGGCGTCAAGGCAGTCGCGCAGCGTCTCGTCCAGCGTCGCGGTGGGCAGCTGGCGGTAGGCCACGTTGAACACCGGCACGCCGGCCGCCCGCGAGATCCGTGCGACCAGCCGCCGGTGGGTGCGCAGCCCGCAGGCCATGAACCCGCCGCCGTGGAAGTACAGGATCACCCCGCGCGCCTCGCCGGAGCGCGGTACACCGGGCCCGCTGACGAACTCGGCGCGGAACCTTGGGAACCGGACCCGGCGCACCCGGGTGCCCCTCGGTGCCCGCAGCAGCCCGCCGAGGTAGTCGAAAAGGAACGCCGCGCGCAGCACCGCGGCCGACGGCCGGCCCAGGTCGAGGGCACGGTAGATGGTGCGTCGCATGGCCGGGGCGAGGATACGGGCGCCGAGACTGTCGCCGGGGCGACTCTCCACGATGGCCGGAACGGGAGCCGGAGTGAGGATGGGATGAGCCATTGCGACCTCCCCGCACCATTGCGACGATGTCGCCGGATATTCGCACACGCGGCGTGTTCGAGGCAATACACCCCGCAGGGGGTTCCGGGGGTGAGATCGGTAGCGGGGCGGGTTCAGCGGCGGCGGAAGCCGGCCGGTTGCGGGATCATCTCCGGCCATGGTGCGCCTGTCGTTCGCGCTGCGCCCGACGCCGC
>DASYBQ010000121.1:0-43916 GCA_036500625.1 Pseudonocardia sp. | reverse complement strand
TCACCGCCGTGCCTGCGGCGGTGAGCCGCGCGGCGTAGGCCTCTCCCTCGTCGCGCAGCGGGTCGTAGCCGGCGGTGACGATCAGGGCCGGGGCGAGCCCGCTGTGGTCCGGCGCGTGCAGCGGGGAGGCACGCGGGTCGGACCGGTCGCGGTGCTCGGGCAGGTACTGGTCGTAGAACAGCCGCATCAACTCGGCGGTGAGGAAGTACCCCTCGCCGTTCTCCGCATAGGACGCGGAGAGCTCCGTGGCGTCGGTGGCCGGGTAGAACAGCAACTGGAATCGCAGCGCGGCGAAGGCCTCGTCCCGGGCCAGGTGCGCCATGACAGCGGCCAGGTTGGCTCCCGCGCTGTCCCCACCGACGGCCACCCGTTCCGGGTCGGCGCCGATCAATGCCGCGTTGTCGCGGACCCAGCGGGTCGCGGCCCAGCAGTCGGTCACCGCGGCGGGGAACGGGTGCTCCGGGGCAAGGCGGTAGTCGACCGAGACGACGATCGCGTGCGCGCGGTTGGCCAGCACGGTGCACGCGCCGTGGGTCACCTCCAGGTCACCCAGCGCCCAGCCGCCGCCGTGGAAGAAGACCAGCACCGGCTGTGGCCTGCTGCCCTCCGGTGTGTAGACCCGGATCGGGATGTCGCCGTTCGGGCCAGGGATGCGGCGCTCGGCGATGTCGGCCACCGGTTCAGGCGCGATGCCGTGCTCGGCCACCGCGGCCGCGTAGACTTGTCGCGCTTCGGGAATGGTCATCTCGTGCAGCGGCGGTAGCCCCGACTCCTCGAGCCCCGTCAACAACAGCTCCGCCTGCTTGTCCAGTGCCATGGCTGCTCCTGCCTCAGCGGGTGGTGCCGGTCGTGGCGCGCATGCTGAAGCCGGGGTAGTTCCCGGCGGCCTCTTCGTCGCAGAGTCGCCGGTACTCCGGGAAACCGCCGCACCAGGACAGCACCGTGCGAGTCTTGCCGGCCACGTTCGCGCCGGTCCACCACGAGTCGGTCCCCGGGATGAGCGTCTGTTCGGACACCTCCCGGTGCAGCCGCAGGAACTCCCGCTCCGCCTCGGGCAGTGCCTCGACGCAGTCGCGGCCCGCCGCGCTCATGTGCTCAAGGCACTGGATGATCCACTCGCCCTGCTGCTCGATCAGCGTCGGCGCGTTCGTCAGGATCGCCGGGTTGAACGGCCCACAGAAAACCAGGAACATGTTCGGGAAGCCGCTGACCGCCAGCCCCAGATAGTCCCGTGGCCCGCCGGCCCAGGCCTCGGAGAGCAGCTGGCCGCCCCGGCCCCGGATCTCCATCGCGGTCAGTGACCCGGTGAAGGCGTCGAAACCCGTGGCGATCACGATGATGTCGACCTCGTACTCGCCGTCGGCGGTGCGGATACCGGTCGGCGTCACGCACTGGACCGGCGAGCTCTTCATGTCGACAAGGGTCACGTTGTCGCGGTTGAACGCCGCGTAGTAGCCGTGCTCGATGGGAGGGCGTTTGCTGACGAACGGGACCTTCGGCATCACCAGCTCGGCCACCGCCGGGTCCCGCACGATCTCGTCGATCTTCGAGCGAAGGAAGTCCAGGTATTCGTCATTGGTTTCGGTATTTTCCGCCACGTCGGAGAAGGTGGCGAAGGCCAGCGGGAAGCCGCCTTTTTGCCAGCTCTCCTCCAACAGTTGCCGGCGTTCTCCGGGGGAGAAGTCGGCGGCCACCCCGACGAAGTCGGAGTAGGGGAACCCGCCGAAGTTGTTCCGTGCCTGCTCCCAGATCTCCTTGTGGTGGGTGTGGATCTCGTCCCAGTCGTCGGCGTCGAGCCGGTGGTTGCGGCCGGGCAGGCAGTGGTACGGGTTGCGCTGGAACTCCCAGACGTGCGCCGCATCCCGCGCGACCTCCGGCACGATCTGCACCGCCGTCGCGCCGTTGCCGATCACCGCGACCCGCTTGCCGGTGAAGTCGACGCCCTCGCGGGGCATCCGCGCGGTGTGGAACCACTGGCCGGTGAAGCTGTCCAGCCCGTCGAAGTCCGGCACCACCGGGTTGGAAAGGACCCCGACGGCCGGGAAGAACAGCCGTGCGCGAACCTGCTCGCCGGCGTCGGTGCGGACCGTCCAGCGGTTCGCCTGCTCGTCGTAGACCGAGGAGCTCACCCTGGTGTCGAATCGGATGTCCCCGCGCAGCCCCATCCGGTCCGCGACCCACCGCAGGTAGCGCAGGATCTCCGGCTGGGAGGGGTAGCGCTCGCTCCACTCCCACTCGCGCAGCAGGTCCTCGTCGAACCGGTCGGAGAAGCAGTACACCGTACTGTCCGAGTCGCTGCGCGCACCCGGGTAGCGGTTCCAGTACCACGTTCCGCCGACGTCGCCGCCCGCCTCGAAGAGCCGGGCCGAGTATCCGAGCCGCCGTAGCCGGGCGAGCATATACAGGCCGGAGAAGCCCGCGCCGATGATGACCGCGTCGAGTTCCGGATTTGCGTCCGCCTCGGCCTGGAAATCCTCGGACGCCGACGACTCGGTCTGGCTCATCCGGCTCACCACCCTTGTCCGTGTTGCCTTCGGCCGACACCTGGCACCCGACACCCGACATTCGGCGCGCCGCCCGACGGGGCCATGTAGACCGTGGCAGGCGGCATGGTGCTCTGGCTACCCATCCGGCGATGTTCGGTGAACAGACCGGTCCCCACTGAGCAGGCCGGGTGAACTGGACCACTCGTTTTGTCACTGGTTGAGGAAGCACGAATTCAGTATCCTCACGCGAATGGGTGACCAGGGGGAAATCATCCACCTCCGGGGCCGCGAGCAGGAGCTCGCGGAGCTTGTTGCTGCCTTCCGCTCGGCTCAGGAGGGACGCATGACCCTGGTACTGGTCAGCGGTGACGCGGGGGTTGGCAAGACCCGGTTGGCCAGTGAGCTTGCGCTGCTCGCCAGGAGCGAGCAGACGATGGTGCTGAGCGGGCGCGCGATCGACATTGCGGATGCACCACCGTTCTGGCCGATGATCTCCGCCATCCGAAACGCGGTGCGGTCCGCTTCTCCCGGCCCGGCCGTCGAGTTGCTCGCCCGGTGGCTCGCCGACGTGACACCCACCGCGCCCGCGGAGGACCGGCCGGTCCGGCCGCCGGTGCAGCTGCTCGAGCTGCTGCACGAGGTGATCGTCGACCTTGCCGCGCTGCGCCCGGTGGTGCTGATCATCGAGGATCTGCAGTGGGCCGACCGGTCCACCCGCGACCTGCTCAACTATCTCGTGGCCAACCTGAGCGCCGAACCCGTGCTCATCATCGGTACTTATCGCACCGACACCCCGGAGCGCAATCCCGGCCTCACCGCGACGCTCGGCGAGCTGCGCAGGCACCGCAAGGTCTCGAGCGTGCGGCTGGAGCCCTTGTCGCGCGCGGCGCTGGCAGACCTGGTCGCGGACTGGGCACCGGACCGCCCTGGTCTGGAGCCACTGGTGTGGCAGCGCTCGGGGGGCAACGCCTTCATCGCGGAGGAAACCGTCCGTTCGGTACTCGGTGGTGACGCGTTGGGGTTGCCCACCACCCTGCGCGACCTGGTACTGAGCCGGATCGCACTGTTGTCACCGGCCGCGCAGCAGGTGGTGCGCGCGGTCGCGGTGAGCGCGGGGCCGCTGCCGCACCCGTTGCTCGTCGATGTGCTGCAGCTGCCCGCCCCGGTACTGCTGGAGGCATTGCGCGAAGCGGTCGGCCTCGGCATCGCGGCGGTGCAGGAGGACGACGACGGATACCGGCTGCGGCACGGCCTGATGACCGAGGTCGTGCTGGCGGACCTGCTGCCCGGTGAACGCATCGATCTGCACCGGCGTTACGCGAGCGCGTTGTCCCAGGGCGGGGAGCCCGAGACGGCGAGCCTGATGACCCGCCTCGCGCACCATTGGTACGAGGCCGGCGACGCCGAGCGGGCGCTTGTCGCGACGCTGTCCGCCGCACGGGCCTCGGAGCGGATCCGCGCCTACGCCGAGGCCTATCGGCACTGGCTGCGCGCGGCGGAGCTGTCCGCCAGAACGCACGGCTCCGTCGAGGTGCGCCGGGCGGACTGTCTGGACCGGGCCGCGCAGGCCGCCGACCTGGCCGGTGACCATGAACAGGCGCTGCGGCTGCTCGACCAGCTGCACACCGACCTCGGCGCACCGGGCGGCCTGGTCTCGGCCCTGTTGACCGCCCGCAAGGGTGCCTCGTTGGCCGCGGCGGGCCGGGGCCGCGAGGCCGGCGGCGCCTATCGCGGCGCCGCGGCGCTACTGCCAAGCACCGGGTCGGAGTCCGAGCGGGCCCGGGTGTTGTCCGGGTACAGCGCGGTGCTGCTGCAGGCCGGGGACTTCGCCGGGGCGCGGACCGTGGCAGGGGAGGCGCTTGAGCTCGCCAGGGCCTCCCGGTCACGCACCACCGAGGCGAAGGTGCTGGCCGTGCTCGGCTTCAGCCTCGCCTACCTGGAGGACACCTCGGCCGGCGACGACTGCCTCACCGAAGCGCTGGCGGTCGCGGAACGGACCGGCGAGCCCGAGGCGATCGGCGAGGCGTTCCTGCGTCGCGCGGAGCTGCTCGCCGGGCCGCTCAACCAGCTGGTCGACGGGGTGGCCTACGCGCGCCAGGGCGCACAGCGGATGCAGCACCTCGGCCTGGCGCGCACCGCCGGGGTGGCACTGCTCACACACGCGGCGAACGGCCTGTTCCGGCAGGGTCACTGGGACGATGCGCAGCGGGCGGTCGGCGAGGCGTGGGCGCTGGCGCCCACCGGCGCCGGAGCGCTCGAGGTGCGGTTGGCCCGCGGCCGCCTCGACCTGGCGCGGGGACGGCTGGACGCGGCCGCCGACGACCTCGAGGCGGTGGAGCTGCTGGCCAGCTCGACGGTGGGCCCCCGCTACCAGGTGCCGTTGCTGATCCTGCGGGCCGGGCTGCAGATGTGGCGGGGCGACCCGGTCGTCGCCCTTGAGTACGTCGAGGAAGGGTTCACGGTCGCCGAGGCGGGCGCTGACGACCTCTGGTCGCTGGCGCCGCTGGTGTGGCACGGCACCCGGGCCTGGGCGGAGATGACCCGGCTGGGCCTGGCGCAACCGTCCGCCGGCCAGGTGCGGCGCCTGCACGATCGCTGTGAGGAGCTCGGGCGGCGCTGCGCCGACGCGGTTCCGGCGGTGGCCGCCGTGGTGGAGGCGTTCACCACGATGTGCGCGGCCGAGACTTCCCGGGCGCAGGACCGGGCAGACCCGGAGGCCTGGCAGCGGGCGACCCAGATGTGGGAACGCCACGAGCAGCCCTATCCCGCCGCCTATGCTCGGCTGCGGCACGCCGAGGCGCTGCTGACCAGCCGCGCCCGGTCCGCCCCCGCCGCGCAGCTGCTGCGGCAGGCGGAGCGGGTAGCCCGCGGTCTGGGGGCCCGGCCGCTGCTGAGCGAGATCGTCGACCTGGCGACGCGGGCGCGGGTACCCCTCGACGATCAGCCGTGTGCGCAGAGCCCAGCACCCTCGGCGTCCGCCGGCCCACTGGACGCGCTCACCGCGCGGGAGCTGGAGGTGCTCGGCGAGCTCGCCGAAGGCCGGACCAACCGGGAGATCGCGCACCGGCTGTTCATCAGCGAGAAGACAGTCGGGGTACACGTCAGCCGGATCTTCACCAAGATCGGGGTGCACAGCAGGATGCAGGCCAGCGCGATACTGCAGCGTTCTCGCCGCGGCGAGCCGGCCCCCCGGCGGGTGTGACGGCTTTCGCGTCGATCAGGATCCGAAGTTGACGCAACGCGCGGGCCCTGGTCGGACCGATGCTCCCCACCGGTATCCCGGTCCGGCGGGAGAGTTCGGCATAGGCCGGCGGGTTCTCCGCGAACAGGGCGATCAGCAGCGCGCGGGAGCGCGCCGGCAACAGGCCCATGAGCTCGCGCAGCTGTTGCGCGGTGTCCGCGTCGATGACCTGACGTTCGGTGTCACATGTCGTGTCCGGGTGCTCTGCCTCGCTGGTGGGATCGACCGGGTCGGCCTTGCGCCGGTCACGCACGATCCGCAGGCACTCCCGCCGCGCCGTGGTGGTCAGCCACCCGCCGAGCGCTTCCGGCTCCCGGACCTGCCTGTGGTGTTGGATCATCAGCAGCCAGGTCCGCTGGGCGGCGTCCAGCGCATCGGCCTCCTGCAGCCGGTAGGTTCTGATCATCGCCGCTACCGAGGGTTCGTAACGGCGCACGAGCTGGGTCCAGGCTCCCTGGTCACCGCCTTCGGCGATGCGCAGCAGCTCAGTCGTAGTCGGAGATCGTGGAATGTCGACCACAGTCATCTCGGTGCTCCTGCCCTTCGCTCATCAGCGAAGACCAGCTTTGACCGGTCGGTTGCCGGTCGCGTCAGGAGAACTACCTACCTGCCCTGCCCGGCGCGCCTTATTTCGCCGAAACGCGACGAGTCCGGGAAAAGTTCGCGGCGAAGGTATCCGAGGCGGCCGAGGCGGACTCTCATTCACGTTGTGCGCAGTGACGAACAGGAGAGCCGCCGTGAGCCGTGACCCCAATGACCAGAGCGTGCTCGACCTGCTCGCCGACCCACTGCCGGAGACCGTGCAGGAGGTGCTCAAGCTGCAGGACGAACTGCAGGACCTCGCCGACCGGTGGCCACCGAGGGAACAGGCCGACGGGCTTGCCTGCTTCAACTATCTGTACCGCATCATCACCCAGGAGGTGTGGGACCGCCTGGAGCTTGGCACCACGTTCCACGACCCGGAGTACCTTGCCCGGCTCGATGTCGAGTTCGCCAGGCTCTACTTCACCGCTATCCGGGCGGACGCGGCCGGCGGGACTGCCACGCCACGGTCCTGGCAGGTGCTCTTCGGCCGGCGCGGGGACGACATCGACCCGATGCGGTTCGCGGTCGCCGGAGTGAACGCGCACGTCAACCGCGATCTGGCATTCGCGCTGCTGGCCACCTGCGAGAAGCTCGACCGGCCGTTCAGCGAGGCCGAACGCGCGGACTACAACGCGATCAACGACATCTTCGCCGAGCACATGAGCGACCTGCGGCGGCACTTCGAGAACCGCTTCGAGCGGGTGCTGGACAAGGCGGTCTTCGATGACCTCGCCGACGACGCCGGTGACCTCACGGTGCTGCTGGCCAGGGATGCGGCCTGGCGGCGCGCGGAGCAGCTGTGGGCGGTGCGCGGGAAGCCGGAGTTCCACCGGGAGAGCGCGGCGATCGACTGGCGCGCCAGCATGATCGGCCGCGCGATTCTGTCCTTCAACTTGGTGTGACCAGCGGCGGAGCCGTCGACGAGCCTGGCAGAACGCGTGCGCGTCGACCTCGCCGCGCTCCGCCCTCCGGCTGAGGGAGGCCAGCGTTGGCAACTTCAATCGGCGGCTGCGCGCATTGGGAGATCGAGTTCGGCGCGGACGGTCTACCGTGCACCGACGGCCAGCTGTTCCTGGCCACCGAGCGCGACCGGCCGGAGGACCTGTTCGTGTTCTGCCCCGGCTGGAACGCCTCGGTACAGAGCGCCCGCCGGCTCAGCGACGCGATGTTCGGGCTGCTGGCCGAGCAGCTGCCGCCGGCGCGGCGTGCCGGTACCGGCTTTGTCACGGTGCTCTGGCCGTCGTTGCTGTTCCCCGAGGACGAGCCTGCCGCAGCGAATGCCGGCCCTACGGTTTCCTCCGGCGCGGACCTGGCCGTTGCGCTGGCGCCGGCCTTCCCGGACCAGAAGGCCGAGCTGTGCCGGATCGGCTTCCTGCTCGACTCCCGGCCGAGGGACCCGCAGCGGCTCGCCGAGCTGCACCGGCTCACCTCCGGCCTGGTCACCAGCGCGAACTGCCCGGTTGAGGACGACGGCGAGTCGACCGTGCGGATCGCCCGGACCCGTGCGGTGCTCGCCGCGATGGCCACGCTCGGGCCGCCGGCCCAGGGCGGCGACGAGTTCGACCAGCTGTGGAGCGGCGGGCGCGAGCTGTTGCGGGTGCTCGCGTACTACGAGATGAAAAGCCGCGCGGGCACGGTCGGCCGGATGGGTCTGCGTCCGCTGCTGGCGAGGCTGGCGCACGGCAATTCCCCGCCGAGGGTGCATCTGATGGGACACAGCTTCGGCGCCCGGCTGGTGTCGTTCGCCCTGGCCGACCTACCACCGGCACCGGTGTCCCCGGTCAGGTCCCTGTTGCTCGTGCAGGCGGCATTCAGCCACTTCGCCTTCGCGCCCTGCTCACCGTTCGACCAGTGCCGGCGCGGCGCCCTCGCCGATGCGGCCGAGCGGGTGGACGGGCCGCTGGTGTGCACCTTCTCCGCCTCGGACCGAGCGCTCGGGCGCTGGTACCCGAACGCCAGCATGCTCGCCCGCCAGGACAGCGAGGACAACGCCGCGTTCGGCCACCGCTGGGGAGCGCTTGGCCACGACGGCTTCCAGCAGGACGACGTGGTAGAGCGGGTGCTGCGGCCGGCAGGCGCCGACTACGACTGGCGACCGCGCACGTTCCACCGCCTCGACGCGAACCAGGTCATCAAGCACGACCTGTCCCGGCTGTCCGGTTCGCACGGCGACATCCTGCACAGCGAGATCGCCTGGGCGGCGGTCAGCGCGGCCGGCCTCGGGCACTGACCGGCAACTCGCTGGCGCCCTGCCAGATCGGGCATGCTGGACCGGTCGACGCCGTACTGGCGCGCCCAGGCCTGCTTGGCCGGATCGACGGCGGCGGCCGGGTGAGCGCGTCGCGCCGTGTCCGCCCGCCCGCCGCGGTGCGCCACCGGCTTCGACGCGGCCGCCATCGCGCCGGGCCGCCCGGCGCGTCCCCACCGGTGCGCGCGGCGGCGAACCCTACGCCGACGCCGCCGGCGAGAAGCACCGCCGTGGCCAGCCCAGGAGCAGAACGCGTCGCCACCGGCCTCGGTGCGGCACTGGCCCTTGCGGACTCGGCGCGGCGCCGGGCTGGCCCCCGGCCGGCCCGGCTGGGAAGGTGGTCGCGGCTGGCTCGGTCCGCCTTGGTGATCACCGTCGCCGGGTTCGTCGAGGGACGGATCCTTCGGGGCGTTTGTCCTGGGTCCACTGGCCGGCCCGGACCGGAAAGGCCAGCCGATGAGCACCGACGACGGGTTCCACCCCGACCTGACCGAACAGCACGCCGCCCCGCTGCCCACCCGCCTGCACCACGTGAAGGCCGGCGAGCTGGACGGCAACACCGCGCAGAGCGGCGGGATGACCCGGTTGGCCGCGATCAGCGGCGGCAGGGTCGGCTCGTCGGCGATCTGGATGGGCGAGACGCACGTTGCTCCGTGCACCGCCTCGCACAACCACCACCACGGGGAGTCGGAGACGGCGATCTACGTGGTCAGCGGACATCCCGAGTTCGTGTTCCACGACGGTACCGACGAGGTGCGGATCAGTACCGGGCCCGGCGACTACGTGTTCGTGCCGCCGTTCGTGCCGCACCGCGAGGAGAACCCCGATCCGGCTGCCCCAGCCGTCGTGGTGATCTCGCGCAGCACCCAGGAGGCGATCGTGGTCAACCTGTCCGAGCTCTACCCGCCGCCGCGGAGCCGGTGATCGCCCGGACAGGCCGGGGTGTACGGCGTATACCCCGTCTCAGCCGCGGCTGAGACGGGTGATCTGCTCCGCCGAGGTCGTCGGGGCCGCCGGGAGCCCGAGGTGCTCGCGCAGGGTGGTGCCCTGGTACTCGGTGCGGAACGCGCCGCGCTCCTGCAGCAGCGGCACAACAGTGTCGGCGAACTCGTCGAGCCCGCCTGGGGTGATGTGCGGGACGAGGATGAAGCCGTCGCTGGCTTCGGTCCGCACGAACTCGTCGATCGCATCGGCCACCGCGTTCGGGGTGCCGATGAAGGACTGCCGGCCGGTCACCTCGATGATCAGCTCCCGGGTGGACAGCTGCTTGGCCTCGGCCAGTTCGCGCCATTCGCGGGCGGTGGCCAGCGGGTTGCGGTACATCCGGACGCTGGCCCTGCCCCTGGCGATGGTGTTCTCCCCGACGACCGGGTCGGATTCCGGTAGCGGCCCGTTCGGGTCGTGGTCGGACAGGTCCCGGTTCCACACTTGTTCCAGGAACTTGATCGCGGTCTGTTCGCTGACCTGGTGGTGCCGGATGGCGTCCGCCTTCTCGTGTGCGTCCGCGTCGGTGTCGCCGAGCACGAAGGTCGCCGCCGGCAGGATCTTCAGCTCGTCGGGCGAGCGGCCGTAGCGGGCAAGGCGGCCCTTGACGTCGGCGTAGAACTCGCGGCCGGCCTCGAGCGTGCCGTACCGGCTGAAGATCGCGTCGGCGCTGGAAGCGGCGAACTCCCGGCCCTCCTGCGAGTCACCGGCCTGGAAGATCACCGGGCGGCCCTGCGGGCTGCGCGGCACAGCGAACCGTCCGGTGATGTCGAACTGCTCGGAGTGCACGTCGAAACGGCCCGCGTCCGGATCGGCGAGGAAGGTCCCGGACGCCTTGTCCGCGACGATCTCGTCGCCGCGCCAGGAGTCGAACAGCTGCCAGGTGGCGGCCAGGAACTCCTTGGCCCGCAGGTAGCGCTGCTCCTGCGGGAGGAACCCGCCCCGGCGGAAGTTCTGCCCGGTGAACTCGTCCCACGAGGTGACCACGTTCCATGCGGCGCGCCCGGCGGAGAGATGGTCGAGCGAGGCGAACTGCCGGGCGACCTCGTAGGGCTCGTTGAACGTCGAGTTGATCGTGCCGGCCAGCCCGAGCCGGTCGGTGACCGCGGCGAGCGCACCCAGCACGGTGAACGTGTCCGGCCGGCCGACCACGTCCAGGTCGTAGATCTGGGCGTTCTGCTCGCGCAGCCGCAAGCCTTCGGCCAGGAAAAGGAAGTCGAACTTGGCCCGCTCGGCGGTCTGCGCGAGGTGCGAGAACGAGCGGAACTCGGTATGGCTGCCGGCCGCAGGGTCGCTCCACACCGTGGTGTTGTTGACGCCGGGGAAGTGCGCGGCGAGGTGGATCTGCTTGCGCGGTGCGCTGCTGCTCAAGTCGATGCTCCTCGGGGGCGGCTGTTGGCGCGTGCGGCCATCCCAGTATGGGCTCGCCGGCGGGGTGCCGTGGCTGTCCCGAGATCGGACCATCGAGAGTCCGGCCAGCGCACGGGACGATGTGGATCAGGACCATGTTCGGTATCGTGCGCCGGCCCGCATGATCACCCGGATCGGACGTTCTGAGCTGGGAAGACGGTGCCTCCGGGCGGCGGCAGCCGGTGGGCCGGCGCGTTACCGGTGGGCGGTGCAGGACCGCTGTGAGGCAAGTGGCACCATGGGCGCGATGTTACAAGATGTGGATGAGTGCGCACCGAGCGTCACCAACGCAGAGACGTCGGTCATGGCCATCGCCAGGCCGAGGCCCACGCCGGAGCCGACTCCGGAACCGGCAGACGAGTCGTCGCCGGAGCCTACCGCCGCACACCGCCGCCGGATCCCACCGCGGCGGGATCTCTCGCTGCGCAACCTGTCCGTGCGGGACCTCCCGTTCGGGGGGCTCTCGAACAGGAAGGTGGCCATCGGCGCGGGAACGGTGGTCGCGGGCGGTGCCATCGCGATAGCCGCCGTGGTCTTCGGCCACAGCGGCGAACCGGTGGCGCCCGTCGACGCGCAGCCGACGGCCGACCAGACGGCGACCATGCAGGGCAGCCCACTGCCCGGGGTCGTGCCGCCGCCCCCGCCGGACTACGGCCAGTCCGGCGAGCTGCCGGCGGAGTCCGCACCGACCGCGCCCTCGGCGGGCCCGCCGGTCGACTACCCGAGCACCAGCGACCCCCGGTTGGGCGACCAGCCCCCGGCCGCCCCCGCGCCGGCCTACTCGAACGCGGCACCCCCGGCGGACCCGGGGCTGAACGACCCGCGCTACACCGACCAACGGCTCGGTCAGCCGGCCGGTGACCCGGCCACCGCGGACCAGCTCGGGCAGCCGGCGCCCATCGCGCGGTCCACGTCCGGCACGCAACGCGGTGTGCGACCCAAGGCCCCCCGGGATTCCAACCCGCTGACCCGGAGCATCGGCTCGCTGGGCGCACCGGTCGAGCCGAAAAACAGCGCGCCGGACGGTACCCCGAGCAACACCTCGCGCAGCGGTTCGAGCAAGCAAGCGCTGGACGGCACGCTCGCCGGCCTGGGTAACGGCTTGGGTCAGTAGGGTCGCGCTCCGGCTGGCCTACTCACCCGGCCGTCGACCGACATCGCATCACCGCGCGGCGTTGAAGGTGAAGCGGAACACGCCGACCGAGATGTCGTCGCCGTCCGCCAGCACCGCGGTCTCGACCGGCTGGCCGTTGACGTAGCTGCCGTTCAGCGAGCCCAGATCGCTCAGGATCACGTCGGCGTCGTCGCGGCGGATTTCGGTGTGCCGGCGAGACACCGTTGCGTCCGGGAGCACCACATCGCACTCGCCGTGCCGCCCGAATACGGTGCTGCCCGGGGCCAGCATCAGCCGCTGACCAGCCTGGGCCCCGCGCCGCACGTACAGCGACGGTACGGCGCCCTTCGGCGCCACCGGCCCAGACCCTTCGTCGCGAGGGGCGGGCTCACCGGGCGCGGGAAGGAACACCGTGTCCGGGTCCGCGAGCCGGGGCCCCACCGCGTGGGAAGGTCGCTCGGCCTGGTCACTCACGGGTTACCTGCCTCGTCGTCGTTGGTCGAAGCCCGCACACGTAATCTCGGTGTCTCCTGGTCAACGTACGCGCCGAGGCCTACGCACGGGGCGGCTGAGCACAGAGTTGTTTCAGGCGCGGTCGAGGCGGGGTATGGCCACCTCCCGGACGATGAGCTGGACCGCGGCGGTCGCCGGAATGGCGACAATGGCACCGATCACCCCGAACAGCGCCCCGCCGAACAGCACCGCGACGACGGTGGCCAGCGCGGATACCTGCACCGCCCTGCCGACAATCTTCGGCACCAGCAGGTAATCCTCGGTGAGCCGGTACAGCACGAAGAAGACCGCGCTGGCCAGCGCGACCGGGAGCGAAACGGTGAGCGCGACCAGGAAGACCGCAATGCCGCCGATCGTCGAGCCGATCACCGGGACGAGGTCCAACAGCGCCACCAGTATCGCCAGCAGCAGCGGGTAGGGCAGGCCAAGGCTCAGCATCCAGATGAAGGTGACGGTGCCCGCGATCAGCGCGAGTACGGCAGTGCCCAGCACGTAGCTGCCCACCCTGGCCGCGATCTCGTCGCTGAGCTGAATCACCCTGGCCCGGCGCGAGTTGGGCACCAGGCGGTGCAGGCCGACCCGCAGTTGGGGCAACGCGCTGAGGAAGTACATCAACAGCACCACCACGACCAGCGTGGAGCTGGCCACGTTGAGCACGATCACGCTGGCACCCAGCACGCCTCCCAACAGGGCGGTGCCGTCGGTACTCACCGAGTGCTCGATGCTCTGCTGCACGTGGAACCGGTCATTCAGCTTGCCCAGCAGCGAGGCGTGATCTGTCAGCGACCGCAACAGCGCCGGTGCCTGCGCGGCGAACGCGGTCGCCTGGGAGACCAGCGTGGGTATCGCGGCGGCGAGGAAGCCACCGGTGACGCCGAGCAGGCTCACACACACGACGGTGACCGCCGCCCACCTCGGCAGCCCGCGCCGGACGAGCCAGGACACCACCGGCGCAAGGCCGACCGCGATGAAAAGCGCCAACCCGATCAGCACCAGCACGGCACGGGCGGTGACGATCACCTCGACCAGCGCGACCATGACGGCTACCCCCGCCGCGCCCATCATGCCGACCAGGAACGGCGAACGGGAGTCCAACAACGCATCGGGCCGGCCGATGGGTCGGTCCTCGCCGTTGATCGCCGCCGTCGTTTCATGCGCCTCGCCCACGAGATCGGCACCCACCGGATCAGCGCCGTTGCCCGCCGCGCGCACCGGCAGCTTGCGCCGGCTCCTGGCGGCTGGACGGCTCGGACCGTGCTCGAGCCCGCCCGGATCGCTGTGCTGCTGTCCCATCCCAGTTGGCTCCCGCCGGACAAGTTGATCAGCTGGCGCGGCCGGCCTTGACCGACGCCGAGGTATCTGTGCGACGACCGTCTCGCGGGTTTCCCACACACAGGCCAGCTGGGCGGCTGCCGTGCGTAGGTTCAGCGACCCGGATACGCCGATGTTAACCGGCGGTGCACCTGGTTCGGGTGGTGGTGGACGAGCGCATGAAAGGAACTGTTCCCCGAACTCCGGCATCCAAGGACAGCTCGAGCCTCTCGGACGGGTCAGGTTGTGGCTATCGCGGACAGCAGCGCATAGGCGATCTCACGCCCGGTGACGGCGGAGTGGTCGGCGATGAACGCGTCGCCGAGCAGGTTGTGCGGCCGGCCCGGCTGCCAGTTGTAGGAACCGCCGACCGCCAGCAGTTGGCCGGCGACGACTTCCGGGGTCCGCTGCGCGCCGTTGCGGCCCAGCGCACCGTAGGTGTCCCCCGCGTCACCGGCGAGGCTGGGGGCGAAATGCCCGGCAAGGCGGGTGGCGAGGGCATAGGGGACACCGAGCGGGACATCGTGCACCGTGTAGGTGATGAGAATGGGCCCGACGACCTTGTTGCCGGTGATGTCGGCCCGGAAGTAGCCGGTCTGCGCGCCGGGCTGGTTCGGGTCCCAGTCGTCGGAGAACCCGTAGTGCGAGAACGCGGCCTGCAGCAACGCCACGGTGGCGATCGGGTCAGCCGGGCCGGCCGGCGGTGCCACCCGAGCCGCGGCGGCGACAAGGCGGGCACCGAAGCTGTGGCCGACCAGGTGGACCCGCACGGCGGGCCGCTCGCCCTTGATCTTTGCGATCGTCGGTGCGAGACCCTGTTCACCGATGACGCCCGACCGGTTCTTCATCGCATAGAACGTGACGTAGTTGAGTACGTTGCGCGCGGCGGCAAGGCTGCCACCGGTCGGATCGGCGGACGCCACGGCATGCCCGTTGCGCGGACCGGGGTCGCCACCGGCCGCCGGTGCCGTCATGGGAATTGGCTCCGCGAGCCGTTCCATGACCACCGTGCCGGACTCGGTGAAGAACTCCATCGGACCCTCGGCCGGGTCGTCGGGCATGGGGTTCACCAGTGAGCGCAGCTGGTCGGCGAAAGCGCCACGGGCCGCTGCTCGGTGCGGCAGCTCGGGGACCAGCGCGGCGGCCTCGTCGAGGACCTTCTGCGCGCTCTGCTCGGGAAAGGCCGGGCGCAGCGCGTCGATCTGGCCGATGAGGTCCCGTTCGCTGACGCCGGCCGCGACGGTGACACCCTCGCCGGTGACGTCGCCGGTGAGGCTCAGTGCGTCGGCGAACTGCTTCGCCGGCCAGATCAGCCCGGCTATGGCGATGGTGCGGCCGGCCAGCTGGGGCACCGCGCCACCGTCGAGTACGGCGCGCAGCGAGACCGCGAGATTGGCGTACAGCTGGCGTGCCTCGGCGGCGTCCTCGTTCCAGCCGTGCGCCATGACGACGAGATCGGTGACCGAGGGATCGGCGGCCAGCGCTACCAGGTCGTGGTCGGTGCCGCTGACGTTGCCGGCGCCGTCGTACTGTAATTCCGCGCTGGGGAATCCGGACAGGTCGGCCATCACGCCATTCCTTACATTATTGCAGGTGTCGAACTGTCGGTTCAGTCTAGTGTCGAGCCGGAGAGCAACGACGTTATGGCTCTCGCCTCTTCATCGACATAGTCTTGAGTTCGGCACGTGCCTTGTTGATACCCGGACCTTGCCGGCGTTCGGGTGAGCCTGGCGAAATCTCCAAGAGGCGACCGGGATAAGGCCCCTCGGTTCGTCGGACCTGTGGGTGCCAGGGATGGTCCACGGGCCGGATCGTCAGTGTCCAGGTCCGCATCGCCCTGGCGTGGTGAGGGACCGGCGACACGGCGCGGCAGGCGTCGTCCCGGCCGGCAAAGGTGATCCGCTATGCGCTTGCCACACCCACGGGGCAGAGCAACGCCTCGACGTTCGCACCCGGTCGACGAGTTGCTGCCGCCGGCCAAGCTCGCGCTCTACGGCGTACAGCACGTACTGGCGTTCTACGCCGGTGCCGTGGTGGTGCCCATCCTGCTCGCCGGCGCGATCGGGCTCTCCGAGCGCGACCTCATCCACCTGATCAACGCCGACCTGTTCACCTGCGGCATCGCGTCGATAATCCAGTCCGTCGGGTTCTGGAAGGTGGGCGTACGGCTGCCGCTGCTGCAGGGCGTCACCTTCACCGCGGTCTCGCCGATGATCGCGATCGGACTCGCGGCCGGCGGCGGCACCCAAGGCCTGCTGGCGATCTACGGGGCGGTGATCGTGGCCGGCCTGGTCACGTTCTTTGCCGCGCCGTACTTCAGCAGGCTGATCCGGTTCTTCCCGCCGGTGGTGACCGGCTCGGTCATCTTGATCATCGGGTTGGCCCTGCTGCCCACCGCCGCGCAGGACGTGATCGGCGGCGCGCGGCACCCTGAGCCCGCCAACCCGCGCAACCTGGCGCTCGCGCTGGGCACGCTGGCTCTGATCGTGATCATCCAGCGGGTGTCCCGCGGCTTTCTGGCCACCGTGGCGGTGCTGATCGGCCTGGTCGTCGGCACCTTCGTAGCCTGGGCGATAGGCGCGGCGAGCTTCACCTCGGTCGCGGACCTCGGCTGGTTCGGGGTCACCACGCCGTTCTTCTTCGGCATCCCGAAGTTCAGCGTGGCCGCGGTGGTCTCGATGATTGTGGTCATGCTGATCACCGCGGTGGAGACCACCGGTGACGTGTTCGCCACCGGCGAGATCGTCGGGAAGCGGATCGGCAGGGACGACGTGGCCCGCGCGCTGCGGGCCGACGGGCTGGCCACCACAATCGGCGGCATCCTCAACTCGTTCCCGTACACCTGTTTCGCGGAGAACGTCGGGCTGGTCCGGTTGACCAGGGTGACGAGCCGCTACGTCGTGGCGGTCGCCGGCCTCGTGATGATCGTCATCGGCATGCTGCCCAAGATCGGTGCCGTCGTCGCGTCGATCCCCGACCCGGTGCTCGGCGGTGCCGCACTGGCCATGTTCGCCACCGTCGCCGTGGTCGGCGTGCAGACCTTGGCGCGGGTGGACTTCGACGACCACCGCAACGTGGTGATCGTCGGCTCCAGCGTGGGCCTTGCGATACTGGTCACCGTGCAGCCGGAGGTCGCCAAGGCGGTTCCTGGCTGGGCGCAGATCGTGCTGGGTTCCGGCATCACGCTGGGCAGCGTGACCGCGATCGGGCTCAACGTGGTCTTCCACCACGTCGGCAAGGACTTCGGCCCGGCCGTCGCCGGCACGCCCGGCGCGGGCAGCGTGCGGCTGGACCAGGTCAACCGGATGAGCCGCGAGGAGTTCGTGAGCACGTTCCGCCGGCTCTTGCAGGCCGGCGAGTGGGTGGTCGAGCGCGCCTACGACCGGCGCCCTTTCGCCGACACCGCGCAGCTGCGCTACGCGTTCCAGGACTCGATTTTTGCCGGCACCCACGAGGAGCAGCGCAAGCTGATGTCGCACTACCCGGACCTCGGCGCGGACATCGCGGGGGACACGCCGAGGGGCGAGGAGTCGCTGCGGGACCAGGCCAGCGCCGGACTGACCAGCCTCACCGAGCAGGACCACACCGAGTTCGGCGACCTGACGAGTGCCTACCGCGATCGGTTCGGCATACCGCTGATCGTCTGCGTGCGCGACGCCGGCACCCGAGGGGAGATTCTGCGCGACGGCTGGCAGCGGCTGGAGAACTCGGCGTCGCAGGAGCACGCCGCCGGGCTGGTGGAGGTAGCGAAGATCGCCAGCCGGCGGTTCGGCGACCAGGTCGCGGACGCCAACCCGATCCATTCCGCCCGCGCCTGGTCGCTGCGCCGAGGTGAGGCGTGAGGCTCGCCGATTTCAATGCGCTGGGCCAGGACGAGGCACAGCGGCAGCTGCTGGGCTGCTGTCGCGCCCCCGACTGGGCCCGTGCGGTCGCCGAGGGTCGGCCGTACCGGTCGATGGCCCAGCTGCACGAGGCAGCGGATGCCGCGTTGACCGAGCAGCACCTCGGCGACGGGCTGGCCGGTCACCCCCGCATCGGGGACCGCCGGGGCGGTGACACCCGGTCGCGGCGTGAGCAGAGCCGGGTGGCCACCGCGCCCACCTCGGTGCTGGACGCACTGGCCGAGGGCAACCGCGCCTACGAGGGCCGGTTCGGCCACGTGTACCTGGTGTGCGCCAGCGGCCGGGGCGCCGAAGAGCTGTTGGCCGTGCTGCGCGGGCGGCTCGGTAACGACGAGCGCACCGAGCGTCGGGTGGTGCGCGCCGAGCTGGCCGCGATCAACCGGCTGCGGCTGGACCAGCTGCTCAGGCCGGAGCCGGAGGTGCACGGGTGAGTCTCTCCACCCATGTGCTGGACGCCGCACGGGGTTGTCCCGCGGCCGGCGTCGCGGTGCGGCTGGAACGCGAAGGGCGGCTGTTGAGCAACGGGCACACCGACGCGGACGGCCGGGTACCGGAGCTGGCAGCCGACCTGCCGGTGGGCACCTACCGGCTCACCTTCGACACCGGCGGCTACTTCGCCACAACCGGCCGCCCGGTGTTCTACCCGGAGGTCACCGTCACGTTCGCGGTCACCGACGCGGCGCGCCACCACCATGTGCCGCTGCTGTTGTCCCCGTTCTCCTACTCGACCTATCTCGGGAGCTGACATGAGCGACGGAATCGTGCTCGGCGACAACCAGTACGGCAAGGCGGAGACCAGGCTGGTCCGGATCTATCGGGACACCGAGCGCCACGAGCTCCGCGACATCAACGTGTCCACCGCGCTGCGCGGCGACTTCTCCGCCGCCCACCTGTACGGCGACCAGGCGAACGTGCTGCCCACCGACAGCCAGAAGAACACCTGCTACGCGTTCGCCAAGCAGCACGGGCTGCGGGAGATCGAGGACTACGCGCTCACCCTGGGCCGGCATTTCGTGCACGACGTCGAGCCGGTGCACGGCGCCCGTATCGAGGTCGAGGAGTACGGCTGGGAGCGGGTGCCGGTGGACGGCGTCGGGCACAACCACACCTGGACCCGGCGCGGCACGGAGGTGCGGACCACCGTGGTCACCGTCGAAGGTGACCAGGCGTGCGTGGTGTCCGGGCTGCGCGACCTGGTGCTGCTGAAGTCGACCGGCTCCGAGTTCGCCGGCTTCCGCACCGATCCGTACACCACGTTGGCCGAGACCCACGACCGGGTCATGTCCACCTCGCTGGCGGCCCGGTGGCGTTACGCCGGCACCGAGGTGGCGTGGGGCAAGACCTGGGCCTCGGTACGCACCCTGCTGCTCTCCCGGTTCGCCGAGGTGCACTCGCTCGCGCTGCAGCAGACGCTGTGGGAGATGGGGCGGGCAGTGCTGCGCGACCATCAGGAGATCGCCGAGATCAAGCTCTCCGCGCCGAACCGGCACCACTTCGTGGTCGACCTTGCACCGTTCGGGCTGGCGAACGACAACGAGGTGTTCTTTCCGGCGGACCGGCCCTACGGGCTGATCGAATGCGCGGTGACCAGAGAGGATGGCCCCGAGGCCTGCCCGGCATGGCGCGCCGTCCCCGGCTTCGCCTGACCGCCGGCCACCTCGTGAGTGCGTAGTGCCCTCAGGAGGGCATGTCTGGGTCAGCGGGAGCGCAGGGCCAGGAACAGGTCCACCCGGTCGGCCAGTGAGCTCAGGTCGCGGCCGGTGAGCTGCTCCACCCGGCCGATCCGGTAGCGCACCGTGTTCACGTGCAGGTGCAGCCGCTGCGCCACCCGGCTCCACGACCCGGAGCAGTCCAGGTATGCGGTGAGCGTGTCCAGCAGCCCCGCGTCGTTGCGCGCGTCGTAGTCCAGTACCGCGTCGAGCACGCGGCTGGCGAACGCCCGGCGCAGGTCGTCCGGGACGCTGGCCAGCAGCGCCACGTGCGAGGTGAACTCGCTGTCGCAGACGACCTGCACCGGGCCGTCGCGCAGCCGTGCCAGCGCGAGTGCGTGCCGCGCCTCCCGCACCGCACCGGCCAGCGCCTGCGCATCGGTCGGGCGGCTCACCCCGACGACCAGACCGCCGGGGCGCAGCGCCGGTCCCAGCCGGCCCAGCGCGACTCGCAGTGCCGCCGACACGTCGTTTCCCGGTGACGCGGCGCCCGGCGCGCTGGCCAGCAGGGCGACGGCCGTGCCGTCCTCGGCCATCCCCACCACCGAGGGGCCCAACGAGGTGAGCGCGTCGTCCAGCAGCAGGGCGGCGGTGTCGGCCGGTTCCGCCTGGTCCCTCGGCGACGCGACGGCGACGGTCAGCTCGGCGCCCGGGTCCAGTCCGGCCTGGCGTAGCCGCAGCGTGGTCTCCTGCCCGCCGAGGCCCGCGCCGGCCAGCCGCACGGTGTCGTCCGCGATGTCCCTGCCCAGCCGTCGTGCTTCGGCCCGGCGGGACCGGTCCAGCGCGGCGAACTCGGCCAACTCCGCCACCGCGTCGACCACCTCCGGTGTCCACACCGTCCACGAGCCGGTCACCGCGACGAACCACGAGGTCAGCCGGTGCAGCGCCGGTCCGACCGGGAAGACCGAGTAGCCGGGCGAGCCGGGCACCTCGGCCGGTAGCCCGGTGGCCGTGAGATAGGTGTGCACCAGGCGGTCCACGTCCGCCTCGGCCAGCGGGGTAGCGCCTGCCGCGATGGCCCGGCCGGTGGGGGTGAACACCCGGCAGAGCAGCCCGACCGCGTCGGACACCTGCTCGGTGAGCTCGGTCAGCGCCATCCCGGCCGCCACCGCGGACAGCAGCTGGCGCTGCCGGCCAAGCCGAGCGGCCAACCGGTCGCTGCGCGCCGCCGTCAGCTGCCCGACCACATGCTCGGTGACCGCCGCGAACGACACCTCCTCGGGCACCGCGAGCAGTACCAGACCGTGCCGGCGGCAGGCCGCAACCACGTCGGCGGGCACTTCGGGGAACAGCGCCTCGCCGGCCGCCAGTGCAGCGGCGCCCGCGCCGGCGATCGCGGCGACGAACCGCTCGGTGTCGGCCGGGTCGTGCCGCCACACCATCCCGCTGATGACCAGCTCCCCGCCGGACAGGTAGCGGGCCGGGTCCGGCAGGTCGGTGGGGTAAATCCAGCGCACCGGCCGGTTCAGCTCGTCCGGCTCGCCGACCAGCAGGCGCAGTCTCAGCTCCGGTACCTCCAGCAGGTCCCGCAACAGCATTGGAGGAACCTACAACTTCTACGGCGGGGCGTGTGTACCTTTCGTGTGGGCGGCTGCTTCTGCTTCCAGCCGCCCGGGGGTGTACTCGAGGTACGGGGCGGGTGAGCCGAGGCCCGGCGAGGAGCATCGATGGAATTCCTGCAACCGACCAGCTGGGACGAGGCGCTCGCGGCGCGCGCCGGATACCCGGATGCGGTCCCGATCGCCGGCGGCACGGATGTCATGGTCGAGATCAACTTCGACCACCGCCGGCCGGCCGCGTTGCTCGACCTGACCAGGGTCGAGCAGCTGGGCGAGTGGTCGATGGACAACGGCAGGGTCCGGCTCGGTGCCGGCGTCAGCTACGCCAGGGTGATCACCGAGCTTGGCGACCGGCTGGCCGGTCTCGCGATGGCCGCCCGCACGGTCGGATCCCCGCAGATTCGCAACCGGGGCACGGTGGGCGGCAATCTGGGCGCCGGTTCCCCTGCCGGTGACTCGCACCCTCCGCTGTTGGCCGCCGGCGCGGATGTCGAGCTGGTGTCCGTGGCGCGCGGTGCCCGCCTGGTGCCGGTCGAGGAGTTCTACACCGGTGTGAAGCGCACCGTGCTGGCCGCCGACGAGCTGATCTCCGCCGTGCTCGTCACCCCACCCAGCGGGCCGCAGCAGTTCTGCAAGATCGGCACCCGCAACGCCATGGTCATCGCGGTGACCGCGTTCGGTTTCGCGTTGCATCCGGACCGGCGCGCGGTGGGCACCGGGATCGGCTCGGCGGCACCGACGCCGCGCCGCGCGGTCGAGGCCGAGCGGTTCCTGGCCGGTGAGCTGGAGGCAGCCGGACTGTGGGACTCCCGAGCGCCGCTACCGGGCACCCTGACCAGGGAGTTCGGTGCCAGGGTCGGTGCGGCGGCCGACCCCATCGACGACGTGCGCGGCAGCGCGGCCTACCGCCGCCACTCGCTGGCGGTGTTGGCCCACCGCGCCGCGACCTGGGCCTGGAACGACTACCGCGCCTGCCGGAAGGTGGCCTGAACCATGCGCGTGACCACCTCGCTGAACGGCGTCGAACACGTCGTGGACGACGTGTGGGAGGGCGAGAGCCTGCTCTACCTGTTGCGGGAGCGGGTCGGGTTGCCCGGTTCGAAGAACGCCTGCGAACAGGGGGAGTGCGGCTCCTGCACGGTCTATCTGGACGGCGTGCCGGCCT
The DNA here is from genome assembly GCA_036500625.1 of Pseudonocardia sp. GTDB lineage: Bacteria > Actinomycetota > Actinomycetes > Mycobacteriales > Pseudonocardiaceae > Pseudonocardia. The sequence goes on along the minus strand of DASYBQ010000121.1, from coordinate 21,689 downwards.
GTGCCTGCCTGGTCGCGGCCGGTCAGGCCAGCGGCCGTGAGGTGACCACGGTGGAGGGCTTGAGCAGCGACAACGAGCTGCATCCCGTGCAGAGGGCCTTCGTCGAGTGCGGCGCCGTGCAGTGCGGGTTCTGCACGCCCGGGTTCGTGATGAGCACCCACGAACTGTTGAACCGCTGCCCGCGCCCTTCCGAGGAGGAGATTCGGGAGGCGCTGGCCGGCAACCTGTGCCGGTGCACCGGCTACGAGAAGATTCTGGACGCGGTGCGCTCCGCGTCGGACGAGATCGCGGGGGACCGGCCGTGAGCAGCACCGTCATCTCCGGCGCGCACGTGGTCACCATGGACGCGGCGCGCGCCGAGTACCCGGGCGGGTACGTCGTGCTGGAGGGCAGCCGGATCACCGAGGTCGGCGCCGGAACCGGTCCCTGCCCGGACGGCGCGCGGCTGGTCGACGGCCGCGGTTGCCTGCTCACCCCGGGCCTTGTCAACACCCATCAGCACCTCTACCAGTGGGTGACCAGGGGCCTCGCCGTGGACGAGACCCTGTTCGGTTGGCTGAGGAAGCTGTACCCGGTCTGGGCCGGCATCGACGAGCACGCGGTGAACGTGGCCGCCAGGGGCGCGCTGGCCTGGCTGGCCCGCACCGGGTGCACGACCAGCGCCGACCACCACTACGTCTTCCCACACGGCGGCGGGGACCTGCTGGCCGCCGAGATCGAGGCGGCCCGCGACGTCGGGCTGCGGTTTCACCCGTGCCGGGGGTCGATGGACCTTGGTCGGTCCGATGGCGGGTTGCCGCCGGACGAGGTGGTGGAGGACCGGGATGCGGTGCTCACCGCGTCGGCCGAGGCCGCGGACCGCTGGCACGACCCTTCGCCAGGCTCGATGCTGCGGGTCGCGCTCGCGCCGTGCTCGCCGTTCTCGGTGACCGGCGAGCTGATGCGGGAGTCCGCCGAACTGGCCAGGAACAGGGGGCTGCGGCTGCACACCCACCTCGCGGAGACCCTGGACGAGGAGAGCTTCTGCCGGGAACGCTTCGGCGCCAGCCCGCTGGAGTACGTGGAGAGCCTGGGCTGGACCGGTCCGGACGTGTGGTTCGCGCACGCCGTGCACCTGGACGACGCCGCGGTGAAGCGGATCGGCGTCACCCGCACCGGGGTGGCGCACTGCCCCTCGTCCAACGCCCGGCTCGGTGCCGGCATCGCCAGGGCCAGGGATCTGCGCGACGCCGGTGGCCCGGTCGGGCTGGGTGTGGACGGCGCGGCCAGCAACGAGGCCGGCAGCCTGCTGGAGGAGGTCCGCCACGCGCTGCTGTTCGCCAGGGCTCGGGGCGGCCCCGAGGAGATGAAGGTCCGCGAGGCGCTGGAGCTGGCGACCCTCGGCGGAGCCGCCCTGCTCGGCAGGGCCGAGGAGATCGGCTCGATCCAGGCCGGCAAGCTCGCAGACCTCGCGCTGTGGCGGATCGACGGCTTCGCGCACGCCGACGTTGCCGACCCGGTAGCGGCGCTGGTGCTGGGCACGCCGCCGCCGCTGGAGTTGCTGCTGGTCGACGGCCGCCCGGTCGTCGAGCACGACCACGCCCTCGGCGTCGACGAGGAAACCCTGGCACGCGAAGCCACCGCCGTGCACCGAACCCTCCTGGAAAGAGCCACCCCATGACCACCCCGCGAGTGGGGGCTCCCAGCACACTGAGTCGGGGCGCCCAGCACACCGGGACCGGCACCGGCGGCCGGATCGGCGACAGCCCCACCCGGCCGGACGGCGCGCTGAAGGTCACCGGCGAGTTCGCCTACGCCAGCGACCTGTGGCACGACGACATGTGCTGGGGCACCACACTGCGCAGCCCGCATCCGCACGCCCGGATCGTCGCCATCGACATCACCGAGGCACTGAAGGTGCCCGGTGTGTACGCCGTACTCACCGCCGGTGACGTGCCGGGGGAGAACTCGGTCGGTCTCGAGCACTCCGACCAACCGGTGCTGGCCACCGACGTGGTGCGCTACCAGGGCGAACCGGTGGCTCTGGTGGCCGCCGACCACCCGGAGACGGCGCGGCGTGCCGCGAAACGGATCCGGGTCGACTACCAGCCGCTGCCGGCCGTCACCGACCCCCGCCGCGCGCTGGACGCCGACTCACCGAAGGTGCACGAGCAGGGCAACCTGGTGCGGCACCTGAAGCTGCGCCGGGGCGAACAGAGCCCGAGGGCGCCGGTCGTGGTGGCGATGGACTTCGAGGTCGGCATGCAGGACCAGGCGTTCCTCGGCCCGGAGGCCGGTCTCGCGGTGCCGGCCGAGGACGGCGGGATCGACCTGTTCGTGGCCACCCAGTGGCTGCACGTGGACCAGCGGCAGGTGTGCCGCGCGCTGGGCATGGGCCCGGAGAAGGTGCGGCTGGCACTGGCCGGGGTGGGTGGCGCGTTCGGCGGCCGCGAGGACCTTTCCATGCACGTGCACGCCTGCCTGCTGGCGCTGCACACCGGCAAACCGGTCAAGATGTCCTACAACCGGGAGGAGTCGTTCTTCGGCCACGTGCACCGGCACCCGGCCACCATGCGCTACGAGTTCGGCGCGCAACCGGACGGCACCCTGCTCTATGCCAAGGGGAACATCCTGTTCGACGGCGGCGCCTATGCCTCCTCCACCGGAGCGGTGGTCGGCAACGGCGGCACCATGGGTATGGGCCCCTACCGCATCCCGAGCGTGGCGGTGGACTGCTACGGCGTGTACACGAACAACCCGCCGTGCGGCGCGATGCGTGGCTTCGGGTGCGTGCAGGCCGCGTTCATCCACGAGGCGCTGATGGACGAGCTGGCCGACACCGTGGGCGTGGACCGGGTCGAGATCCGCGCGCGCAACGGCATGCGGGAGGGCGACCGGAACATCACCGGCCAGCTGATCGACGCCCCGGCGCCGGTGGAGGAACTGCTGGAGATCGTCAGGGACATGCCGCTACCGAAGCCGCGCTCGACCGGCGATGTGCTCGACCTGCGGACACTGCCCGGTGGGGTCTCCAACACCACGCACGGTGAGGGTGTGGTCCGAGGTATCGGCTACGCCGTGACGTTCAAGAACGTCGGCTTCTCCGAGGGCTTCGACGACTTCTCGAGCGCCAGGGTGGCGCTGCGGATCACCGCTGGCGACCCGGTGGCCACCGTGCACACTGCCGCCGCCGAGGTCGGCCAGGGGCTGGTCACCGTGGAACAGCAGATCTGTCGCACCGAGCTCGGCGTCGAGCGGGTCGTGGTGCACCCGAAGGACACCGGCGTCGGCTCGGGCGGCTCGACTTCGGCGTCCCGGCAGACCTATGTCACCGGTGGCGCGGTCAAGGCGGCGTGCGAGGCCGTCCGGGCGTCCGTGCTCGGGCTTGCCGCCACGCTGCTGGACCGGCCGGCCGAGGCGCTGCGGATGGAGGGCGCGAAGATCGTCGAGTTGGGCGGCGAGGTGGTCGCCGAGCTCGGTGAGGTGCTCGGTGACGAGGTCGTCGAGGAGACCGTGCAGTGGCGGCACCGGCCCACCCAGGCACCCGACCCGGAGACCGGGCAGGGCGACCTGCACGTGCAGTACGCGTTCTCCGCGCACCGCGCGGTCGTCGATGTGGACGTCGAGCTGGGCCTGGTCAAGGTGGTCGCGCTGGACACCGCGCAGGACGTGGGCAAGGCGATCAACCCGGATGCGGTGCTCGGCCAGATTCAAGGCGGCAGCGCGCAGGGCATGGGCCTGGCGTTGATGGAGGAGATCGTGGTCACCGACGGCAAAGTGCGCAACCCGTCGTTCACCGACTACCTGATCCCGACGATCCTGGACATGCCGCCGATGAAGATCAAGGTGCTGGAGTACGCCGACCCGCACGCACCCTACGGCGTGCGGGGCGTCGGCGAGGCGCCCACGATCTCGTCCGGTCCGGCGGTCGCCGCCGCGATCCGCCAGGCCACCGGCAAGGCGCTGCGCCGGGTGCCGATCCGGCCGGAACACATCACCGAGCCCGGCGTCTGATGCCGTCGATGGTTTCTCCGGCCGGTAGCACCGTGTTCCGCGCGGCCCGGGCCGTTGTCGACGGGCGCGAGCGGCCGGTAGCGGTACTCGTCGAGGGTGAGCGGATAGTCGAGTTGTTGCCGGTGGACGCTCCTGTCGAGGCCGGTCGGGAGGTGGTGCTTGGCGCCGACGAGGTGCTGTTGCCCGGGCTGGTGGACACGCATGTGCACGTCAACGAGCCGGGCCGTACCGAGTGGGAGGGCTTCGCCTCGGCGACTCGGGCGGCCGCCGAGGGTGGGGTCACCACGCTGCTGGACATGCCGCTGAACTCGCTGCCGCCCACCGTCGACACCGCGGCGCTGGAGGTCAAGCGCACGGCCGCCGAGCAGCGGTGCGCGATCGACGTGGGCTTCTGGGGCGGCGCGGTGCCGGGCAACCTTGCTGAGCTGGCCGGGTTGCACCGGGCCGGCGTGTTCGGGTTCAAGTGCTTCCTGGCCGACAGCGGGGTGCCTGAGTTCCCGCCGCTGTCCGGCGCGGAGCTGGCCGAGGTGCTGCGCGAGGTCGCCGCGCTGGACGCGCTGCTGATCGTGCACGCCGAGGACCCCGCCGGGCTCACCCCCGCGCCGAACGGCCCGCGCTACCGCGACTTCCTGGCCTCCCGGCCGGCCGGCGCGGAGGACAGTGCCATCGCCGGGCTGCTGCGCGGCGCGCGGGAAACCGGGGCGCGGGTGCACGTGCTGCACCTGTCCTCGGCGAGCGCGCTGCCGATGCTCGCGGCGGCCAAGGCGGGCGGCGTACAGGTCAGCGTGGAGACCTGCCCGCACTACCTGACGCTGACCGCCGAGGAGGTGCCGGACGGCGACACCCGGTTCAAGTGCTGTCCGCCGGTGCGCGGCCGGGCGAACCAGGACGCTTTGTGGACCGGGCTGGCCGACGGCACGATCGACCTGGTGGTCAGCGACCACTCGCCGTGCACCCCGGAGCTGAAGAGCCCGCCGGACTTCGGCGCGGCGTGGGGCGGCATCGCCTCGCTGCAGCTGGGACTGCCGGTGGTGTGGACCAAGGCGCGTGCCCGGGGTCACTCGCTGGCCGATGTGATCGGCTGGATGGCCGCCCGGCCCGCCGAGCTGGCCGGGCTGACCGACAAGGGCCGCCTCGCTGCCGGGATGGCCGCCGACCTGGCGGTGTTCGCACCGGACCAGTCGTTCACCGTGGTCGCCGAGCGGCTGCGGCACCGCCACCCGGTCACCCCGTACGCCGACCGCGAGCTGACCGGGGTGGTCCGCCAGACCTGGCTGCGCGGCGCGCCGGTCGGTGAAGCGCCCCGTGGCCGGCTGCTGACGAGGGAGAGACGATGACCGAGTTCCGCGAGCTGCCCGATCTCGCCGTGCGCGGCCTCGGCGGCAGCGTGGTGTACGCGAACGACGAGGCGTTCGCCGCGAGAGAGAACCTGATCACCGCCGGCCCGGCGGTGTTCGACTCGGCGAACTTCGGGCACAAGGGCAAGGTCTACGACGGCTGGGAGACCCGCCGGCGCCGCGAGCCCGGCCACGACGAGGCAATCGTCCGGCTTGGCGCGCCCGGCATGGTGCACGGCGTCGTGATCGACACCAGCTGGTTCACCGGCAACTACCCGCCGGAGGCGTCGGTGGAAGGGCTGTGCGCCGATGGCCACCCGTCCGCCGCCGCGCTGCTGGCCGACGAGGGCTGGCGCCCGTTGGTTCCGAGGAGCCCGCTCAAGGGCGACGCGGAGAACCAATTCGAGCTCGGCGCCGCGTCGGGCCGGTGCACCCACGTGCGACTGCGGATCCATCCGGACGGCGGGGTGGCCCGGCTGCGGGTGCACGGTATCGCGGTACCGGACCCAGACCTGCTCGATGTGTTCGGGCTGGTCGACCTGGCTGCTCTGGAGCACGGCGGCCGGGCGCTGGACTGTTCGAACCGGTTCTACAGCGCGCCGAACAACCTGCTGCTGCCCGGCCCGGCCCGGAGCATGGCTGAGGGCTGGGAGACCGCCCGCCGCCGTGACGAGGGCAACGACTGGGTACAGGTGGCGCTGGCCGGCGAGGGCCGGATCTCGGTCGCCGAACTGGACACGTCGTACTTCCTCGGCAACGCGCCCGGCTGGGCCACCCTGCGCGCCCGCCGCCATGAGGGGGAGTGGTTCGACCTGTTGACCCGCACGCCGTTGCGGCCCGACACCCGGCACCGGTTCCGCCTACCCGCCGCTGCCGCCGCCACCGAGGCCCGGCTGGACATCTATCCGGACGGCGGCATGGCCCGGATGCGGCTGTTCGGCTCGCTCACCTCGACCGGCCGCGCCGCGCTGCGCGAGCGCTGGGGCGCCTAGTACTACAGGGCCTGTTCTCGCGCGAGAACTTCCGATCGGGGACCCTTCGGGCCCGCCTCCGGAAGTTCGCCTTCGGCCGAAAGAGCGCGCTTGTGCTCACCCTTGGGTGCCGCCAGCAGGGTTCGGCCCTTGGTTGCCGACATTCACTGCGCCGGCCTTCGCCGGAACTCCTCCGGAGCCTCGCGGGGGCGACTCGCCTTACCGGCCCTGCAGTACTAGCGGCGGTGCGCTTCTCGCCAGGCCTGCCAGATTTCCGGCCGTAGCCGTCCCCCATTCGACACCTCGATGTCGTGCGCGCGGGCCCAGGCGCGGACCTCGGCCGTTGACGGGTCGGGCGCGGCAGGTGCATCGGCGGTGCCAACACTGTCGCCCGAGGTCAGAGCGATTCGGGTCACGGCAGCGTCCTCGGTGGTTGCCCATTCGTGGGCGGCGGCGAGGTAGCGGTAGGTCCATTCCTCGGCCAGCGAGCGGGTCTCACAGAACACGATCGGGATGGTCGGCCAGCGGACCTGCAGCTCGGCCAGCCCGTCGGCGACCGCCGCCGGGCGGACCCGGTCTGGGCGAACACCCGTGAGTAGCGTTCCTCGACCACCACCGCGGCACGGGGCAGCGCCGCCAGCTCGCCGAGGGCAAACCGCAGGCGCCCGTTGGAAAGGCTGGACACCAGGTCGGGCAGCGACTTGCGTTCCACCGCCGCGACCAGCTTCGCCCCGGCGGTGACCGCGTAGTCGCCGCAGGACAACGCCCGGGAGATCGCCCGCACGGGCTTGCCCGCGAACCGGTACGCGTACCGCTCGCGGGAGTCGACGAGGATCTCCAGCTCCGCGATGCCGGCCGCCCGCGCGGCCGGCAGCCGCACATCCGGCCGGGCCTGCTTGCGGGTGCGCGGCGACTGCCAGAACACCATCTCCCGACCGCGGCCACGGGTGAACACGATCTGTGAGCGCTGTTCCCTTGCGCGGTCGGCTACCACGTCGATCGCCGCGCCGTGCGGGCGCAGGGCCGCAGCGCCACCCGCTCCACGATCTCCGGCTCCGCCGGCCACTCGCAGGTCGGCACCGGGTGGCAGTACAGCGCCGAGGTACGCGGCCAGGTGCCCTTGGTGCGGAACACCATGCCCTCGGCGCCCATCGGCAGCCGCACCAGGAACGGCGGCGAGCTGTCCGGATCCGGGTTCGTCGCTATCAGCAACTCCACCCCGCCAGGGTAGATGCGACAGCACGGCCTGCCCCGCACCACCATCCACCTCGAACTGCGCCACCGCCGCGGCGCCCGCGCCGAACATCGCATCCGCCGCGGTGCTCGGCGCGTCACGCGCAGAGCGGGCGCGGGCCGATGAGTTTGCCCTGCCGCAATGGTCTACATGGGCGGTGTCGGTGATCAGCCGCTCCGGCTCCGTCCGTGTCACCGACATCACAGGGAGAGCCCCGTGCGGCAGCTGCGGGTCGACATGTTCAGCACCGTCGACGGGTACGGTTCCGGCGGGCCGCACACGCCGGCGTACTGGGGCTACGGCGCGCCGGGTCTGTTCGGGTGGATCGATGGGCAGCTCGCCGAGGAGCACGTCATGCTGATGGGCGCAACGACGTACCGGATGCTGTCCGAGATCGTCGCGAGTGGTGACGATCCGACCTCCCCCCGGATGGCGGAGCTGCCCAAGATCGTGTTCTCGAAGACGCTCACACCACCGCTGACGTGGGCGAACACCACGGTCGTCGATGAGCCGGTCGAGACGGCCGTGCCCGCGTTGAAGGCCATGGCGGACGGGCTGCCGATGCGCACCATCGGCAGCGTGTCCCTGGTTCGCAGCCTCTTCCGGCTCGGTCTGGTCGACCGGGTCCGGGTGATGGTCTTCCCGACGATCCGCGGTGCGACCGGTGCGGGCCCGGTGTTCGCCGACCTGCCCGATCTCGACCTGAGCCTCACCGGTGCGAGCGTGCTCGACGACCGTCTCGTCCTGCTCGACTATCAGGTATGCGGCGCCTAGCGAACCACCATCAGCCGTGGCTGAATGCGCCCGACCGCGCCGGCCGCGACTCGCGTTCAACAGGTGGGTCGGAGGCACGCGGTAGCCTGGCCGCTGACCGAACAGTCAGCGCAGCCGGCCCGACCCTGGAGACAATCCACCCCGTGAGCCTTCGCCAACCGTTCCGCCGCAACCGCGATGCCGAAAGCGATCCGTCCGCTCCGCCGCCCGAGCCCAAGGCCAACGGCATCAGCGGCGCGGTGCTCAAATCCGCGGTGGAGCGTGCGCTGCGGGTGCAACAGCCCCTGGTCAACTCCTACATCGCCAAGGTGCGCCATAAGAAGCCGGGTGCCACACCGGGCGAGGTGCTCGCCGCGCTGGAGAAGCAGTACCTGGTCGCGGTCGGCGGCACCGGCGCGGCGGCCGGTGGGGCCGCGTTGATCCCCGGCATCGGCACCGCCGCATCGCTGGCCACCGGGGCCGCCGAGGTGGTCGCCGTGCTGGACGCGTCGGTGCTCTACGCCCTGGCCGCGGCCGAGGTACACGGGCTGCGCATGGAGGAGGTGGAGCGGCGCCGCGCGCTGGTGCTCGCGGTGGTGCTCGGCGAAGGCGGCACCCAACTCATGCAGCGTGCCGTCGGCGGTTCCAAGCACTGGGGCAGGCAGCTGGCCGACGCACTGCCGTTGCCCAAACTCGGGCCGATCAACCAGACCCTGGTGCGGATGTTCGTGAAGCGTTTCGTCGCCCGGCAGGGCGCGCTGATGTTCGGTCGGGCCTTGCCGTTCGGTGCCGGCGCGGTGATCGGCGCGGTAGGCAACGTGACCATCGGCCGCTCGGTGATCAACTCGACGCACCGGGCATTCGGGCCGCCGCCGGAGCGCTGGCCGGCCGCGGTGGCCGAGGAGACCGACCCGAGCACGCTCGGGCCCGAGTCGCTCGAAGGGCGCGCCAGGCCGGACCACCAGCTGCCTGGCTGACACCCCGCTGCGGGAAGTGCCGCTAGCTCCGGTCACTGTGCCGGTGCCCGGCAACGGCGGCGAGCAGCTGGGCCGAACAGGACCGGCAACTCGTCGGGGGCCGGGTGGAGACCCAGTTCGTCGGCTCCGCCGCGCGGGTGGCAGACCAGCTCGAACAGCTGCGCGACCCCGCCGGCGCCGATGAGCTGATCATCACCACCATCACCCGCTACCACTCGGACGGGTGCGCTCCTACGAACTGTTGGCGCGGGAGTGGCAGCGCCGCGACCAAGAAACACCAGGGGAGTCCCCGGCGTTCAATCGCGGGAAAACCAAGTGCTCGACGCTAGGCTGCGGTGGTGCTGCTCCCCGAGATCGTTGCGCCGTGGCTGACCTGGCCGAACGCGCCGGGCGGGCTCGCAGGAAACCGACTCGGGTTAGGCGAGTTGTGTGGAGCGGAGTGCGCGCGTCGATGAAAATCGTGACGCGCGAACAGGTTCCCGGCTATCCATTCGTGCTGTACGACACAGAGCCGAACGATGTGGCGAATACGCTTGCCGCCCTGCTGGACCAGAACGTGCGGAGGTTTCCGGCCCGCAGGAGTACGGCCCGGCGAATCCCTCGGCCCGTCGCGGTGCACAACACCGATACCGACACCACCGCGACCATGGCCTTTGAGCAGGACCGGACGACGGTATACAACGACCTGGCCGGCCGGCCCAGCATCATCGTGCGGGCCGACACAAGCCGACTCCGCGATGTCTGGCGGCTCCGGATGGCCGCCGGCGGCCTGTTGCCGATCGGCCTGGCAACCAACCACGGCCGATACGTCATCGGCCAGATCGTGACCCGTAAGATCATCATTAAAGGTCTACTCGTCCACCCGGTCACCGCGCTGCAGTTCATCTCGTTGATGTCCTCGGCCGAGTAGATGCCTGGCCATGCGACGAACCTCACGTGAGCAGCGCGTCCCTCGTCGGGTGCTCATGGCGCGGGCCATACTGATTCTTCTGCTGTTTCCGCTGGCCTTTTATCTTGCTCCTCGTGCTGTCGCGTTGGTGAGAACGCCGACCAATCTCAACGAGTCCCTGGACCATGGTCGCGCCTACAACCCACGGATCGTGGTGATCGCCGATCACGAGCGGAATACGCTCGCCGCTCTCGCAGCTCTGGATCGAATGGACGCGGCCCTGGCCAGGGTTCGCCGTACCGATGCCGAGGTCGCCGATCAGCTGCGGGCTCTGGTCGGGCAAATCCGGATACAGGTGCAGCCTGTGCTCAACCAGACCAACGCTCAGGTCGGCGACCTGCTGGGCTCGCTCGACGACCTCGAGGGGCAGCTCAACAGCCTCACCGATCCGGTCCACCGCATCGGGGGCACGGTCATCGGGGACCGGGAGGATCTGGGCCGAATACTGGCGCAAGCGCACCTCATCGCGGGTGAGGTACACCGGGCGCGCGAGTCGGCCCGGTCCGGTGCCGACAATGTGGCCGGGCCGAGCCGGTAGGGGTGAAATGATCTTCGGAAGGCGATCCGGGCCGGTCAAGGCGGTGCTCGCGGCGGTGGCGCTGGTGGTGCTGGCTGTGCTCATCGTCACCTTCGCGCGGCTGGACAAGAATCTGGCCGCCCAAGCGGCGATCAACGACGAGTCCCTGCGCAACTCGGACGCGGTGGTGGCGGTCACCGATCGGCTGACCGCGCGGCTGGCGCAGCTCACTCAGCTCACCGGGACCGAGCAACAGGCACTCGACGAGACACGCGCACTGCAACCGCTTCTGGTGCAGCTGCGCGACGCGACGCGTCCGGCCGCCGACTCCATCGCCGTGGGCCGCGCGGGTGGCGAGACCAGTCACGCCGACCTGGGTCGTATCCAACTGATCGTGGTGCGACTGCGGCAGCGGGTACTGCCGCTGGTGCCTTCGGCCGCGGCGTTCGGCGATCAGGGCAAGGAGCTGCTCACAATTCTCCAGGGTGTCAACGACGACCTCGGGCGCAGCATTGATGCCGCGAAAAGAATCAACGCAGCGCTGCCGCTGCCCGGTTGAGGCAACGAGATCTCACCGACGAGGAGGCACACGTGAAGAGGCGCACCGACATCCCGGCGAACGACCTACCCGGTTCGAGCTGGTCGGCGATCGCGTTGGAGTACCTGGCCAAGCTCTGCGCCGTCGCCGCCGTTGTGCTCCTGGTGCTGGTCATCGTTGCGATCCATCGCGGCCGGGAGGTGCAGGCCAGCTCCAGCGGCCTCACCGCCGACTTCCGCACGGTCAACGGCTTCTTCGCGGACCGGGCGAACTTCGCGGCGCCGGCGAGAGCACGTCAACAGCTGCAGACACTGACCGCGGTACTGACCGACCTCGACAACACCTCGGCGGGCGACGTCGAGCTTCTCGCCTCGACGCTGCCGGACGTCCAACGGCTGGTCCAGGCCGGGCAGGGGGACGTCACCATCGCCAAGCAGCTCGTCCCGGTGGCCAAGACGTTGCGGGAAGCAGGCAACGGTCTGCGAGACATCGCCAAGGACGCGGCCGGCACCACCTCGGCGGCGGACCGCCAGGTGGGGCTGGCGAAGCAGCAGCTCGACGAGCTCAACAACCAGCTCGCGCGGATCCAGCACAAGCTTGCCCTGTTGCCCGCTGTGCCGATCTCGCCGGAAACCGGGGCTCACCCGGTCGTTCGCGTCGGCCAGGGGAATCGGTAGACAGTGATCAGCGCGCGTTCGTGGTGGCTTGTCGTCGCCATCCTCGGCGGCGGGGCCTCGGTGCTGCTCGCCGTGGTCTTCCGCTTCGTACCGAGCACCGACGACCTGGCCGACCCACTGGGCAGGCCGTCGAGGCTGGCCAACTCCATCATCTCCTCATCGGCCGGTTTGGACCAGGTCACCAGCGTGCTGGTGCCCAAGCAGGGCGAGCTCACCCGGCGGATCGGCGTCCTCGACACGGTGGCCGGCTCACTGGACGGTGTGGTCGACCGGGCGGGCACACTGAGCCCGCTGGCCGGCGAGGCCAACGAGGGGATCACCACGGTGGTCGGCATCGCCCGGCCGCTTCCCGGGCTCATCACGCGCATCACCGGCAGGGCGAACGAAGCCACGGGTGTGGCCCACGACCTGGGTGACACGGTCACCTCGTTGGACACCGGGTTGGGGGCCGTCGGTGACCGGCTCGTGGTGCTGCACGGCAGCCTGGTCCCGCTCGGCCCGAAGGCCGACAGCATCGCCGAGGTACTTGCACTCATCGAGCGCGAGTCGCAGCGGGTCGCGCCGGTGTCGCCGGTGCTTGGCCTGGTGTCCCGGGCCACCCACCGGTGACATCGTGAACCGCGAGGAGAAGGCGAGGTCGAGATCGTGCGCGTAGCGTGGGCAGTCGCACTGGCCGCGACCTTGGCGTCGGTTGTGGGCATCCTGATACTGACCAGCGATCTGGCGGTCAGCGCCGCCAGCTTCCGGGCGGGGGTCGAACAAGGCAAGATCGTCGACCACACCTCGGACGTGGCGCTGGCCGCCGGGCTCGAGCTGCCGGCCGCGAACGAGGCTCTGCGGGACAGCCTTCCCCGTGTGGTGGAGACAGCCAACTCGCTGACCAGGGCCCGCGCCACGCTGGGCACACTGGGCGATGAGCTGGTCCAGCTCGGTGCCGTGCTGGACAGCGCCGACCCGCCGCTGCGCTCGGTCGTCGCCGCGACCCGAGACACCAACGCGGCGGCCGCCGGGGCACAGCCGCCGGTCGACCACATCGTCGCGATCCTTGACCGGGCGAATGGCAACGTGCTCGACCTCGGGCCGAAGCTCGACGAGTCACTGGCGCGCGCCCGGGTGATCGAGAGCAAGCTGCGGGCTCTGCTCCTGCTGCCCATCGGCACCCGCTGACCGGTGCCGAGGCGGCTAGAGCTTTGACCGCCGAGGAGCGTGGCCCGCGCACAGCTTCCCCGCACAGCTCAGCCGCACAGCTCAGCCGCGCACCGGCCGCAGCAGCAGGTGCGGACGAGCGAGGGTAGCGGTGACCGGGTCGTCCTGCGGGCTGGGCGCGGGCAGCCCGGGCCCCGGGGCGACCAGTGTCTCCTCCGGCCCGACAACCGCGCCGCACACGGTGCAGCGGCCCGAGCCGTCGATGGGCGCCTCGTCGGTGACGTGCCGGAACAGCCGGCGGGGCCCCCTCGGCGCGTAGTGCTCGTCGCCCCAAGCGACCAGCGCGCGCACGGCGGGCCACAGGGCGGCACCCTTGTCGGTCAGCTGGTACTCGTCCCGGCCCGCGCTCCCCGTCGCCCGGGTCAGCACGCCGGTCGCGGTGAGCGACTTGAGCCGTTCGGAGAGCACGGCTCGCGGGACGTTGAGGTGCGCGGCGAAGTCACCGAACCGGCGGACGCCGTAGAACGCGTCCCGCAGGATGAGCAACGTCCACCGCTCGCCCACGATCTCGAGGGTGCGGGCCAGCGAGCACGCCTCGCCGGGGTAGTCGTGCGGTAGTGCCATGGTGTCGATCCTAGCGAAGCAAGTTCGCTGACCGAACTTTCCTCGGCGCGCCCGAACCTTCTGAGTTGGATGGAACAAACCAGGTGCGCGGGCTCGCGGCGCCTACCGCCTGACGGACGCCGGACGAGAGCCGCACGTGGTGCTCGGGTCGCTGCGGCAGTGGAGTGACTGCTATCCGCCGTGGCCGGATGGGTCAACTGTGCGGCGAGTGGCTGCTGGTACCGGGTCTCCGGTGCATGTCGGGTTCATCGACGATCAAGCACATGAGGTGCCCGCCGACGAGGTACGTGCCCAGCGCACGGCGGCCTGTCCGGATTGACCGCCGATGACGGGACAGATCGAGTTGGTGTACCAATTGGGTTGCCGCTGCCCAATGCGAGCCAGGTGCCGGTAATGGTCAAATGGAGCAGGAACTGGAAGGAGGCCACCTGGTCGGCCGCTACCCGGGAGCAGCAGCGTGTCGGCTGTGGGACGAGCTGAGAGTCTGAGAAAGGGGTTTTGGGTGGCCGCGATTGTGTTTGGCACCGTCGGGTTGTGATGTCCGCACTGGTCGGTGGCGCTCGGCGGGTGGCCATGGAGTGGTTGCTGCGGCTGCCGAGCCGTTGGCGCGGATTCTCGCTGCTTGACCTGCTGCCGGACTCGACGTTGCTGCCGTTGCGCCGCGACGGGGTGGACCCGGTGCCCGAGCTGGCGCGGGTGCGCGAGGCCGAGCCGGTGCATCGGCTCAAGGCGCCGTTCGGGATACGCGCATGGCTGGTGAGCGGCTACCCGGAGTGCAAGGAGGTGCTGGGCCGCGCGGGCGCCACGTTCAGCAACGACTTCCGCCACGTGTCCGGGATCGCCGGGGTGGGACGGGTGGAGAACCCCGGTGGACTCGGCTTCTCCGACCCGCCACAGCACACCCGGCTGCGGACCCTGCTGACCCCGGAGTTCACCGCGCGCCGGCTGCGGCGCCTCGCCCCGCAGATCGACACGATCGTCAGCGGCCAGCTGGACCACATGGCCGCGCTGGGGCAGGCCGGCGAGCCGGTCGACGTGCTCGAGCACTTCGCGCTGCCCGTTCCGGCGCTGACCATCTGCGCGCTGTTGGGTATCCCGTATGAGGATCGGCAGTGGTTCCAGCGGCTGAGCACGGCGCGGTTCGACTTCCGGGGCGGCCCCGGCTCGTCACTCGGCGCGATCTCCGAGTCGCTGACCTACCTGCGCGGAGTCGTGGAGAAACAGCGGCTGGCACCGGGGCCGGGACTGCTCGGTGCGCTGATCACCAACCACGGCGACGAGCTCAGCGACGAGGAGCTCGCCGGGCTGGCCGACGGCCTGCTCACCGGCGGGCTGGAGACCACGGCCAGCATGTTGGCGCTTGGCACGCTGGTTCTGCTGCAGAACCCGAAGGTGCTGGCCACACTCCGCGAGGACGACGGCGCGATCGGCCCGGTCGTGGAGGAGCTGCTCCGCTACCTGAGCGTGGTCCAGGTCGCGTTCCCGCGCTTCGCCCGCGAGGACGTGACCGTCGCCGGCACCGCGATCAAGGCCGGCGACATCGTGCTGTGCTCGTTGCCCGCGGCGAACAGGGACGCCCGCAACGGGCTCGACCTGGAAAGCTTCGACCCCAGACGTCCGGTGCCGACGCACCTCGCCTTCGGGCACGGTATCCACCGCTGTGTCGGCGCCGAACTGGCCCGCATGGAGCTGCGCTCCGCGTACTCCGCGCTGGCGTGGCGCTTCCCCGGGCTGCGCCTGGCCACGGCGCCCGAGCGGCTGGCCTACCGCGAGCTGTCCTTCGTCTACGGAATCCAGGCGCTACCCGTGCGGCTGCACTAGATGAGCGGTCCGGGAGTCGATGAGGAGCTAACCGTGAACTACCCCGCCTTCCGCCGTCTCGCCGTCATCGGGCGTGCCGAGTCGGCCATGCGAGTGATCAACGCCGTGCGGGAGTGGAGCAGCGAGGGACGTGCACCGCTGCACACCATCGCCGTGCACACCGCGGTGGACCAACGGGCGATGTTCGTCCGGGAGGCGGACGAGGCGGTACTGATCGGCCCGGCCGACCCGGCCGATATCGGGGCGGACCCGTACCTGGACCACGCGGAGCTGGCCGGGGCGCTGCGCGTGACGCGGGCCGAGGCGGTATGGCCGGACTGGGAGCTCGTTGCGGACCGGCCGGCGTTCGTCGAGCTGTGCGAGCGGCTGGGCATGCTGCTCGTCGGACCGTCCGGCAAGGTGCTGCGCCGGCTGGACGAGGAGACCGAGTCGGGGCAGTTGGCGCGGCGGTTGGGCCTGCCTATGGCGCCCGGCGGCCCGGCGGCCGGCGGTGCGCGGCCTGTGCCGGCCGGTCGGCACATCGAGGTCGATGTGGTGGCGGACCGGACCGGTGCGGCCTGGGTCCTGGGGGCCAGGGACTGCAGTGTCCGGTGGCGTGGCCGGGTGGTGATCGAGGAGTCGGCGTGCGCCGCGCTGGACGAGGAACAGCGGCGCCTGCTGCGCACCGCCGCCGTCGAGCTCGTCCGGGCGACCGGCTACCGGGGCGCCGCGACGATCGGGTTCCACCTCGAGCCGGGGCAGCGGTCGCTTTCGTTGCTCGGTGTGGCGCCGGGGCCGATCCTGCACGCCGTCACCGAGGCGAGCACCGGTGTCGACCTGGTGAAGCTGCAGCTGCACGTCGCGGCGGGCGGCACGCTCGACGAGATCGCCGCCGAGGCACCGGTCGAGCGGGGTCACGCCATCCAGGTGCGGCTGACCGCGCAGGACCCGGAGCGTGGCTTTATCCCGACCCCCGGCGCGATCGAGCACCTGGTGCTGCCCAGCGGGCCAGGTATCCGAATGGACGCCGGCGTTGCCGCCGGTGACACGATCCCGTTCCGCTACGACTCGACGATCGCCACTGTGACCGGTTGGGGCATGGACCGGACGGAGGGGCGCGGCCGGCTGTACCGCGCGCTGCGGCGGACCGCGGCGGTGATCGACGACGGGGCCACGAACAAGGCGTTCCTGCTCGACCTGTTGACCCGGCCGGCGGTGTGTGCCGGCGAGGCGGACACCGGCTGGCTGGAGTCGGTGCTCGCCGAGAGCTACCGACCGCCGCGCCGGCTGGACGTGGCGTTGTTGGCCGCCGCTGTGGAGGCGCACGACGCGCACGTGCAGCGGCAGCGCGACCGACTGTTCAGCTCGGCCGAGCGTGGCCGCCCCGAGGTGACCGACGAGACCTGGCACCAGGTGGACCTGCGCGCCGCCGGGCAGCCCTACCGGCTACAGGTGGCCCGCACCCGCCCGGCGCGCTACCGGGTGTTGCTGGTCGGCTCCGGTGGCGAGGTGGATGTCGACGTGGAGCGGGCCGGGCGGTTCGAGCGCCGGTTGAACGTCGACGGGCAGCGCTTCTCGGTACTGGCCGTTGCGCAGGGCCCGAACTACCTCATCGAGGTGGACGGCGCGGTGCACCGGATCTCCGGCGGGGAGGTCGGGTTGGTGCGCGCGCCGGCGCCGGCCATGGTGGTGGCGGTCGCGGTGCGGGCCGGCGACGAGGTGGCCGAGGGCGACGTGCTGGTGGTCGTGGAGTCGATGAAGCTGGAGACGGTGCTGCGCGCTCCGCTGGCCGGGCGGGTCGGCGAGGTGCTGGTGCCGGTCAACACCCAGGTCGAGGCCGGCACCAAGCTGGTCCGCATCGAGTTCGAGCCGACCGGCAGCGCGCGGGAGGGGCGCACCGAAGAAACGCGCGCCGACCTGTCCGCGCTGCGTGGCGTGAGCGGCGGTGCCGCAGCCGGCACGGACCCGGTGGCGACCGCGGCCGATGCGCTGCACGCCCTGCGCGCGCTGGTGCTCGGTTTCGACATCGACGAGCGCGCGGCACGGCCGTTGCTGACCGAGCTGGCGGCCGCCCGAGGACAGCTGCCCGACGACCACCCCGGGGTGCTGGGCGGCGAGATTGCCGTGCTGCGTATCTTCGCCGACCTCGCCGCACTGACCCGCAACCGCCGGATGCCGGAGCGGACCGCCGATGACGGCGAGGCCGCGGTCGACGTCGAGTCGGCCCGCAACCCGCAGGAGTACCTCTACGCCTACCTGCGCACCCGGGACCTCGACGACGAAGCCCTGCCCGAATCGTTTCGGATCAAGCTGCGCCGGGTGCTGGCGCACTACGGCATCAATGATCCGCAGCAGGCCGAGCCCACCCCCGAGCTGGGTGCCGCGCTGTACCGGATGTTCCTGGCCCACCGGCGGGCCAACCGCCTCGCCACGGTCATCCATGAGCTGCTGCGCTGGCGGCTGGGGCATCTGGACAAGCTCGCGGAGCACGGCCCCGAGGACTACCGGGCGGTACTGGACCACCTGGTCACCGCCACCCAGCTGCGACACCCCGGGGTCGGCGAGGTGGCGCGCCAGGTGCGCTATCGCTGTTTCGATGCACCGGTGATCGCGCAGGAGCGGATCCGGGTGCAGCGCCAGGTCCGGGCCGAGCTGGACAACTTTGCCGAGGACCCGACGACCCGGGCCGCCCAGGTCGAGGCGATGGTCTTCTCCGGTGAACCCATCCTGGGGGTGTTCGCCGAGCGGCACGACCCCGCGATGCTCGAGGTGATGACGCGGCGCTTCTACCACACCCGGACGCTGCGCAACGTGCGCGCGGACCTGCTCAACGACCGGCCGATGTGGTACGCCGAGTACGACCACGACGGGCATCCGTACGTCGTGGTGGCCACGGTTGCCAGCGGATCCGACGCCGACGGGGCCGAGGAGCTCGCCGCGAATCTGCACAAGTTCGTCGGCGCCTCGCCGCCCGGCCGTACCGTGTTGATCGACCTCTACGTCACCAGCGACGACACCACCGGGACCGACCCGGACGCCAGGGCCGAGCGGATCCGGGACAAGCTCGGCGACCTGCCCGGCGCGGTGGGCAGGGTCGCGGTCGCGGTACGCCGCGCGGACGGTGAGCAGGGGACCGTCCGTACCTGGTTCACCTTCCGCCCCGGTGCGGACGGCGCGCCGGAGGAGGATGCGACGCTACGCGGGCTGCACCCGATGGCGGCGGAGCGGTTCGGGCTGTGGCGCCTCGCCAGGTTCTCGCTGACCCGCCAACCGTCCGCGCCGGACGTGCACCTGTTCCTCGCCAAGGGCAGGACGGAGTCCGAGGACCGCCGCCTGATCGTGATGGCCGACGTCAGGGAGCTGACCGTGCTTCGGGAGGGTGACCAGCCGGGCGGGGCCATCCGGTCGATCCCACAGTTCGAGCGGGCCCTTGACACCTGTCTGGACAACCTGCGCGCCGCCCGCGCGGCGGACCAGTCGCTGGGCAGGCTGGAGTGGAACCGGGTGTTGTTGTACGTCTGGCCGGTGGTGGAGGTGTCGCTTGCCGAATTTGACCAGGTGGTGCGCCAGCTCGCGCCGCGCGCCGAGGGACTGGGCCTTGAACAGGCGTTGGTGTACGTCCGCTCGGCGGAGGCCGGCCAGGACGAGTCCGGTCAGCCGAAGGAGCTGACCCTGCGCATGTCCCGCCCGCCGGGCGCGGGCCTGACCCTGCGGCTGACCGACCCGCCGACCGCCCCGCTGCGCGAGCTGGACTCCTACACCAAGAAGGTGATCAAGGCCCGGCGCCGGGGCGCGGTGTATCCCTACGAGCTGGTGACGTTGCTGACCAGGTGCCCGGACCCGGGTGGGTCGCCGGGGACGTTCGTGGAGTACGACCTGGACGACTCCAGTGAGCCGGTGGCGACCGACCGGGCGCCCGGCGGCAACACCGCCAACCTGGTGCTCGGCGTGGTGACCACGCCGACCCGGCGCTACCGCGAGGGCATGACCCGGGTGGTGCTGCTCGGCGACCCGACCAAGGCACTCGGCGCGATCGCCGAGCCGGAGTGCCGCAGGGTGCTCGCCGCGCTGCAGCTGGGGCGGCGGCTGTCCGCGCCGGTGGAGTGGTTCGCGGTGTCCGCCGGTGCCAAGATCGCGATGGACTCCGGCACCGAGAACATGGACTGGATCTCCCGGGTGCTGCGCGGTCTCATCGAGTTCACCCAGGACGGCGGCGAGATCAACGTGGTGGTCACCGGCATCAACGTCGGTGCCCAGCCGTACTGGAACGCCGAGGCGACCATGCTGATGCACACCAAGGGGATCCTGGTGATGACGCCGGACAGCGCCATGGTGCTCACCGGCAAGCAGTCGCTGGACTACTCCGGCGGGGTGTCCGCCGAGGACAACTTCGGCATCGGCGGCTACGACCGGATCATGGGCCCGAACGGGCAGGCACAGTACTGGGCACCCGACCTTTCCGTCGCGATGGATGTGCTGCTGGCGCACTACGAGCACACCTACATCGCGGTGGGGGAGCGTTTCCCGCGCCCCGCGCCGAGTACCGACCCGGTGGACCGGGACATCGCGGACTCGCCACACTCCGGCTCGGGCAGCGACTTCACCCGGCTGGGCCAGATCTTTGATCCGGAGGTCAACGCCGAGCGCAAGAAGCCGTTCGACATCCGTTCGCTGTTGCGCGGGGTCACCGACGCGGACCACGAACCGTTGGAACGCTGGGCGGACATGCTCGACGCCGAGTCGGTGGTCGTGCTCGACGGCCATCTCGGCGGAGCCTCGGTCGCGCTGCTGGGCATCGAGTCCCGCCCGACTCCCCGGCGCGGCCGGCCCCCCGTGGACGGCCCGACGCAGTGGACCGCCGGCACGCTGTTCCCCCGTTCCTCCAAGAAGGCCGCGCGGGCGATCAACGCCGCCAGCGGCAACCGCCCGCTGGTGGTGCTGGCGAACCTGTCCGGCTTCGACGGTTCGCCGGAGTCGCTGCGTGGGCTGCAGTTGGAGTACGGCGCGGAGATCGGCAGGGCGATCGTGAACTTCGCCGGGCCCATCGTGTTCTGCGTGGTGTCCCGCTACCACGGCGGCGCGTTCGTGGTGTTCTCCGGCACCCTCAACGACAACATGGAGATCGCCGCCGTCGAGGGCTCCTACGCGTCGGTGATCGGTGGCGCGCCGGCCGCCGCGGTGGTGTTCGCCGGTGAGGTCAACAAGCGCACCGCGGCCGACCAACGGATCGTCGACCTGGAAGCACGTATCGCGGCGGCCACCGAGTCCCGGGACGACACCGAGCTGGCCCGGCTGCGCGGCGAGCTGACCGAGGTCCGCGCCGAGGTGCGCGCGGAGAAGCTGAGCAAGGTGGCCGAGGAGTTCGACACCCGGCACAGCATCGAGCGGGCCCACCAGGTCGGTTCGGTACACACCATCGTGCCCGCCGCCCGGCTACGGCCCTACCTTGTGGACGCGGTGCAACGAGGCATGGCCCGCACCACGGATCAAGAGGTTGCAGGTCCAGGGCGCACGGAGAGTGGTGCACTGGCCTGACCGGCCCAACGAACCCGTGAGCCCGGCGGTCTGAACAGCGACGGGCGGCATGCTCACCGTGTTTGCGGTGACGATCTCAGAGTCTGTGGAATCTGATCACCTCAGACGATTGGAACAATTATGGCTGATAAGCTGGCGGATACTGTGGGACGGAATAATCAATTCAACTTAGAACTAGGAATTCAGGAACCGGGGCCGTATGCCCTGGTCGAGCGCAAAGGGTTCGGCCATCCGGACACACTTGCTGACCATCTGGCCGAAGACCTTTCTCGAGCATACAGTCGGTGGACCTTGGAGGAGTGCGGGGCAATCCTCCACCACAACTTTGACAAGCTCGCTCTATTGGGTGGCGCGACGCGGGTGTGGTACGGCGGAGGTACGATAGTTGAGCCAATCCGCGTGCTGGTGAACGGTCGGGCGACGCGGAAATGCGGCTCGGCAATTATTCCGGTGGACGAGTTAGTCGTCGACACCGTGCGCTCATTTATCGAGGCCCGCCTGCCCGAACTGTCTGAGGACTTCAAGGTCGAGCTGAACATCACCTCTAATTCCAGCCCTGGTGCGGTACACAGCTCAGCCGCTCAACCTGAACGATTGTCTTGGTTCGCACCGGCTTCTGTGGACCAACTCCGGGAACG
>DASYBQ010000120.1:0-8366 GCA_036500625.1 Pseudonocardia sp. | reverse complement strand
CCGGTTTGTCGCTGGCCGGCCCGCCGCCGAACAGCGCACGCAGCCGGGCCGGTACCTGCCGAACCGGTGTGCCGGTCAGCAGCAGCAACCCGTACAGCGCGACCAGGCCGAGCACCGGGGCGGCGACCCAGCCGGTCAGTCCGAGCCGCAGCGGCGCCCCGGCGACGTAGCCCAGCGCGCCGCCGGCGCGGCGCCAGCCGTCGATCCGCGAGGGTGAGCCGGTGAGCACGTGCGTCAGACCCAGCACACCGAGCACGAACAGCAGCCCACCCAGCACCACCCTCGGCCGCACCTCCGGGCGGGACGGGGTGCACATCAGGTAGACGCCGACGCCCAGCATCAGCACCGGCAACGGCCACGCGGCGGCACCGATCACCGTCGCCACGCCGATCCGCACCGCGCCGCCCACCGGACCGCCCGCGCTCCACCACACCCCGGCGGCCGCCACCACGGCCAACGCCAGCAGCACGACGCCGATGCCGTCCCTGCGGTGCGCCGGATCCAGCTCGCGGGTGTGCCCGAGGGCGCGGCGCAGACCGGAGAGACCCTTGCCGATCACGGTGATGATGTCGGTCTTCGGGGGCGGCTGCGCCCTCGTCGGGCGGCGGGCGGCCGGGCGCCGAGCCGGTGGCCGGCCGCGCGCCGGCATCGCCCGGGACGGTTGCCTACCCCGCCCGGTTGTGGTGCCCTTGCCCGCGGTCGACCGTCCAGCCATGGATAACACGGTAGCCCGCAGGGGTGACGAAATCGGGGAACCGAGCCGCGCGTGCCGGTCCCCACCGCCGCCGACGCCCGACCCACGAGCCGGTTCGCGGCCGTAAGGTCGGATCCATGCGACTGACCAAGTTCGGGCATGCGTGTGTGCGCCTGGAGGAGGGTGACACCACGATCGTCCTCGACCCCGGCACGCTGACCGACCCCTCGGCCGCCGACGGAGCCGACGCGGTGCTGATTACCCATGAGCATTTCGACCACTTCGCACCGGAGACGCTCACCGCCGCCGCGACGTCGAACCCGGCGCTGACGGTGTGGGCCCCCGCGTCGGTGGTCGAGCAGCTGTCCGAGATCGAGGAGCTCACCGGTCGGCTACGGACCGCCGCGCACGGCCAGGCCTTCGAGGTGGGCGGCCTCGATGTGCACGTCTACGGCGAGTGGCACGCGCCGACCCATCTTGACCCGGTGCACAACGTCGGCTACCGGGTCGGCGGCCAGGTGTTCCACCCTGGCGACGCGTTCACCGTGCCGGAGGACCCGGTGCCGGTCCTGCTTCTTCCGGTGGCCGGGCCGTGGCTGAAGTCACTCGAGGTGCTGGAGTTCGCCGAGGCGGTCGGTGCCACCCGGGGGTTCGCCATCCACGACGGGATCGTCAACGACATCGGGCTCAGGTTGGTCGACACCATCCTCGCCGCGACCTCGAAGCGCACCGGCGCCGACTACCGCAGGCTGGACACCGGCGAGCACACGGAGTTGTGACCCGACCGGGTCCTCAGCCGACGGCGGACTCGAGCACCTGGGCGAACGCGAGCTCGCCGGCGCCGATCAGCTGCGCGTCGCGACCGAGCGCGGAGCGCACCACCTCGGTGTGTGCCAGCGCCCGGCTGACCATGCTGCGCTCGCGCACCTGGGCGGCCACCCGGTCCAGCACCGGGTCGGGCAGCGCGGCCAGCAGGTCGCCGAGCACCACGAGCCGGGGTGCCAGCACGTTCACCACGTTGACAAGGCCGAGGGCGAGCCATCCGGTGAACTCGTCCAGCTTCCGCGCGGCGGTGTCCGGCGCCAGCTCGCGCAGCGAAGCGAGCAGCTCGCCCCGGGCGGTGTCGACGGGCAGCCCGAGCGCCCGGCACAGCGCCGGCGCGGCCACCTCGGTCTCCCAACAACCCCGGCAGCCGCAGTGGCAGATCCGGCCGTCCGGGCGCACCACCATGTGGCCCAGCTCGCCGAGGTAGCCGCCCGACCCGCGCAGTGCCGTGCCGCCGGAGATCACCCCGCCACCCACACCGATGTCACCGGCCAGGAAGACCACGTCGTCGGCGCCCCTGGCCACTCCCCTGGTGTGCTCGGCCAGCGCGCCGAGCTCGGCGTCGTTGGCCACCTGGACCGGCAGCCGCAGCCCGGCCGACAACCGTGCGCCGACCGGCACGGCGGCCCAACGCAGGTGCGGTGCCTCGTGCACGAACCCGTCCGCCCGGCGGACCACGCCAGGCACCGACACGCCGACACCGGCCGGCGGCGCGGCCACCTCGGTGGCCAGCACCGGCGCCTCCTCCAACACCCTGCTCAGCAGCTCGGCTGGCCGTTCGGTGCCGGGGCGCAGCCGCCAGCCGCACCGGCCGAGGATCTGCCCTCCCAACCCGACCAGCGCCATCGCCACCCGGTCCACCCGGATGTCCACCGCGAGCACCACCGCGGCCGCCGCGCTGGGCACCACCAGCAGCGACGGCCGTCCCGCCCCGCTGCGCCGCACCGGCAGTCGCTCGCTGACCAGGCCGGACTCGGTGAGATCCGACACCACCGCCTTGATGGTGCTTCGGTTGACGCCGAGCTCACCGGTCAGCACCGCCCGGGTGCAGGGACCGTCCACGTGCAGCCGCCGCAGCACCGCCGCCCGGTTGTGCCGGCGCGCGTCATCCGGCCGAGCACCTTCGGTGACCGGGCCGGACGAGCCTGCCGTGCCGGGCCGGGGCTGCTGGCGAATGGTCACCGGCTGGTGGTAGCCCTACGCCGGGACAGCGCGTCCACGCTGGCGGCCAGCAGCAACACGATCCCGGTCACCACCAGTACCACCGCGGCCGGTTGTTTGAGCAGGCCGAGCCCGTTGTTCACGATGGCCAGCACCGCGCCGCCGATCACCGCGTTGCTCATCCGGCCCCGACCACCGAACAGCGACGTGCCGCCGATCACCGCCGCGCCCACCGCGTAGAGCAGTACGGTGCCGCCGCCGGCGTTGGGGTCCACCGAGCCGACCTTGGACGAGTAGACGATCGCACCGATGGCGGCCAGCGTCGCGGACACCACGAACACGCTGGCCCGGATGCGCGGCACGTTGATGCCGGCGCGGCGGGCCGCCTCGGCGTTGCCGCCGATGGCGTAGATGTGCCGCCCGTAGCTGGTGCGGTCCAGCACGTAGCTGCCCACCACCAGCAGTACCAGCACGATCGGCACCACGAACGGGACGCCCTCGATGATGATCAGCGAGCTCTGCGAGCGGTTCAGCGAGAGCAGCGCGGTGCCCGCCGCCGCGAGCACCACGGTCACCGCCACCTTGGTGCACACCAGCGGGGTCGGCTGGGTAACCAGGCCCCGGCGCATCCGCCGGAAGTGCCGGCCGAGCACGACCGCCGCATAGCCACCCGCCGCCAACACGAACAGCAGCCAACTGGCCACTATCGACAGGTTGCCGTTGGCCACCGCGAACAGCGTGTCGTTCTGCAGCGCCAAGGTGCCGCCGTCGCCGATGAACTGCAGGATCACCCCCTGCCAGGCCAGGAACAGCGCCAGCGTCACGACGAAGGACGGGATGCCGATCCGGGACACCAGGAACCCGGTGAGCAGACCGATCGAGGTGCCAACGCAGACGGCCAGCAGCATCTCCACCCACGGGTTGGGCCCGACGCCCAGCAGCGTGATCGCCAGCGCGAGCACCGGCGCGATGCCGGCCGCCCAGATCCGCAGCTGCACCGCGAGGCCGAGCGCCACCAGCAACAACAGCACGAAGATGACGAACACACCCAGGCCCATCCGGCCGAGCATGTTGCCGCCGGAAACCAGGTGCAGGGCCATCACCGCGGCGGTGACACCGGACGCGGTGCCTGCCGAAAGGTCGATCTCGCCGAGCAGCAGCACGAAGACCAGGCCCATCGCGATGATCGTCACACCGGCGCCCTGGGCCAGCAGGTTCGCCAGGTTGCCCAGCGTCAGGAAGTTCTCGGACAGCAGCCCGAACAGCACGACCAGCACGACGAGGCCCAGCAGGGCGGGCAGCGACCCGAGGTCACCGCCCTTGACCCTGGCGACGTAGTCGCGCAGTGCCTCCGAGGTGCGCCGCGACGTGGTGTCGATGCCGAAGTCGGTCACCGCCCGGTCGCGGTCGGGCTGGGGCGGGCGGCCGGCGGTGGCCGCCGGGGTGGTGTCGGTCATGGCGAGCCTCCTTCAGATGGTGACCGCGTCGGGTCGGCCAAGGCCGATGTCACCGGACCGGCCGGCCGTGATCAGCTCGACGACCTGGCTGTGGGTCAGTTCCTTGGCGGGCCGCTCGGCGACAAGGCGGCCCAGGTAGAGCGTGGCGATGCGGTCCGAGACCTCGAAGACGTCGGTCATGTTGTGGCTGATCAACACCACCCCGAGACCCTGTTCGGCGAGCCGGCGTACCAGGTCGAGCACCTGGCGGGTCTGCGCGACGCCGAGTGCGGCGGTCGGTTCGTCGAGCAGCACCACCTTGCTGTCCCACAGCACCGACTTGGCGATCGCGACGGTCTGGCGCTGCCCACCGGACAGGGCCGCGACCGGGGTGCGGACTGACTTGACGGTGCGCACGGACAGTGCGGCCAACGTCTCCCTGGCGGCCTGCTCCATGGACGCCTCGTCCATCGCCCAGGCCGGCCCGCGCTCCCGGCCGAGGAACATGTTCTGCACGATGTCCAGGTTGTCCGCCAGCGCCAGGTCCTGGTAGACGACCTCGATACCCAGCGCGGAGGCGTCCTTGGGCCCGGTGATGCGCATCGGCGCACCGGCGAACCGGATCTCCCCCGAGTCCACCAGGTAGATCCCGGCGATGCACTTGACCAGCGTGGACTTGCCGGCGCCGTTGTCACCGACCAGGGCGGTCACTTCACCGGGGCGGATCGCCAGGTCCACGTCGTGCAGCACGTGAACCGGGCCGAAGCTCTTGTTCACCGCCTTGAGCTCAAGGATCGGCTTCGTCACCGGTTCCTCCCTGCGAAGATCTCGTGGTTCTCGGTTGTCCCGCGCGGTCCGGGCCGTACCCCGGGCGTCGCGTGGTCAGGCAGGGCCGGGACGCCGGTGAGATCGACACGGGCGTCCCGGACCTGGTCGTTACTTGATGCCGAGCTGGTCGCAGGCGGCCTGGGTGTCGCCGCCGCAGATGTCCGAGGCCTTTGCCCCGCCCGCGTCCACCACCTGCTTGACGTTGTTCTTGGTGACCAGCACCGAGTTCAGCAGCACCGAGCGGACCTGGCGGTTCGCCTTGGTGTCCTGGGTGACCGCGGTGGTCTGCGCGTCGGCGGCGGCCTTGTCGCCCTTGGCCAGCGCGGCCGCGAGCTTCGCGGTGGCGTCGGCCTCCTGCTTGATCGGCTTGAACACCGTCATGAACATGTCGCCGCGCAGGATGGCCCGCAGGCCCTCCGGGGTGGCGTCCTGTCCGGTCACCGGCACCTTCCCGGCCAGCCCGGTCTTCTTCAGCACGGTGACCACAGCGCCGGCCATCCCGTCGTTGGCCACCAGCACGCCGTCGGTCCTGCCGCCGTTGGCGGTGAGGAACTGTTCGAAGGTGACGCCGGCCTGCTGGTTGTTCCAGTCCGGGATGCGCTGGCTGCCGACCACCTTGTAGGCGCCGGAGTCGTACTTGGGCTTGAGCACCTGCTGCTGGCCGTCGATGACCAGGGTGGCGTTGTTGTCGGTTGCGGCGCCCTGAATTTCGATGATGTTGGCACCCTGCTTGTCGCCGACGCCCTGCACCAGGCCCTGGCCCTGCAACTCGCCGATCTTGGTGGAGTCGAAGGAGACGTAGTAGGCGGAGACGCCGCCGAGGTTGAGCCGGTCGTAGTCGATGGTCGGGATGCCGGCGGCTTGCGCCTTCCTCGACACCGCCGCGCCGACGTCGGTGTTCAACCCGTCGATGATCAGGACTTTGACGCCGTTGTTGATCATCCCGTCGGCCAGCTGGGAGAACTTCTGCACGTCACCCTGGGCGTTCTCGATGTCCGGATTGAGGCCCTCGGCGCGCAGCGCCTGGTCGAGATAGGGCCGGTCGAAGCTCTCGTAGCGGACCGAGGAGGCGGTGTCCGGCAGGATCACCCCCACCGTGCCGGCGCTCGGCGGCGGGGCCGGCGCTCCGCTGTTGGATCCGCCGCCACCTGAGCTGTTCGCGCCGCACCCGGCCAGTGCGAGTGCCAGCCCCGCTCCGGTCGCGACCAGGGCCATACCGGTCCCGCGCATGTGTCTTCCCTCCGCTGTGCCCTCGCCGGCGGCGCTCCTTCGGACCACCGGCGAATATGTTGTGGCGCACAACGTACTTCGCGGCACACGTTCACAAAAGGGACACTGAACCGGTCCAGATCCGCGGTTTGCGCAACAACTCCGCCGCCGGTCCGCGCCGAAACAGACACCAGCGCCCTTTTCTTGGTCAAAGGACGCTGGTGTCTGTTTCGAGCTCTTTCGGCTGGCGTGTCAGAGGTC
Organism: Pseudonocardia sp.; assembly: GCA_036500625.1. Classification (GTDB taxonomy): domain Bacteria; phylum Actinomycetota; class Actinomycetes; order Mycobacteriales; family Pseudonocardiaceae; genus Pseudonocardia. The sequence goes on along the minus strand of DASYBQ010000120.1, from coordinate 1,952 downwards.
GATGACGGTGGGGACGATCATGGGCCGGCGGCGGTAGGTGTCGGCCACCCAGCGCCCGACCACCCGGCGGACGGCCTGGGCGATGCGGTGGGTGTCCTTGATGCCTTCGGCCTCGGTGCGGGACAGCTCCGCCTCGATCAGCGGGATCACCGCGTCCAGCGCCTTCGGGTCGTCGGAGAAGCCGCGCCCGGAGACGGTCGGCGAGGTGACAGCCTTCCCGGTGGCGCTCTCCACCGCGATGGTGATCGAGATGAAGCCGCCCTCGCCGAGCACCAGCCGGTCACCGAGGGTCGACTCGCCGATGTCACCGACAGACAGCCCGTCGACGTACACCCGGCCCACCTCGACCCGGCCGGTGATGCTGGCCCGGCCGTCCACCAGGTCGACGACCACGCCGTCCTCGGCGACCACCACGGACTCCTCCGGTACGCCGGTCTTCACCGCCAGCGCCGCGTTGGCCCGCAGGTGGCGCCATTCGCCGTGCACCGGCATGACGTTGCTTGGCCGCACCGCGTTGTAGAGGAACAGCAGTTCACCGGCCGGTGAGTGCCCGGACACGTGCACCTTCGCGGTGCCCTGGTGCACCACCTTGGCGCCCAGCCGGGTCAATCCGTTGATCACGCCGAAGACGGCGGTCTCGTTGCCCGGGATCAGCGAGGACGCCAGCACCACCGTGTCGTCGGGTTTGATGCGTACCTGGCGGTGCTCACCGCGCGCCATCCGCGACAGCGCGGACAGCGGCTCGCCCTGCGACCCGGTGGAGACCAGCACCAGCTTCTCGTCCGGCAGATGCACAGCCTCGTCCAGCTCGACGAGCAGACCGTCCGGCACGTGCAGCAGGCCCATGTCGGCGGCCAACCCCATGTTGCGCAGCATCGAGCGGCCGACCAGGCACACCTTGCGCCCTCGGCTGGCGGCGGCATCGAGCACCTGCTGCACGCGGTGCACGTGGCTGGCAAAACAGGCCAGGATGATCCGCTGCGGGGACGCGTCGAACACGCCCTCCAGCACCGGGCCGATCTCCCGCTCGGCGATCACGAAGCCGGGCACGTCGGCGTTGGTCGAGTCGACCAGGAACAGGTCGACACCTTCGTCGCCGAGCCGAGAGAATCCGGCGAGGTCGGTCAGCCGGCCGTCCAGCGGCAGCTGGTCCAGCTTGATGTCGCCGGTGTGCAGCACCAGGCCGGCCGGGGTGCGGATGGCCACCGCGAGCGCGTCCGGGATTGAGTGGTTGACCGCGAAGTACTCGCAGTCGAACTCGCCGTGCTTGCTGCGCTGGCCTTCGCGCACCTCGCGCAGGTGTGGGGTCAGCCGGTGTTCCTTGCACTTGGCCGCGACCAGGGCGAGGGTGAACCTGGAGCCGACGACCGGCAGGTCCGGCCGCAGCCGGAGCAGGAACGGGATTGCGCCGATGTGGTCCTCGTGACCGTGCGTGAGCACCAGCGCCTCGACGTCGTCGAGACGCTCCTCGATGGCCCGCAGGTCCGGCAGGATGAGGTCGACACCGGGCGAGTCCTCGGCGGGGAAGAGCACGCCGCAGTCGACGATGAGCAACCGACCGTTGAACTCGAACACGGTCATGTTCCGGCCGATCTCGCCGATGCCGCCGAGCGCGACGATCCGCAGGCCGCCGGCGGGCAGCTCGGGTGGCGCGGAGACGGGCAGCTCGGCACTCGGCGCCGGCTCGGTCGGCCGGTCCCGCTCGGGCTCACGGCGCGGTGGCCGGCGGTTGGAGTTGGAAGAACGACTCACAGGGCAACAACTTTCGTGGCCGGCTGGGCCGGCCGTGTCATGGCCGCCGGCATAGCTGCGGCGACGTGGTTTGGGTGCGCCGACCGGCCTCGGGGAGCCAGCCGCGACACCGCGCCGCCAGGGTGGCTGGGGCGCGCATCAACCTCGAGTCTACCGCTCCGCCGTCGCACTCCTGCCGGCCCTCCAGCCCCGTGAGTGTT
>DASYBQ010000119.1:0-7194 GCA_036500625.1 Pseudonocardia sp. | reverse complement strand
GCTCGTCCACGCGGGAGCCAGTGTTTTGGAAACGGCACAGAACGAGACAGCGCGCAACCGGGTAGCAGCCGTATCGGCAAGTACTCCGCTGCTTTTGGCGAGAACTACCTGGCCAACCTGCGCCAGGCCGGCCCGAGTGATCACGCTCGACGCGAGCGTTCTGACTGCGCACCTCCATCCGCACGACCTGAACCACGACGCGGCGAGCGAGTTCCTAGCCGGGACAGCAGCCGAGGGTTCCTCATCCACCCGTTGAACCTGGCCGAGGTGCTCGTCGGCGGCGTGCGGGCGAGCCGGGACACAGAGATGCTCAACGACCTTGAGGCGATCGGGGTGAAGGTCGCGGACCGACCAGACGGGGAGCCACTGCGTCTGGCCCATCAAGCCGGTGCAGACGCCATCGCCCGAAGGCAAGTGCCAGCCGGCCGACCGGCTCCTCGGCGTTGGCTGACGAAACACGTAGATCCTGCAACAGCTCACCGCACGTGCGGTGAGCAGCCAGCTCGGCGGCACATCTCCGAATGGTCAACACGCAACCCCGCCCAGGCGCGCGGTCCGGGCCGCTCCGACGAGCCCAGCTCGCGGTACTGCCGTTCGAGCTCCGCCAGCCGCCACCCCGGCACCGGACCCTCCTGACGCTCCTGCCGCAAGTCCGCCAACAAGGTCCGAGGGTGCACCTCTCGCAGCGATCGTCGAGGTTCCAGTACCGGCGCCACGAACAGTGCGACGGCCGTGACCAGCAACCATCGTTCCCAAAAAACACAACAAAGGTACATTCGAATCAACCCACGAGAATCGCCCGGCAGCCGTGTAGTAGCTGGTGGCTATGTTGATCAAAGCGCTGGTTACTCACGCATCTTCCGGTTGGCCCGCCAAGCGGAAGCTCCATCGATGAGTGGCCAATACACGGCCGCGAGGACGGCGGCCATCAGCATGAACCCCGCCAACACGAAACTGGTTACCCACAGGAACATCTCGAAATCTCCCGGAAATGGGTTTGGTGCGCGAAACGAGGTGTTCAACGTCCCGCGGTGCTGCTGGGCCAGTTGTCGCCGTCGACGATCATCTCAGCGGCAGGAGGCTGGAGGTGACCATGCGCCGATCGTGACAGATCCAGAAGACGTGCGGGGGCTTTTCGGCGACTTAGCCGGTGGCGCCAATGGAGCGGGCTATCAGCATGCGTTGGACCTCGGAGGTGCCCTCGCCGATCTCCAGAATTTTGGCGTCCCGGTAGAAACGGCCGACCGGGAACTCGTTCATGAAGCCGTAGCCGCCGAAGATCTGCGTGGCCTCCCTTGCGTTGTCCATTGCCGCGTTGGAGGCGACCAGCTTGGCGATCGCCGCCTCCTTCTTGAACGGCTCGCCGCGCAGCAGTTTGCTCGCCGCGTGGTAGTAGGCCAGCCGGGCGGTGTGCGTGCGGACCTCCATGTCGGCCAGCTTGAACTGGGTCACCTGGAAGTGCCCGATGGTCCGGCCGAACGCCTCGCGCTCCCGGGTGTAGCGCAGGCACTCGTCCACGCAGCCCTGCGCCAGCCCGACGGACAGCGCCGCGATGGCGATCCGGCCCTCGTCCAGGATGTGCAGGAACTGGGAGTATCCGCGACCGCGCTCGCCGAGCAGGTTGGCCTCGGGCACCCGGCAGTCGTCGAAGGACAGCTCGTGGGTGTCCGAGGCGTTCCAGCCGACCTTGGAGTACTTCGGCGCGACGTGGAAGCCAGGGGTGCCAGATGGCACGATGATCGCCGAGATCTCCTTGCGGCCGTCGTGCGTGCCGGTCACACAGGTCACGGTGACCGCCGAGGTGATGTCGGTGCCGGAGTTGGTGATGAACGCCTTCGACCCGTTGATCACCCACTCGCCGCCGTCGAGCACGGCGGTGCTGCGGGTGGCGCCGGCGTCCGACCCGCCGCCGGGCTCGGTGAGCCCGAAGCTGGCCAGCTTGTCGCCGGCGCACAGCGCGGGCAGCCACTCCTGTTTCTGTTCCTCGGTGCCGAACCGGTAGATCGGCATGGCGCCCAGCGACACCCCTGCCTCCAGGGTGATGGCCACCGACGAGTCGACCCTGGCCAGCTCCTCCAGCACCAGGCACAGCGCGAAGTAGTCGCCGCCCATGCCGCCGTGCTCCTCGGGGAACGGCAGCCCGAACAGCCCCATCCGGCCCATCCGCGCGACCAGGTCGTAGGGGAACTCCTCGCGCTCGTACAGCTCGCCGATCACCGGAGCCACCTGCTCGCGGGCGAACTCCTCGACGGTCTTGCGTAGGTCCGCGTACTCCTCGGACAACCTGTGGTCGATCATTCCTGCTCCTGGAGTTGCACGGTGACCAGCGGCGCGTCCACCGCGACCTGGTTGCCTTCCCGAACGGCGAGGTCGGTGACCACGCCGTCGCACTCGGCGGTGATGGTGTGCTCCATCTTCATCGCCTCGATGACCAGCAGCGCCTGCCCTGCGACCACCTCGTCGCCCTCGGCGACCGAGACGGACAGCACGGTGCCCGGCATCGGGCTGCGCAGCGGTCCGCCGGCCGCCCCGCCGGTGTCGGCGCGCGAGGCGGCCAACGGGCCGGTCTCGGTCAGTGCCCAGGCCCGGCCGCGCCGGCCAAGCCAGCGCTGCCCGTCGCTGCCCGTCGCGGCGTAGCGCTGGGTGGCGCCGGCCCAGCGCAGCACCAGGTCCGCGCCGTCCGCGCGCAGTGCGCAGGCCATCGGCTCGCCGCCGCCGATCGACACCTGGGCGGCGGCGGCCCGGCCGCGCACCCGCACGTCCACCGGATGCTGGCCGGCCAGCTGGAAGCGCCAGCTGCTCCACGCGGGCTCGCCGAGCCGCCAGCCGCCGGGGATGTCCCACGGGTCGGTGATCACACCCGGCCCGGACGGCTCCAGCTCCAGCACCCGCTGCAACGCGGCCACCGCGTACACCGGATCCGGGATGGCTTGCTCGACCAGCTCGCCCAACGCCCGTTCCACCAGCCCGGTGTCCAGCGCGCCGGCCACCACGTCCGGATGGCGCAGCAGCGCGCGCAGGAACGCCACGTTGGTCGGCACACCGAGCAACGTCGTCTCGGACAGCGCGCCGTCCAGGCGGCGCAGCGCGGTCTGCCGGTCCGGGCCGTGCGCGATGACCTTGGCCAGCATCGGGTCGTAGGCGCCGCCGACCTCAAGGCCGGGACACAGCGCGGAGTCCACCCGGACGCCGGGGCCGGCCGGTTCGCGCAGCGCCAGCACCCGCCCGCCGGTGGGCAGGAAGCCGCGCGCCGGATCCTCGGCGTACACCCGGGCCTCGATGGCGTGCCCGTCCAGGGTGATGTCGTCCTGGGTCAGCCGCAGCGGCTCCCCAGCCGCGACCCGCAGCTGCAGCTCGACCAGGTCCAGCCCGGTGACCATCTCGGTGACCGGGTGCTCCACCTGCAGCCGGGTGTTCATCTCCATGAAGAAGTGCTCGTCGGCGTCGGACCCGTCGACGATGAACTCGACGGTGCCCGCGCCGGTGTAGCCGACCGCCCGCGCGGCATCCACCGCGGCCGACCCCATTGCCTCGCGCTGCGCGTCGGTGAGCAGCGGGGAGGGCGCCTCCTCGATGATCTTCTGGTGCCGGCGCTGCAGGCTGCACTCCCGCTCGCCCAGGTGCAGCACGGTGCCGTGCGCATCGGCCAGCACCTGGATTTCGATGTGCCGTGGATCGGTGACGAACCGCTCCACCAACAGCGTGTCGTCGCCGAAACTGCTCTTCGCCTCCCGGCGGGCGCCGGTGATCGCGTCGGCCAGCTGTTCCGCCCGCTCGACCAGCCGCATGCCCTTGCCGCCGCCACCGGCGGACGGCTTGAGCAGCACCGGGAAGCCGACGTCCCGAGCGATCGCCGCCAACTGGTCATCCGACTGGCCAGGTTCACCGCCGCCGGGCACCACCGGCACCCCGGCCGCCGAGACGGTCGCCTTGGCCCGGATCTTGTCCCCCATCGCCTCGATGGCTCCGGGTGGTGGCCCGATGAACACCAGCCCAGCGTCCGCGCAGGCCCTGGCGAACGCGGCGTTCTCGGAAAGGAAGCCGTAGCCCGGGTGCACCGCCTGTGCCCTGGTGCGCACCGCGGCATCCAGCACGGCGCGGATGTTCAGGTAGCTCTGCTCGGCCGGCGTCGGCCCGATGTGCACCGCAACATCGGCCTCCGCGACGTGCCGCGCTCCGGCGTCCGCGTCGGAGAACACCGCCACCGACCGCACCCCGAGCCCGCGCAACGTGCGAATGACCCGGACCGCGATCTCCCCCCGATTAGCGATCAACACCGTGTCAAACACGCGCGCCTCCGCACATTCTCGCTGGATATGCTGGGTACAGTTGGCACATGGCAGAGGTAGTGGTCTCGATCCCCGACGAGCTGCTCGAAGAGATCGACGCGGAAGCCGCACGCAAGGCCACCACGCGCGCCGCGGTGCTCAGGATGCGGCTCAGCCAAGGACGGCTTCGTCGAGACCCCGAGGTGATCGGGGCGGCGATCGCACGGGCCGAGGAGCTTTTCCGGGATGCAGGGCCGTTCGACTCCACTGAGTTGGTCCGAGCTGACCGTGATTGGCGCGACGAGCGCGATAAGCGACGGTGACCGATATTGAGGTGGTGATCGACACCTCGGTGTTGGTGAAGTGGTTGCACGCCGACAACGAAACCGAGGTGGCCGAGCCCCGTGTGATTCGAGAGGCTCATCGAGAAGGCCGGCTTACCGCGTACATACTCGATGTCACACCCTACGAGCTGGGAAACATGCTGGTGGGCTCGTTGCGTTGGGCACCTGACCGTGTCGCTGACCTGCTCGACACTCTCCTGGTGATCTGTGGACCTCCGCTGACCCCTGCCCCAGCGTGGCGACGGGATGCTGCCACGCTGACTACCGAGCATCGGCTGAGCTTCTACGACGCTTCGTTCGCTGCCGCCGCTCGCGCCATGGGCACGCCGTTGATCAGCGCGGACAAGAAGCTGCTCAAACCCGACCTGGCGATGACCGCGACACAGTTCGTCGAAGAGCACGGCAATCACATCCGGAAGACGCCGTAGCGGACCGGTTCCAGCGGCGCGTTGCCCGCCGCCGAGAGAGCGAGTCCGAGCACTGTGCGGGTGTCGGCGGGGTCGATCACGCCGTCGTCCCAGAGCCGGGCGGTCGAGTAGTACGGGTTGCCCTGGCGCTCGTACTGGTCCCGGATGCTCGCCTTGAACTCGTCTTCACCGGGGCTTGCATCTTCCCCGGCGCGGCGGACCATGGACAGCACCGTGGCGGCCTGCTCGCCGCCCATCACCGAGATCCGGGCGTTCGGCCACATCCAGAGGAATCGGGGCGAGTAGGCCCGCCCGCACATGGCGTAGTTGCCGGCGCCGAACGAGCCGCCGATCACCACGGTGAACTTCGGTACCCGGGCGCACGCGGTGGCGGTGACCAGCTTCGCGCCGTGCTTGGCGATGCCGCCGGCCTCGTACTCCCGGCCGACCATGAACCCGGTGATGTTCTGCAGGTAGACCAGCGGAATGCAGCGCTGGTCGCACAGCTCGATGAAGTGCGCGCCCTTCATCGCCGACTCGCTGAACAGTACGCCGTTGTTGGCCACGATGCCCACCGGGTGCCCGTGGATGTGCCCGAACCCGGTGACCAGCGTCGAGCCGTACTCCTTCTTGAACTCGGCGAACGCGCTGCCGTCGGTGATCCTGGCAATCACCTCGCGCACGTCGTAGCTGGTACGGGAGTCGGTGGGCACCGCGCCGTAGAGCTGGCCCTGGTCGACGACCGGCGCCCGGGTGGGCGCGCGGTTCCACGGAACCGCGGCGCGCGGGCCGAGCGTCGAGACGATGGAGCGGACGATCTGCAGCGCGTGCGCGTCGTCCTCGGCCAGGTGGTCGGTGACCCCGGAGACCCGGGAGTGCACGTCCCCGCCGCCCAGCTCCTCGGCGGTGACCTCCTCGCCGGTGGCGGCTTTGACCAGCGGGGGGCCGCCGAGGAAGATCGTGCCCTGGTTGCGCACGATCACCGCCTGGTCGCTCATCGCCGGCACGTACGCCCCGCCGGCGGTACACGAGCCGAGCACCGCCGCGACCTGCGGGATGCCGTGCGAGGACATGGTCGCCTGGTTGTAGAAGATCCGGCCGAAGTGCTCGCGGTCCGGGAAGACGTCGTCCTGCTCGGGCAGGAAAGCCCCGCCGGAGTCGACCAGGTAGATGCACGGCAGGTGGTTGTGCAGCGCCACCTCCTGGGCGCGAAGGTGCTTCTTCACCGTGATCGGGAAGTAGGTGCCGCCCTTGACGGTGGCGTCGTTGGCCACGATCACGCACTCCCGACCGGCCACCCGCCCGATGCCGGTGATGATCCCGGCACCGGGGGCCTCTTCGCGGTACATGCCGTCGGCGGCCAGCGGGGACAGCTCAAGGAACGGGCTGGACGGGTCGACCAGCGAGTCGACCCGGTCGCGCGGCAGCAGCTTGCCCCGGTCGGTGTGCCTGGTCCTGGCCCGCTCCGGACCACCCAGCCGGGCGGTGGCCAGCCGGTCGCGCAGCTCGGCGACCAGCTTCTGGTGCGACGCCGCGTTGCGCTCGAACGCCGCGCCGGACGGGTCGACGGCGCTGGTCAGCGGGGGCGCTTCCATCGTTGGCGGGGCTCCTGGTAGTCGCGGTTAGCGTTCGTTAACGACGTTAGCGCTCATTAACATCCGACGCCAGAGCCGGTGCCGCACCGGTCGGTCAAGCCTGCACCATTGTGCCGAGGAAGGCCATCCGGTCGGTGCCTCGTCGGTGTACCAGGAGAGCTCCAGCCCGGACAGGAACCCGTTGTCCACCCAGAGCAGCACCTCGCCGGCCAGTTCTCCGGAGTCGGAGTTCACCAGGGCGCGCACCGGCAACGGGCCGTCCGCCACGGTCGACCTCGGCGCATCGAGCGGCACCCGCAGGTCGATGAACGTCACCGAGCCCTCGACGCTCGCCACCGCGCGCTCGAGCGGTGCCATCAGCGCCTGCACACCAGGCACCCGCGACCGCTGCAGCACCCACAGCGCAAGCTCGCGCTGGACCGGTGTCAACCTCGAAGAATCAGTCATGGAGTTCTGTGCTGCGCCTTCTGTAGCGTTTCCTCGGCGGTGGCTTCAGCATCCTTGGCCTCGGCGGAGAGCTTTTCGGCTGCTTCGGTGGTGGCCTTCGCCAGGCGGGTGCCGAGGATCGGCTTGAGCCGTT
>DASYBQ010000118.1:0-39556 GCA_036500625.1 Pseudonocardia sp. | reverse complement strand
CTAGTCCATTCCCAGTGGGCCGGCCGACTCGCCGGCGAGGAACTGCTTCACGAACGGGTCCTCGTTGGCGAACGCTTCCTCCGCCTCACCGAAGTGCACGACCTTGCCCTTCCAGATCAGCCCCACATAGTCACTGACCTTACGAGCCGTACGAATATCGTGCGTCACCAGCAGATACGTGCCCTTGTGCTCGGCATGCATATCCAAGATCAGGTCGTTCAACAAACTCGTACGCACCGGGTCCAGACCCGAGTCCGGCTCGTCGAAGAACACGATCTGCGGGTCCATCACCAACGCACGGGCAAAACCGGCACGCTTACGCATACCACCGGAAATCTCGTTCGGCAGCTTCTCCCACGCCTTCTCCAGACCAACCTCGGTGAGCCGCTTCATCACGATCTCCCGAATCTCGTCCTCGGACTTGTCCGTGTGCTTACGCAGCGGGAACGCCGTGTTGTCATACAGGTTCAACGACCCGAACAACGCCCCGTCCTGGAACAACACCCCCATCCGGGTACGCATCTCGTAGCGCTCCTTCTCCGAGATACCCCAGATGTCCTTGCCGAAGACCAGCACCTCACCGTCGTCCGGCTCCAACAACCCGACCAAGTGCTTGATCAACACACTCTTACCGGTACCGGACGGACCCAGGATCGTGGTGATCGAGTCGTCCTGGAACTGCAGGTCCAGACCATCCAACACATCGAAGGACCCGAACGACTTGTGCAGGTTGCGGGTCTCCATGCTGTGTTCGCTGTTGTCACCACCCGACTGCTTCGAGTCGGTGGACGTCCCCGCCCGGCCGGCACTGTCCCGCTGGTCTTTGTCCGTCTCCGTGCTTGCGCCCATGGTGCACTCCAGTGTCCGATGCCAGCGGCGTTAGAGATCAATTTTGTACACTCTAGGTGACTGAGTTTCCCTTTGCGTAAGTTCTGAAACCCCGGTGTGCCGAACGGTCGGTGACGGACGCTCGGTGGCGGCGCCCGCCTCAGGCGTCCTGACCTGCAGGCGCGGTGGCCTCGGCAAGCTCCCGCCACCGCTCGCGGGCCGCCCCGACCCAGGCCCGGCGACGGCTGACGAACAGCTCCACCGCCCGGCGGCCGATCCAGCCCGGCAGCAGCTCCTCGGGCAGCTGGGGGTCGAGGAACGGGAACCGCTGCCACTCGTTCACCAGGTTGACCAGCGTAAAGAGACTTTCGTCCCCCGGGCCCGGCGTCTGGTCCGCGAACCGCTCGATGAGCTCTTGGTACTGGGCGGCCAGGTCGTCAAGGTCCCACGCCCGCCGGACGATCTCCTCCTCGCTCATCCCCACCGACAGCGTGGGGCCGACGAACCCTACGGCCGAGTCCCGAAGTTCCAGGTCATGGATGATCCTGGCGACTTCTTTCGCCCGTTCGGGGTGCGGGCTGACCCACACACCGGCGGCGGGGTTGCCGAAACCCGCCCAGCTCAGCGCAGAGTAGAGCCGCTTGCGCACCGTTTTGCGCGCCTGCGGGATGGTGACGAGCAGGACCAGCCAGTCACCGTCCCACGGTTCGGGGGTACGCACGGCGTGCACCCGGTGACTGCCGTCCGCGATGACCTGGCGGCCGGCGTCGGTCAACGTCCACCGAACCTCGCGGCCCTGCTTGTCGCCCGCGATCCAGCCCGCCCCCGCGCCGCGCGCGATGGCCTGGCGAGCGGTTTGCTCCTCGAGGCCGAGGCCTTTGAGCACGTACAGCAGCGTCGAGGTCCACACCGGCTCCCGGTGCGGCAGCACAAGTTCGCCCAGGATGGTCAGCAGCAGCGACCGGGCGCTGCCCGCGCCTGCCGGACGGAGCGGACCCGAGGCATCCGGTGCCCCATCGATCTCGCCGTCTCCGCCTTCCGGCCCGATGCCCGGGATACCCTCACCCACCCGGTCATTTCATCACAACGTCGCGAACACGGTGCAATCCAGCCCGGGGGAGCAGAAATGCATCGCGCAAAACTCGTCCCCGGAGCTACCCGAGTCGGCTCGCCACCTGGCGAAACTTATCGACGTGCACGCCGGCCGACGAGCGGAGTCTTTACCTTGGCTAACCATGGCCGCGGCTCCTGGGCGCCGTGGCATTTCCACCGCATTACTGCGTATTCTGAGACGCTCGGGCAAGGCAACCCACTGAAAGGTTTGTGTTCGCATGCGTGTCTCACAGGCCCATCGCCGGCCATCCGGCGGCGAGCTGCTGATCGCCCTCGGGGTACTGGTCTGGCTGGTGGTACTGGGCCTCTGGCTGGCGCTGCTGCTCGGCGCACGGGCCACCGGCCAGCTCGTCTCGGGCAACCCGATGGCCGCGGTGCTCGAGCTGCTGCTCGGCCGCGCCACCTGGCCGGGCGGGTACGCGAGCGCGATGGTGGTGCTCGAGGCCGCGTTCCTGATCGTCGGCGGGTGGCTGGCCTGGCAGTTCCACAAGCACCGGAGCAGCCCGGACGACGCGCGCTGACCGGTCAGAACAGCCGCACCTTGACCAGCAGCAGGCACACCGCGATGAGCAGCACCGCGGCGACCGCGACCCACACCATCCACCGGTCCGCCATCCGGGGCTTCTCGGTGTAACCGGCACGGCTCACGTCCGCGCTCGTCCTGGCGTCCTGCAGCTGAGGCGGCGGACCCACCGAGTCGGAGAACTCGAAGCGCTGGTCAAGCTCGTCGCTCGACTCGATGCCCCGCAGCACTTCGGCCGGCGGGCCCTGCGCGACGATCCGGCCGTTCACCAGGACCGCGACCACGTCGGCGACCTCGCGGGCCAGGTCCATGGTGTGTGTAGTGATCAGCATGGTGCACCCGGTGCGCTCGTGCAGGGCACGCACCGCCTCGAGCATCGCGGGGGTGTGCTCACTGTCCAGGCCGACGTCGATCTCGTCCAGCAGGATGAGCGGGGCCTCGGTGACCAGCGCTCTGGCCAGCGCCAGCCGCTTGATCCCGTGCGCCGGAAGCTCGTGGGGCCGGTGGTCGGCGTAGTCGAGCAGATCCAGCTCACGCAGCCGGGCCGTCACCCGCTCCTCGCGCAGCTGGTGCGGCACACCGAGCGCCTCCATGGTGTAGGTGAGGTTGTCGCGCACCGTGAGCGAGGCGAACGTGGAGCTGGTGATGAGCAGGCTGCCGCCGAGCATGGCGCCGAGGCCGCTCAGGATGAGCTCCCAGCGGCGCGACGAAGCGTCCCAGATGTCCTCGTCGTCGATACGCACCGTGCCGCCGTCCGGCCGCAGCAGCCCGACAATGTGTTTGATCACCGTGGTCTTGCCGACTCCGGACGGCCCCATCAACGCGGTTATCTTGCCGGCCGGCAACTCCAGCCGAAGCCGGTGCAGCACCGGGGTGTCGTCGATAATCGTGGTCAGATCATCGAGCAGCACAAAAGGGGCCGGACGGAGTGTGGGCGGAGTGCCTTTCTTGCCCATCGTATTATCTGCGCCTCCTCGGGCAGCTTTACCTGGATAGTGAAATTCGCGGGTTGGTGACCGGCCGCCGCGGCTATTCGGTGCCGACCCTACTGCCCACCGCCGGAGCGGGCCGGGTCGTCGTGGTTACCCGCGTCGCCGTGCACCGGCCAGTTTTCCACCCGAGAGTGTGGTCGTCGACGGCCGAGCAGCCTCAGGGCTGCCGCGGCCTGGAAAGTAGTGCTACGGTCCGCGCTCACGAGGTTGTCTTACCCGCCTCCGGCGCCCAGACAGCTCCCCCAGTCACATTGTTGCCGTTGTGGTCGAGGCCGGTATGCCCCTTGAGTATCGGCCCCCTCCGCCACCATTGCGGTGCGTCCAACCGGATCACCGCGCCGGGTAGGAACCGCCGGGTAGGAACCCTCGTTACCGAAAGCACATCGTGGCGGCTCGATCACGAGCCCGACGACGGAGGCGAACAACCATGAGTCAGCCGCGGCCGGGTCGCATCGGCTATCGAACCGTCCTCTCGGCCGCGCTCTGCGTGGCCGCCGCGATGGTTCTCACGTCTTGTTCCGGCGCCCCGCCGCCCCCGCCGGCCAAGCCGGCCGTGACGTTGGGGCCGGCACCGACCGGGTACAGCGAGGCCGCCTCCGAGCTGCCCGCGGTGCTCGATGCGAACAACGCCTACCTGGCCGGCGCCACCGACGTGCGGATCGTGAACACCGAGTCCGGGCAGATCGTGGCCACCGTCCGCCCACAGCACCAGGCCCTACCGGCATCCGTGCAGGGACAACCGCTGCTGAGCACGGTGGGCAACGGCAAAGCGGTGCTGTGGCCGTTCCTGGTGGCGGCGCCGAGCGGCGGCACCGCCGTGGAGCTGGCGAGCATCCGTACCGACTCCCACCAGGCCAGCAGCGTCCTGGTCGGCCTGCCCGGCTGGGCGGCGAACTCCACGACGCTGCCCTCCGTCACCGTGGTCGGCGCGCAGGGCTCCGCCGTGGTGCTGCAGGTCGCGCTCGGGTTGTCCCGAGGCACGGTTGCCACCGACACCGGCACCGGCAGGCCGCTGTGGTCCCGGGACGGGTTCACCGCCGGCGCGGTGACCGGCGGAACTGTGGTCGGCTCCGAGGCCGACGCCATGCCCGAGGACACCGACCACCTGAGCGGGCTGGCCCTCGACACCGGCCAGCCTCGGTGGACCCTGCTGCACGGCCACGACTTCACGGTCTCCCCCGCCGGTGACACCCTGGTCGCGGTGGACAGCGTCAGCGCGACCGGCCAGGCGAAGCACAGCGTGGCGCTGGTCGCCGCCGCCACCGGCGCGACCGTCAACCAGCTCTCCTTCGCACCGGACAAGCCGGCCCGGTGCATGTACGACCAGGCCTCGGTGACCATCTGCTCGGTACCGGCCGACCCACAGGGCGACCGGCGCGAGACGATCGCGGTGGACTCGCGGACCGGGCGGCAGCTGTGGACCACGCCCAACTGGGACGTTCCGCAGAACGCCACCGGCGGCGGCCGCGCGCCGCTGGTCAGCGCCGCGTGGCACGGCAAGGTGTACGCCAGCACCGGGGTCAGCACCGCGGTGTACGACGCCAGGACCGGCACACCGATGCAGTTCCTGCCCGGGCCGTCCCCGATGGTCGCCGACGACCACACCGGTCTCGCGCTCAGCCCGGACAAGGCCAACATCGTCGCCCGGCCGCTTACCGGCGAGTACAACTACGTGCCCACCGAGCAGGGCTGCGCCGCGTGCCGTTGACCATGTCCGCCAGCCGGGTGCGAAATCCACCACACCTGACGCACTTCTGTTTCGTTTGCTGTACTAGAACGTCTCCGGCACGGCAGGCTTCAACACAGAAGGACGACCTCTGGTGAGAGTGATGCAGCGGCTCGCCTCGGCCGGCGCGATGGTCGCGGTGGTCATCTCCATGGCTGCCTGCGGAGTTCCCGATCCGAACCCCAACAACCTCAACCCGCGCGGCGCCGCCCCGCCGGGCGCCGACACCAACACCGGGGTGACCATCCCGATCGACGTGTTCGGCGCCGGCTGCGCCAACCTGCCGCAGGGCTATGCGCCCGGCAGCCTGCAGGCGGTGCAGTCCCAGCCGGTGCTCGCCGGCGCCGAGGACGACCCGATGTTGACCACCCTCGCGACCTCGGCCAACGCCGCGGGCCTCACCCAGACGCTGAACTACACCGAACAGGCCATCACCGTGTTCGCCCCGGACAACGCCGCCTTCGCCGACCTGCAGAAATCGCTCGGCGCGCAACGGTTCAACGCGCTGCTCGCCGACAAGAACGCGCTGGGCAACATCCTGAAGTACCACGTGCTCGCCGCCCGAAACTCGCGCCAGACCCTGGTCTCGGCTGGCGCGGTGCCCACCCTCGCCGGTGGCACCCTGCAGATCCGCAACGCCGGCCCGACGATCTCGGTGACAGACGGCTCCGGCGCCACCGCGACCGTGCTGTGCGGCAACATCCCCACCGCGAACGCGGTGGTGTATGTGATCGACAAGGTGCTCATGCCGAATAAGATGTGACCTTCGACCAGCACGGACGGCCGGGGAGGCGTCATGCGGGACATCACCTTCGACCAGATCAAGGCGCTGCACGCCAAAGAGGTCGAGTACGCCGAGAGCCGCACGCTCCAGGCGGCCGACGAGCTGCCGATGAGCTACGAAGAGATCACTTCGACCTGGCTGACCGCCGTGCTGACCAGGGACACCCCGGGCGCCGAGGTCGTCTCGCACCGCCTCGGCGCGACCGACGAGGGCACCTCCAGCCGCCGCGGCATCGCGCTGGCCTGGAACGACGCCGGCGCGGCCGCCGGGCTGCCGGACAGGGTGTTCTGCAAGAGCACGATGACACTGGCCAGCCGCTACCTGCTGGGCCTCAACGGTGGCATCGCCGCCGAAGTCAACTTCTTCAACGTCGTGCAGCCGACGCTTTCCATCCGGGCACCGCACGCCCTGTTCGCGAGCTACCACCCCCGGTCGGTCAACTCGATCATCATCATGGACGACATGGCGGACCGGGTGCGGTTCGGTTCGCACGAGATCGACCTGACCCTCGAACAGGCGCGCAGCCAGCTGCGGCTGCTGGCCACGCTGCACGCGAAGTACTACGACCGGCCGGAGCTGTCGACCGTGCTGAGCGAGTACAACGACTGGGAGAAGTACTTCGCCATCACGGTGGAGGCGGCCGGCTTCGGCCCGGCGTGCGAGCGGGGTTTCCTGGAAGCCGAGGACGTGATCCCCCGGCGGCTGTTCCAGCGCGCGAAGGAAATCTGGCCCGCGACGCTGCGCGGGGTGCAGGACGGCAGCCGGCTGCCGCGCACCCTGATCCACTCCGACGTGCACCTGAAGAACTGGTACATCGACGCCGACGGCGAGATGGGCCTGAACGACTGGCAGTGCGCCTGCAAGGGGACCTGGGGCCGCGACCTGTCGTACGTGGTCTCCACCGCGCTGTCTCCTGAGAACCGTCGGGCCTGGGAGCGCGACCTGGTGGCCTACTACGTCGAACAACTACACGCCGCCGGCGCGCCGAGGGTTCCGTTCTCCGACGCCTGGCTGCTGTACCGCCAACAGCTGTTCTCCGGCCTCGCCTGGTGGACCGGCACCCTCGGCCAGCCACCGGACGCACCCAAGATGCAGCCGCCGGAGACCTCCCGGGAGTTCATCAGGCGCATGACCCACGCCATCGACGACCTGGACGCCCTCGACGCCTTCGAGTAACTGCTCAGCTCCGGTCGGGCAGGTGCAACCGGTCGCGCGCGCTTGTTGACTTTCGCTCCACCCGTGTATACCGAGTGCAGGATCCGTTGTAGACCAGATCCCACAGCGCCGGGCCGCGTTGGATAATCTGGAGTTGCGTACTCACTTTCCGACCATCCGCATCTTCCAGGTCGAGCGCCCAGGCGGCTCCACCCGCCGCACCCCGAACCGTGACCGAGGTGAGCTCGTAGGTTTCACACCCGCGCCAGGCCCTTGATGCCATTCCAAAACTGGCCCTTCACCGGTTGGCGGCTCAGGCTCGCGCGCCTTGTCCGGGCCTTCCGAGATGGCGGACGTCCGATTCTTCTCCAGGGGCGCACTGGGCGGCCGAGGCTCACCGGTGCGCAGGTCCGGCCTGGGCGGGAGAAAGGATGAGGTCACAGTTCAGCGCTCCCACCAGTCGTGAAGTTTGTTGGCGGCGTCACCAAGCCGCGTGACCGACGTCGCCGGCCGCATCGCCGACCGCGTTGGCTGCCGTGCCGGCGTCTCGAGCAATGTCATCGCCCCATTCGTCGACCACGAACCCGACACCGGCGCCAACGACAGCCCCGGCCACCACACCAACTGGGCCTCCCACCATGGCTCCGTTTGCCGCACCGGCCGCGAGACTGCTGACACCTGATACCGTCGACTGCACCGGGTTCTTTCCCTGAGCGATATCGAATCCGACGCCGACAATTGTCACTCCGGCTCCGACGACTGGGACCCGCCGCAGAAGTGGCACCTTCCCCAGAAATTTCGCCACGCGCTCGAGGTCTCCCAGCTCTTTGGGCATGAAACTGCGAACATCCTGTGGCAGCTTGTCCAGGTTACGGGACCAGGCCGTCGGGGTTGCCTGGGCCAGCATTCGGGCTTCGCTCCTGCCGGCGGAACGTTCCAGGAAACGGTACAGCGGGCGGGCGAGGGCAGGGCTGTTCTTTGCCGACTCGGCGTATCTGGCGGCTTCTTCGGCGTATTTGTCCGCCGCGCCTCGGAACTTGCTGGTTCGGGCGATGGCGACGCCGGCAAGGCCGGAGGGATACATCGGTGATGGTGAAGGGGGACTTTTCCACCTGACCGGTGAGGAAGTTGTTCAGCGCGCCCTGTGACTCGGCCTGCTTGGCGCGGGCCTCGGTGACAACGGCGGCGGCGTCCTGGTAGGCGCTCACCTTCGTCTCGTATGCGGAGAGTGCTCGGGCGCCGGCGGTGAAGGTCTGCTGCTCGGCGGCGGTGGGCGGGCGGTCGACCGGCAGTGTGGGCGCGGCGGGGGCGGACCGGGTTCGGCGATCAGGTCGCCGTTTCAGCACGGCGTCCGCACCGGTGAGCCGACACAGCTCGGTGACCCGGTGCCGGGGCACCGCCACCTACGGCTGTTCCTCCCCGCAGCCCGCGACGAGCAACCCCAACGAGGAGTAGGCCAACACCGCCAACTGCCCTTCCTCGGTACGGCGCAGCTCCAAGATGGCCTCCGCGTCGCCGGCGCGCAGCGGTCGCGACGGGATGTACGTCGAGTCGGCTGCTGTGCGCACTCCGTCACCTCCCGCTCGGTGACGCTACCGCGAGGCGATCCGCGATGTGACCGGATCGCCGAGATTGACCGGCGACGACCCGCCGGAGTTCCGGCCGGCCAACGAGGACTAAAGTCTCGGGCCCGTTCACTGGGCGTAATCAGCATTAGCTAGGAAAAGGGCACTTCAGAGGGCTGGGCAACTGCCGGCGGAAAGTGCATACTGCAGGCCCGATGTGATCCAATTCACGAAAGGACCTCTAATGCCTACGTGGCTGTGGGTGGTCGTTGTTGTCGTACTTCTCATCGTTTTGTTTCTCGTGGCCTTGCTCGCGTCGCCCCCGGGGCGACGCTACATGCGGATGCGCAAGATGTGACCCGGCGCGGCCACGACGAGGAACCCTGTCGTTGGGGGCAGGTCCCTCGTCGTGGGCCTGGGCCGGAGGTCAGCCCACGGCCGGGCCGAGGCCGAGCGACTGCGGGGTGCTGGAGTCCGGCGAGGGTTGCTTGAGGCCCTCGTCCAGCGGCCCGAACTCGGTCATCAGCGAGGCGCTGCCGCCCCACGGGGTCTGCTCCTCGGCGATCAGCGAGTTCGTGGTGAGCAGCAGCCCGGCCACCGAGGCGCCGTTCTGCAGGGCGGAACGGGCCACCCGCAGCGGGTCGACGATGCCCATGTCGATCATGTTCCCGTAGCGGCCCTCCAGCGCGTCGAACCCTTCGTCCATGCCGATCTCCCGGCCGTTGCGGGCCACCTTGGCCACCACCTCCTGGCCGGGGTAGCCGGCGTTGCTGGCGATCAGGTAGGCCGGCTCGGTCAACGACCGGCGCACGATGTCCGCGCCGATCGCGTAGTCCCCGACCAGCTCCAGCGCGTCGAGCGCCCGCTCGGCGTGCACCAACGCGGCGCCGCCACCAGCTACGATGCCCTCGGCCATTGCCGCGCGGCAGGCCGCCAACGCGTCCTCCACCCGGTGCTGCAGCTCCTTGAGCTCGGCCGGCGTCGGTGCGCCCACCCGGATGATGGCGATCTTGCCGGTCAGCGCGCCGATCCGTTCGGCTAGCACGTCCTCGTCGACGCCGTACTGCGCGCGACCCATCTCCGAGCGCAGCTGGGTGATCCGGAAGGCCAGGTCCTGCACCGAACCGGCGCCGCCGACGATCGCGGTGTCGTTGTCGGTGACCCGCACCTGCTCGGCCCGGCCGAGGTGCTCCAGCGTCATGGTGGCGAGGGTGAAGCTGGCGTGCTTGGACAGCACCGTCCCACCGGTGATCGCCGCGATGTCCTCCAGCTTGTGCAGCCGCCGGTCACCGAAGCCGGGCGCACGCACCGCGCAGGCCCGGAACACACCGTTGACGTGGTTGTGCACCAGCATGCTCAGCGCGGTGCCCTCCACGTTCTCCGCGATGATCACTAGCGGCCGGGGCGCCCGCATGATCTTGTCGAGCAGCGGCATGAGGTCCTGCACCCGGGTGATCTTCTCGTTGGTCAGCAGGATGTAAGGGTCGTGCAGGATCGCCTCCAGCCGGCCGGGGTCGGTGACCAGGTAGGGCGACAGGTAGCCGTTGTCGAACTCGAAACCCTCCACGAAGTCCACGCTCATGCCGTGCTGGGCGGACTCCTCGACGGAGACGATGCCGGTCTCGCCGACGGTGTGCAGCGCACGGGCGATCACCGCGCCGACCATCGGGTCGTCGTTCGCCGAGATGCCGGCGACGTGCGCGAAGTCCTCCTCGGTGGTGACCGGGTGGGCCACCGAATGCAGGTGCTCGACCAGCATGCCCACCGCGAGGTCGATGCCCCGCTTGACCAGCACCGGGTTGCCGCCGCTGCCGATCGCCTTCATGCCCTCCCGGATGATCGCCTGCGCGAGCACGGTGGCGGTGGTGGTGCCGTCGCCGACCACGTCGTTGGTCTTGATCGCGGCTTCCTTGACCAGCTGGGCGCCCATGTTCTCGAACTGGTCCTTGAGGTGGATCTCCCTGGCGATGGTCACCCCGTCGTTGGTCACCACCGGGCTGCCTGTGATCTTCTCAAGGATGACGTTGCGCCCCTTCGGCCCCAGCGTCGACTTCACCGCGTCGGCAAGCTTGTCCACTCCCGCCCGCAACAGCGCCCGCGCCTCTTCGTCAAACCGGAGTTCCTTCGCCATGGTGTGCTCCTTCGTCGGTCTCGTGAGCGCCGCGCATCAAGGAACGAGAATTGCGCGGCCTCGGACTCGGCCGTTGTCGAGGTCGTCGAGTGCGTCCAGCGCCGCATCCAGCGGGTACTGCTTGGTGTGCAGGGTGACCCTGCCGGCCTGCGCGAGCACCATCAGCTCGGCGAGGTCGTTGTAGGTTCCGACGATGTTGCCGATGACGTTCTTCTCGCCGGCCACGAAGTCGAGCGTCGGCGCCTTGAACTCGCCGCCGTAGCCGATCACGTACTGGTAGCCGGCCGGCGCGGTCATCGCCCAGGCGTCGCGCTCCGCGCCCTGCTCGGCGACGAAGTCGAACACCACGTTCGCGCCGTCGCCGCCGGTCAGGTCCTTGACCGCGTCGACGTGGCCGCCATCGGCCAGCACCGTCTCGTCGGCACCGATCTGGCGTGCCAGCTCCAGCGCCTCGGGATTGCGGTCCACCACGACGATCCGGGTGGCGGTCAGCGCGGCGAGGGTCTGGATGCCGATGTGGCCGAGCCCACCGGCACCCTGCACCACGGCGGTGGTGCCCGGGTAGAGCAGCGGGACGGCCTTGCGTACCGCGTGGTATGCGGTGATGCCGGCGTCGGCCAGTGCGGCCACGTCGGCCGGGTTGGTGTCCGGGTTGAGCTTCACGCAGGCCCGTGCGGTGCTGCGCAGGTACTCGGCCATGCCGCCGTCGTTGTTGGACAACCCGGGGAAGAACGCGCCGCCGGTGCACTGCATGTCCCGCCCGGCCCGGCAGGCAAGGCACAACCCGCAGGACGGCTGCGGGTGCAGGATCACCGTGTCGCCGACGGCCACGTTGGTGACGCCGTCACCGACCTCGTGCACCCAGCCGGCGTTCTCGTGCCCGATCGTGTAGGGCAGCTCGGGGCCCATCGCCTCGGCCCACTGGCCCTCGATGATGTGCAGGTCGGTGCGGCACACGCCGGCGCCACCGACCTTCACGATCACGTCCAGCGGCCCGCTGATGGTCGGCTCCGGCACGTCCTCCACCACCGGCGACTTGTGGTAGTCGTGCAACCGCACAGCCTTCATGTCTGTCCTCCTCGTTCCTCGTCGGACTTGTGAGTGCTTAGTGACGCTATAGCGCTACTTATCACTCACGACGAAAAGCGTGTCGTGAGTGATAAGTAGCGCTACGCCTTCGGCGCCACTTCGCGGTAGCATCACTAAGCACTCACAAGCCTGCGGTGCCGCTGACCAGTTCCTCGCCCGGTTGCTCGACGTCGCCGGTGGGGGTGGCGGCGCCCAGTTGACACTCGGCGGGTACCTCGATGCCGTACAGCCGGGCGGCGTTGAGGCCGAGAATCTTCTTCTTGGTGTCGGTGGTCAGCTTCGCGTAGTCGGTGAACTGCTCGTCGTCGGGCATCTGCCAGTCGACGAGGCCCTCCACCTGCCACTTCGGGGTCCAAATGTTGTAGTCACCGCCGTAGAGCATCTTGTCCTCGCCCACCCAGAACATCAGCTCGCCGATCACCTTGGCGAAGAACTTCGGCCGGGCGTACATCAACCCGCCGACCACGACCGACAACCCCGCGTAGACATTGGGCTCCTGCACCGCCATGAAACAGAAGTCCTCGATACGCGGCAGGCCCACATGCTCCACGATGAAGTTCAACTCGGTGAACGACGTCGCCGCCGTGTCCACATCCCGCACGTCGAACGCGTCCTTGTCCAACGGCCAGATCGTCGGCCCCTTGTGCACGTGGACGTTCTTGATCCCCAGCTCCTGAGTCTTCTCCAAGAACCGCATCGCCTCGGGGTCGCGCAACGTCCAGCCCCGCGAGCCCTCTCGCCACTCCGCCGTGTACAACTTGACGCCTTTGAAGTTGTACCGCTTGTGGTCCTCCTCCAACTGCTTGAGCCCCGCATCGCCCTCGCGCGGATCCCAGCGGCCGTTCAGGATCAGCCGCTCCGGGTAGCGCTCCAACAACGAGCCGTTCCGCTCGACCGTGTTGAACCCGTTCCGGTACCACTCCCGAAGGTACGTCGACTGGAAGATCGCCACGTCCACGTGTCCCTCGTCGAACACGTCCCGGACGAAGTCTTCCTCCGACACCTTGAGGAACCGCTGCCAGTCCCACTGCTCGGACGGCGGACCCAACTTGTGGTAGCCGTAGAAACAGTCGATCCACCCCTTCGCGTACTGCTCCGCGCCGGCAACCCAGTTCTCCTCACTCGCATCCCAAAAATGCGAATGAGAATCCACGATGAAGTACTTCTCGCCGTCCTTCTCGTACATGTGTCCTCCTTGTTCCTCGTCGGAAGGGGTCAGCGGGTGGGTAGGTCGAAGCCGATGAACTCGGCGGCGTCCTCGGGATTGGCGAACATGATCGTCCGGTCGTCCTCGTGGATCATCCGGCCGTAGTGGGTGGACATGTTCTCCTCGAACTCGGCGGCGTCGAACCAGCCCTCCTCCTCACCGGCCGCCTCGTCGACGTCGGCGTAGACGAGGTCCAGCCGGCGCTGCGCGTCGATGCGGATCATCGAGGGCAGCGGGGTCACCGTGACGTTGTCCAGCGCCCGGCACACCTCGGCGATCAGCGCGCCGACCTGGTTGTTCATCAGGGTGAAGCCGC
Organism: Pseudonocardia sp.; assembly: GCA_036500625.1. Classification (GTDB taxonomy): domain Bacteria; phylum Actinomycetota; class Actinomycetes; order Mycobacteriales; family Pseudonocardiaceae; genus Pseudonocardia. The sequence goes on along the minus strand of DASYBQ010000118.1, from coordinate 26,127 downwards.
ACTTGTTGGACGCGGTGTTGTCCGACTTGTACGGGCTTTCGGCAGTCTTGAACCCAGAGGACGAGGTCACTGGTTCAGCTCCTTCGGTACGTCGAGGCCGAGCTCGGACAGGATTCCGGTGAAACGGTTCTTGGCCCGGTCGAGCGAGTCCTCGAACCTCGGCGGCTTGAAGTCCGGCTGCGACCACAGCGGCTGCAGCGCACGCGCCGCCTCCAGGCACCGCGGCACCCACGTGGCCAACCAGCCGTTCATGATCTCCTTGTTGTGGTCGGCGAACTCGCGGTCGCTGACCCGGGGCTCGAACAGGGCGATCGACATCCGCAGGTCGCGGCGGGCGTAGTCGAACTCGCCCGCCCCCACCACGGTCGGGGTGATGTAGTCGCCGTTGCCCGCCGCGCACTGCTGCACAAGGCCGCTGCGGAACAACTCGCCGACCAGCGGCTCGAACACGATGTTCGCCGCGAAGACCGACTCGCCCCAGTCGTCCTCGATCGCGGTGAGACCCTCGACGACCCGGCGGGTGGTCTGCCAGACCGCATCGGAGTTCCACGCGTCCAGGTGCGCGGTGCCGTCGAAGCCGTCGATCTCCTCGGTCAGCGTCAGGTTGTACAGCGCGAGGTCCTGGGCGAACCGGATCTTGTGCATGCCGTTCACCGCGATCGCGGTGTTGTGCATGTTGGTCGGGCCGGAGCGGTTGGCGTGGCTGAACACGTACAGCCCGAGGATGTGCTCGACGTGCATCCAGGCGCCGACGTGCGCTGCGACGAAAGCCACCCAGTTCGGGTTCCACTGCTCGAACGCCTTGGCCTCGCGGGCGTTCTCGATGTTCTGGTTGACCTGCCGGACGACGTTCGCGCCGTACCGGTACAGCGTCATCTCCCACTCCTCGTTGGGATCCCGGAACTCGTGCCAGCCGTGCGCCGGCCACACCAGGTCCTTGCCGCCACCGCCGGTGCCGACACCGCGCACCGGCTCCGGCTCGTCCACCCCCCAGGCCTTGAGCTTGGTCCAGGTCAGCGGGTAGCCACGGGAGCCGTCCGCGAAGCCGTAGATCCAGCCCTGGGACAGGTAGTGCCTCGGGTCCGGCTGCACCTCGACGGTGACGTCCTCGTAGTGCGTCTGCCGGCGCTTCTGCGCGGAGAAGTAGTTGTACCGGCGGGCGTTCGAGTCGGGAAACTCCTTGGCGCCTGCCTCGGCATCGGTGAAATGGACCTTCGGAACGGACCGTTCCTGTGCGGTTGTCATGCCGTGCTCCCTACTGGCCGGGTTCGCCGGTCGTGGTGAACTTGTCGAAATAGATCCGTGCCTCGTCGACGCCGAGCGCGCCGAGCGTGCCGATCGCCGCCTCGACCATCGGCGGCGGGCCGCAGACGTAGGCGTCCTGTCCGGAGAGGCGCTCGGACATCCGCTCGACCACATCGGTGACCATTCCGGTCTCGCCGTCCCAGCCGTCCCCTTCGGCCGGCTCGGACAGCGCAGGCACGTAGCGGAACCCGGGCAGCGTCGACTCCAGCCCACGCAGCTCATCGGTGAAACACAGGTCGGCCCGGGTGCGCGCGCCGTAGAAGAACGTCGCCTTGCGGGTGATGCCACGCTCGGCCATGGACCGCAGCAGCCCGAGGATCGGTGCCATGCCGGCGCCGCCCCCGACGAACACCAGCTCCGAGTCATGGCTCTCCCGCAGGGTGAACACCCCGAACGGACCGGTCACCTCCAGCCGGTCACCCACCTTCAGGTCCTGTTCCAGATACCGGGAGAACAGGCCGTCCGGGTACACCTTGATCACGAACTCCAGCTGGCCGCTCTCCCGGCTGGACGTGTTGGCCATGGAGAACGACCGATGTTCATCCGTACCGGGTACCGCGATGTCCACGTACTGCCCGGGGAAGAACTTCAGCTCCGCCGGCTCCACCAGGCGCAGCACCAGGTGGTGCATGTCCCTGGTGACCGGCTCGTTGGCGACCACCTCGGCGGTTGCCTCGGTGATCGGCAGCCCGGAGCGGATCATCTCCTCGTCGTAGTTGAGCAGCTCGATGGTCAGGTCCTCGTAGGCGTGCGCCCGGCACAGCAGGGTGAAGCCTTCCTCCAACTCGTAGTCGGGCAGCGCGAACGTGGAGTACTTGTCGTGCTCGACGTCCTCGCCGTCGAGGATGAACGACTTGCACGAGGCGCACTGGCCCTCCTTGCAGCCGTGCATCAACATCACGCCCTGCTCGGCGGCCCCGCGCAGGATCGTCTGGTCCTCGTCGACCTCGATCTCGATCCCCACCGGCTCGAACCGCACAACGTGCTTCATATGTCCTCGCTAGCGCTCGGACTTGTGAGTGGCGAGTGACGCTATAGCGCGCCTTCGGCGCCCCTTCGCCGGTAGCGGCACTCGCCACTCACAAGCGGACTAGGCCTTGGCGGCGGGGCGGCCGGCGGGGCCTTGGCGGCGGTAGTCGTCGATGAACGCGGTGCGCTGCTCGTCGGTCATCTCGTTGAACAGCACGTTCGGGCTCTGCAGCGGACCCATCCGACGCAGGTGGTCCAGCGTCCACATCTTGGCAGGGTCCAGGTCCAGGTGTGGCTGGGCGACCATGGTCTTGCCGTCGTCGCGCACGAAGCCCATGTCGGAGACCACGTCGGCCCAGTTCCAGCCGTGGTAGAGCGTCTCCCACTCGCGCTGCCCGACGAGGCGGCCCATGTTCGGCGTCTCCCGGCCCTGGTAGGTCGGGCGGAACGCGGTCACATCGGTCCACTTGCAGGTCTCGCTGCAGTAGGTGCGGTGCACCCCGTCGACCTCGGCGGTCTGCACGTCCTCCCGGATCAGGCAGGGCACCATGCAGGTCCAGCACCGGTTCGGGTACACGTAGTCGACGTCCTCGGCGACGATCGGGTGGTGCCCGTTCGGCGTGGAGAGCCGGCCGTAGTTCTCCCACCACGCCCCGTACTTGTCGTACCAGCCCGGGTACTTGTACTCGAACCACTCGAAGTCCTCGTCGGTCATCGGGTCGATGCGCCAGTAGTTGGCCAGCCACCCGGTGGCGAAGAACTGTGCGACCTCGTGCACGTAGCCCTTGTTCCAGATCCGGTTCCACGCCTCTTCGATGAGGTCGTGCGGGATGACGAGGCCGTACTTCTCCAGTGGGACGAGGTAGCTGCGGTAGTAGTCGTCGTAGATCCAGCGGCGCCACATCTCCGCGTAGGACTCGCGCTCCTTGCGGCGGTCCTTGGTGCCGTACTCGATGAACGTGCCGATCGCGGCGTCCACCACGGCGTGGTTGTTCCACCACGCGTAGCGCAGGTCGCGCTCGAGCAGCTGGTGGTTGCCCTCGTCGGACAGCGCCATCAACAGGGTGGCGTAGCCGTTGGAGATGTGCCGCGACTCGTCGGACTGCACCGAGTGGAACACCGTCGGCAGCAGGTAGTCGCCGTTCGCGGCCGCCTCGGCCGGCATGGCCACGAACAGCGTGTTGGTGAACGCCGTCTCGGCCACGATGGTCAGGTAGATGCTGGCCGCGGTGATCGCGTCACCGGTGATGAAGCCTTCCGCGAACTGCCGGCCGATCGTGCCGCAGTAGTCGTTGTGGAAGTTGCGCAGGCTGGAGTTGAAGCCGGCAGGGTCGATGTAGTTGTTCATGTAGAGCCGCTTGAGGTTCTGCTGGATCGTGCTGTGCCGAACCTCGTCGATCATCTGGATCGCCTGGCCGTTGTGCAGCTCCGGGTTGGGCACCGTGTGGAACAGCATCGGCATCGAGCGGGCGGCCGAGATCTCCGGCAACGGAATGATGCTCAGGAACAGTTTCTGCCATTCCAGCCAGCGCTCCTGCACCTGGCGGAACATGTTCCCCCGGATGGCGCCGTCCTGCGCACCGTAAACCCGGTGATCCTTTTCTTCCTGCATCGGGAAGTAGGACCGCAGGACCTGCGTGAGCGGGTCCTTCTTCTGCGCCTTCTGGAAGGTGTAGTCGGTTCCGTACTTCTGGTACGGGGTGTGGTACATCGGTTCCCAGGAGAGTTCCTGGATCTTCTGGTGAGCCTTTGCCACGCTCTGGCGACTCATGGCCTCTCCTAACAAGCTCGGTGAGGGGAGCTCAGCGTCCTGGCCGACGTCCCCGTGCTTCGGATCACACCGGGGTGGGACGGCACCAGCGGTCTCAACATGAGACGCTGGGGTGTTTTGTTACTCGCCTACCGTTGGTCTTAGCGCCGGAGTAACGTCGAAAGCCGCTATCGACCTGTTTTCGACACAGCGCCCGCGCACCACGTCACCGACGGAGTTGGCGAGGAGGCAAGCCCGGATTGCCCGACGCGTCCCCACCACCACGGGGCGGCTACCAACCGCCGCACGCACCATCGTCTGCTACGGCCGCGTTGGCGCATGCTCGCGAGTGCTTTCTGACCTTCGACGACGTGAAGGACGGTGTGGTCCGGGAACCGATCATGGCCTCCTGGGTTCGCTCCAGGGACTACCGAGTCTCCGCCGACCATTTCGAGCTGCCGTTCGCGCCGAACCCGGAACGTTCCTCCTCGCTGACGCACAGCGCCGGAGCGATCCTTGCGGAGACCGACACGCAGTTCTCCGGTGAACCGGTCAGCCTGATCCTGACCGATGCCGAGGGTGTCGTCCTGGAGCGGCGGACCGGTGACCCAGGGCTGCGCCGCCACCTGGACCAGGTGTCGCTGGCGCCCGGTTTCTCCTATGCCGAGGAGTTCGTCGGCACCAACGGCATCGGCACCGCGCTGGAGGGGCGGGGGCCGGCGCAGGTCTTCGGGCACGAGCACTACGTGGAACACCTGGAGGAGCTGGCCTGCGCCGGCGCGCCGATCCACCACCCGACCACCGGCAAGGTGCTCGGCGTCGTCGACCTGACCTGTTGGCGGGCGGACGCGAACCAGATGATGGTGGCCGCCGTGTCCAGCATCGCCAGGCGGATCGAGGAGGCGCTGCTCGAGCACACCGGCCGCCGCGAGCTTGCCCTGCTGCAGGACTACCTCGGTGCCTGCCAGCGCAACCGAGGGCCGGTGCTGGGGATCAGCAGCGACCTGGTCATGCTCAACGACGCGGCAAGGGCGCTGATCGACCCCAGGGACCAGGCCACCCTGCTCGGCCTGGTCACCGACGCGCTCGGCGGCGGCAAACCCGCCCAGTTCAGCGCCGCGCTGCCCACCGGCGCGACCGTGCGGGTGCACTGCAAGCCGAGCTGGACGGGCGGCGCGGTCATCGGCGGCGTGGCCCAGATCTATCTGCTCGCGCCGGTGCCCGACCGGCCGAGCGCCAGGCTCCCCCCGCCCAGCACCGCGCCGCGACCGGGCATGGTCGGCAAGGGCGCGCTGTGGACCAAGTGCTGCCAGGAGGTCGAGACACATTTCCGGTCCCGGGAGTGGCTGTTGCTGGAGGGTGAGCCGGGTGTCGGCAAGCTGACCGTGGCCAAGGCCACCCACCTGGCGCACACTCCCGGCGGGCACCTGCGGATGTTCGACGCCACCGACATCGCCGAGGAACCCGTCGACTCGGCGGCGGTGCGCCGCTGGCTGGACGGTGTGCGCGAGGAGATGGTGGACGGGCGCGGCACGGTGATCCTGCGCCGGGTGGACCGGCTGCCCGATGTGGTGCTCGATGAGCTGACCGGCATACTCGGGCTGTTGACCGCTGCACGGAGCGACGCCGAGCACGACGGTCTCGCCGCCCGCGAGCAGGACGCGCAGTGGGTGGTCGCCACCCGCACCGGCACCGGCCCGGTGCACGGCGCGCTGGAACGGCTGGTCAGCCAGTTCCCCCGCTCGGTGGTGGTGCCGCCGCTGCGCCACCACATCGAGGACGTGCGCGAGCTGGTGCCGTTCCTGCTGTCCCGGCTGACCAGGGGCGCCCGGCTGAACTGCTCCCCGGAGGCCATGCGGGTGCTGATGCGCAACCGGTGGTCGGGCAACACCGAGCAGCTCTACCAGGTCGTCCGCAAGATCGTCGCGCACCGGCGGACCGGGGTCGTCCTGCTGACCGACCTGCCGTCCGAGGTGCAGGCCACCAGCCGCCGGGTGCTCACCCCACTGGAGTCGATCGAGTGCGACGCCATCATCGCCTGCCTGCGCGGCGCGGACGGAAACCGCGCCGAGGCCGCCCGGCACCTCGGCATGTCCCGCGCGACCATCTACCGCAAGATCCGTGACTACGGGATCGTCATCCCGCCGTCCAAGTGACTCATTTGCCGCTCGACAACAAGCTCGGCGCCGTCAGGGTTCGCCAAACACGGCTGCCCGGATGCGGGCCAGCTCGTCGGTCTTGCGCTGGAAGTCCTGCCGGTTGCCGTCGGCGGCCGCGGCGATGCCCAGCGCGCGCAGCAGCTCGGCGGCCTGCACGCCCGGGTCGCCGGCCTCACTGAAGGTCGGATGCAGGCCCTGCTCCGCGAGGTGATGGAACACCACGTTCACCACGGTCCACGGGTTGTAGCTCTCGTTCGGGGTGCCCGGCTGCTCAGCGTCCATCCGACCGAGCCTCGACCCGAACCGCCGAGCCCGGCGTCTCATCTTGGGACGCACCCGGCCTCCGGCCTCGTGAGTGAAAAGTAGCGCGATAGCGTGCCTTTTCACTCACGAGCACCTGGGACAGGCCTGCGTCGGACCTTGCCAGCCGTAGCGGCGCAGCACACCGAATACCTCGCTCGCCGCCAGGCACGGTTGGCCCGACACCTCCGACCAGCCGAATACCAGGCGCGCTCGGTCGGCCAGCTCGGCGGCGTTGTCCCGGCGCCGGTCCCGCTGCGCGACCTCCGGCAGCAGGTGTGTCGCCCCGTCCAGCCGGACGGTGAGTGGCACACCAATCGGGTCGTACACCGCATCCTCGACCAGCGTCCGGCCGTCGACCACGAACGGCTCCTGACGACGTGCACCCGGTATGCCGTGTGCGGACTCCACGTCCACGGCGTAGAGCTCCTCCAGAGGTGACTGCACTCCAGTGCCGATCCGGTCCAACGCCTGCTTCAGCGCGTGCCGGTAACGGGGCGGCGGACGCAGCTCCAGCCGCTCCCGGACCCGCGAAGCCGCGGCTTTCCGGCCGGTAACCAGCGCGGTCAGCAGCTGCATCGCCCGCCTCGCGGTCGGCTCGGCGACGGCCAGGTCGAGCACCGTGTCGGCGCGGCTGGTCAGCGGTGGGTCGGCGTCGACCGCGATGTACTGGAAGGCCCGCGACCGGTGGCAGATCATCAACGGTGGGTGGGACACCGCCGAGCAACCGTAGCGCACGGTGACGTGCACCGGCCCCGGCTCGGTGGGGAGCATGCCCCAGAGCTCGGCGGCGGTTCGGTAGCTCACGATCGCGCCCGGACCCGCGCGGCACAGGGCCGCAGCAATGCGCGCCTGTGTGGTCAGCGGCCCGGTGAACGTGGCGTACGCCCCGGCGGTGACTCGCTGCCAACGGCCCGCGCGCACGTTCGCGGTGACCGCGCTTTTGGTGACCGAGAACCTCCGCAGCTGGTCGGTGCCCACCATGCCGTGCTGCCCGGCGAGTAGCCGTGACCACTCACCATGGCGAGCAGGGTCGACCTGGCTCGGAATCGTACGGCGCGGAGTGGGCATGCCTCCACAATGGACACCCAGGGGCGAAAGACCACCGCAATGTTCGCCCCTGTGGACTACCTCATGGCCTGTGGACAACTGCTCGTGAGTGAAAAGTAGCGCTATAGCGTGCCTTTTCACTCACGAGGCCGGTGGGCACTGAGCGGCACTCAGGGTTGGGGCGGGAGGCTGGCTGACGATGGTCACCTTTCTGGACGCCGCGCACCACCTGCGCCGGGTCGTGCCGATCAGCCGGTGGACGCCGGTGCTCGGGTTGGCAGCGCTGCTGCTGTGTCTGCTGCTGTGGCGGCGGCTGGCCGGCCGGTTCGGTTGGCGGCCGGTGCCCACCCTGCTGGCGTTGCTGTCGCTGGCCGGCGCGCTGGCCCTCACGCTCTCGCCCCGGGGCTGGTGGGGCAACCACAAGAGCCTCGCGCAGTGCCTGCCGAGTGACTGGTCGCAGGTCGCCGGGGCGGTGGCCAAGGTCGGTGCCAACCTGGAGAGCCTGCTCAACGTGGCCATGCTGGTGCCGCTCGGCGTCGCGCTGGTGCTGGCCACCCGGCGGGTCGGCTGGCCCGCGCTGCTGGTGGCGCTGCTGCCGGCCGGCATCGAGATGGTCCAGACGGTGATCCCCGGGCGGCAGTGCTCGCCGACCGACTACTTCGCCAACGCGCTCGGCGGGCTGCTCGGCGTAGCGGCCGGCGCGCTGGTGGATCGCTGGTGGCGCCGCCGCGAACGCCAGGCCGAATCCGCCGCTCAGCCGCCGGCGGCCTTCACCAGCTCGTAGCGGGCCAGCGACTCGGTCCGCTCCGCCTTGTGGTCCACGATCGGTTCGGGGTAGTCCGGCGCCGCGCCGCCGGGCAGCCGCCACGGCTGGTGCACCGCCTTGCCGGCGACCCCGCGCAGCTCGGCGACGTAGCGCCGCACGTAGTCGCCCTCCGGGTCGAACTTCTCGCCCTGGCTGGTCGGGTTGAAGATCCGGAAGTAGGGCGCGGCGTCGGTCCCGGAACCGGCCGTCCACTGCCAGCCGTGCTGGTTGGAGGCCAGGTCGCCGTCCACCAGGTAGCGCATGAAGTGCCGCGCGCCGCGCCACCACGGCAGATGCAGGTCCTTGACGAGGAAGCTGGCCACGATCATCCGGACCCGGTTGTGCATCCAACCCTCGGCGCGCAGCTGCCGCATGCCGGCGTCCACGACCGGGTAACCGGTGCGGCCGTCCCGCCAGGCGTCGAACAGCCGGTCGGCCTCGGCGCCGGAGTCCCACGGCATCGCGTCGAACCGGCGGTCGGCATTGTGCCGGGCGGTGCGCGGGCGGTGCCACAGCACGTCGGCGTAGAAGTCCCGCCAGGCCAGCTCCGCGCGGAAGGTGTCCCTGGCGGAACCCGCCGAGTCCCCGCCGGCGCGGTCGCCGAGGTCGGCGAGCAGGGTGCGCGGGTGCAGGCAGCCGAAGCGCAGGTAGGCCGACAGCCGGGACGTGCCGTCGATGCCGGGCCGGTCCCGGCCTCGGTCGTAGTCGGCAAGCGGGCCGTCCCGGAACCTGGCCCACGCCTTCAGCGCCGCTTCTTCGCCGGCGCGGGGCAGCTGGGCGCCGCACTTCTCACCCGGCGGTTCGGCGGCACCCTCGGAGAAGTCCAGCCAGTCCACCGTGTCGGCATCGGTGTCCGCCGGCGCGCGCCAGCCGTGCTCCAGCCAGGCCCGCTTGAACGGGGTGAACACCCGGTAGGGCTCGCCGTCGGCCTTGCGGACCCTGCCGGGGGCCACCGCGTACGGCGAACCGGTGCGCACCAGCTCCGCGCCGCCGGACCGCAGCGCCGCCGCCACCCGTTCGTCGCGTCCCCGGCCGTAAGGGCCGGCGTCCGCGCTGACGTGCACGGTCCGCGCCTCGACCTCCCTGGCGACCGAAGCCACCACCTGGGCCGGATCGCCCCGCCGTACCAGCAACCGGCCGTCGAGCGCCGCATCCAGCGACCGCAGGCAGCCGGCGAGGAATGCCGTGCGGGGCGCGCCGGACGGGCCAAGCAGGCGGTCGTCCAGCACGAAAAGGGCCAGTGCACGCGGCGCGGCTTCGGCGGCCGCGAGCAGCGCCGGGTGGTCGGCCAGCCGCAGGTCACGCCGGAACCAGACAACGGCGGCGCCCGAGGAGTCGCTCACGAGCCGGCCCGTGGGCGCCGAGCGGCACCCGGCACCCACGGGAGTGGGAGTGCGGCGCCGCTCAGCCCCGGTCCCCGATCTCGACGTAGTTCCGCTCGCTGTAGCCGCTGTAGAGCTGGCGCGGCCGGCCGATCCTGGTCTGCGGGTCGGCCATCATCTCGCGCCAGTGCGCGATCCAGCCCGGCAGCCGGCCGAGCGCGAACAGCACGGTGAAGTACTTCGTCGGGAAGCCCATCGCCCGGTAGATCACGCCGGTGTAGAAGTCGACGTTCGGGTAGAGCTTGCGGTCGATGAAGTAGTCATCGGCCAGCGCCTTCTCCTCCAGTACCTTGGCGATGTCCAGCAGCGGGTCGGAGACACCGAGCTTCTTGAGCACCTCGTCCGCGCTCTGCTTGACGATCTTGGCCCTCGGGTCGTAGTTCTTGTAGACCCGGTGGCCGAAGCCCATCAGCTTGGCGCCGTGCTCCTTATCCTTGACCCGCTTGATGAACTTCTCCACGTCGCCGCCCTCGACGTCCTTGATGCGGGTCAGCATCTCCAGCACCGCCTGGTTGGCGCCGCCGTGCAGCGGCCCGAACAGCGCGTTGATGCCCGCCGAGATGGACGCGAACAGGTTGGCCTGCGAGGAGCCGACCATCCGCACGGTCGAGGTGGAGCAGTTCTGCTCGTGGTCGGCGTGCAGGATGAACAGCACGTCCAGCGCGCGGGCCAGGTCCTTGTCCACCTCGTACGGCTCGGCGGGGAAGCCGAACGTCAGGCGCAGGAAGTTCTCCACCGCACCCAGCGAGTTGTCCGGGTAGAGGAACGGCTGGCCGATGGACTTCTTGTACGCGTACGCCGCGATGGTCGGCAGCTTGGCCAGCAAACGCACCGTGGACAGCTCCACCGCGGCGTCGTCGAACGGGTCAAGGCTGTCCTGGTAGAACGTCGAAAGGGCACTGACCGCGCTGGAAAGCACCGGCATCGGGTGCGCGTCGCGCGGGAAGCCGTCGAAGAACCGCTTGAGGTCCTCGTGCAGCAGGGTGTGCCGGCGGATCTTGTCGCTGAACGCCTCGAGCTCCGCCTTGGAGGGCAGCTCTCCGTAGATCAACAGGTAGCTGGTCTCGGCGAACGTCGAGTGCTCTGCAAGCTGCTCGATGGGATAGCCCCGATAGCGGAGAATGCCGGCGTCACCGTCGATGTAAGTGATCTCCGACGAGCAGGCCGCGGTGTTGCTGAAGCCGTTGTCCAAGGTCACCAGGCCGGTGCTCGGCAGCAGCTTTCCCAGCTCGAACGCCGAGGAACCTTCGGTTGCCTTGGCGATCGACATTTCGTACTCGCCGTCCGGGTAGTTCAGGACGGCTTTGTCATCAGATGAACTCATGTGGAGGTTCCCTCTCACACTCGGGTGGCGCTTGGGTTCGAGCGTTAAACTAACGCCTACCACCCCGGTTCGGCTGACCTAGCTACCGCGCGGCGCTCAACTCGGCCGCGGTCGGCGGCTCCGCGCCCGCCCTGGCGCAGGTGCGGGAGGCGGCCAGCGCGGCGAACTCCAGCACGTCCCGCCAACCGTCCTCGGACAACGTCGCCGGGCCCTGCGCGCGCAGCGCACCGTGGGCATAAATCCTGGCCAGCAGGGCCGCGTGCGCGGTATCGCCTGCGCCGATGGTGTCCACCACCTCGGTGGGAACGGCCGGCACCTCGACGGTGCCCCGCCCGGTCGCGACGCTGAGACCGCCGCCGCCCCGAGTGATGACAATCGCACCGACGCCGGCATTCAGCCACTCATTCGGGTGAGACATGCCGAGCCAGTCGGCGTCCTCGTCGGACACCTTGAGCAGGCCCACCGACGGCAGCCAGCCGTGGAACCGGGCCCGGTAGGCGTCCGGTTCCTCGATCAGGTCCGGCCGGATGTTCGGGTCCAGGCTGATCAGCCGGCCGGCGCGGGACTCGCGCAGCAGAATCTGCTGGTACACCGAGGCGCCCGGCTCCAGCACCAGTGACAAGGTGCCCAGCGCGACGGCCGAGGTGTCCGCCGGCAGCGGCCCCGGGTCGGCGACCAACCGGTCGGCGGTGCCCTCGGTGTAGAAGCCGTAGCGCGCGGCGCCGGCCGCGTCCAGGCTGACCACCGACAACGTGGTGGGCTCGTCGCCGCGCTGCACCAGCGAGGTGTCCACCCCGCTGCGCTGGGCCCGCTCCAGCATGGCGGTGCCGAACGGGTCGGTGGACATCCGGGACAGGAACTTGACCGGCACGCCGAGCCGGCCGAGCGCGATGGCCACGTTGTACGGCCCGCCGCCCCAGCGCGGCAGCAGCGGGCCGCCTGGCTCCCGGGTGGCGGGGCTGGGCACCAGGTCGACCAGCGACTCCCCGCCGACAACGATCATGAACATACCCAGGTGAGCGGAAAGCGACGCGGCATGATCGGAGTCTGACAAGGCCGAACAGCGCTGTCGAGCAGTTGCGCCGGTTGTTGCGCGAACATAGAGTGTACCATTTGGTACATGCGGTTCGAGGTGAGCGAGGAGATCGCGGCCCCCCAGGAGCAGGTCTGGCGGGTGCTCTCCGAGGTGGTCGACTGGCCCCATTGGTGCCCCACGATGACCAGCGTGCGGCGGCTGGACTCCGGGCCACTGGCCTTCGCCAGCGCCGCGCGGGTCCGCCAACCCCGACTGCCGACGGCGCTGTGGCGGGTCACCGAATTCGAACCGGGCAGCCGCTTCGAATGGTCCAGCACCGCGCTCGGCGTCACCACCCGGGGCGGTCACCGGGTGGAGCGGCTGGGCGAGCGGCGCAGCCGGGTCACGCTGACCCTCGCGCAGCGTGGCGCACTCGCGCCGCTGCTGGGCCTGCTCTACGGCCGGCTCAGCCGCCGCTACATCAGTCTGGAGGCGGCCAGCCTCAAACACCGCTGCGAGTCGGCGCCCATGACCTGACCTCGGGCAGCACCTCGGCGGCGAACAGCTCCAGCATCGCGGCGCGCTCCGCCGCGCCGCCAGCCGCCGGGCTGAACACCAGGTGTCGGGCGCCCGCGTCGTAGTACTCGCGAAGCCGTTCGATCACCTTCGGCGGATCGCCGTGCAGCAGGTAGCGGTCCGCCAGCGGGGTGAAGTCCTGCTGGTAGACCTGGCTGACCACCTCGATGGCGCCCCGCCGGGCTCGGTCGGCCTCGGTGTCGACCGCGCCCCAGCAGTACACCGCGCCCGCCACCGCGCCCTCCGGCCGGCCGAACCGCACGGCGGCCTCGTTGACCTCGGCCAACGACTTGGCCAGCTGCTCCGGGGTGTACATGTACGGCAGCCACACGTCGCCGAACCGCGCGGCCCGGCGCACCGCCGCCCCCTTCCGCCCGCCAACCCACACCGGCGGTCCCGGCTGCTGCACGGCCGGTGGCTGCAGCGCCAGCCCGGGGATCCGCACGAACCGGCCCTGGTGGGTGACCGTCTCGCCGGCCAGCAGTGGCCGCAGTACCTCGAGCGCCTCGTCCGTCCTGGCTCCCCGATCCCGGGTGTCCACCCCGGCCGAGGCGAACTCCGGCGGGTACTCACCGCCGACACCCACACCGAGGTCGAACCGGCCGCCGGACACCTGGTCCAGGCTTGCGGTGAGCTTCGCCAGGATCGCCAGCGGGTAGACCGGCACGATGGTCAGCGCGCTGAGCAGCCGGACCCGCTCGGTCGCCCCCGCCGCGGCGGCCAGCGCGACGAAACTGTTCGGCGTCGGCCCGTGGAAGAACAGGTGCTCACCGCAGGCGACCTGGTCGAACCCGGCCTCCTCGACCCACCGGGCGTCCCGCGCCACCTCGCGCTGATCCTGCCCCGCCACAATCCCGACCCGCATACGGCCGACCGTATCCCCATCCCCGCCACCGCGGTCAGTGCGGCTTCGGTGGGCGGTATCGGTCTGGTGGAGCTCGGGTTGGTGCTCACCCCCGGACCAAACATGATCTACCTGGTGTCCCGGTCGATCACCAAGGGCCGCCGCGCCGGGCTGGTCTCGTTGCTCGGCGTCGCGGCCGGCTTCCTGGTCTACCTCGGCCGTCCGGCTGCTGCTGACCGACCGGGCCAGCCCGGCCACCCCGTAACCGAACGCGGCCCGGCCCGGCTGCTAGCTCGTGAGTGCGGAGTGCCGCTACAGGGACACTCCGCACTCACAAGCCGCCGCTAGTGGACGCCTTCCATCTGGCGGCGGATCCACGGGCTCACGGTCATCATGACCAGGCCGATGGCGATGGTGACCGCGCCGGTGATGCCGAAGTAGGCCAGCTCGTGCTCCGGGGAGTAGAAGCCGGCCAGCACGCCGGCCAGCGAGGTTCCGATGCCGACGGAGAAGAAGTACAGCGCCATCATCTGCGCCCGGAACGCCTCCGGGGCCAGTTTGGTGGTCACCGACAGCCCGATCGGCGAGAGCATCAGCTCGGAGACGGCGAACACCCCCAGGATGAAGAACACCGCGAGCGCGGGCGTGCTCTTGCCGGTGCCGGCCGCGAACGGCAGGAACAGCAGGAACGCCACGCCCATCCCGGTCACGCCGAGGCCGAACTTCATCGGTGTGGACGGCGCCCTGGTGACCAGCTTGGTCCAGATCGCGGCGAACACCGGGGACAACAGGATCACCCAGACCGGCTCCTCGGACTGAATCCAGGCCGGCGGCGCGCCCCAGCCGAAGATGTCCCAGTCCATCCGCTTGTCGGAGTAGACCGCCAGCGCGGTGAACATCTGCTGGAACAGCGACCAGAACGCCACGTTCGCGATGAAGAGCGGAATGAACGCCCGCACCCGACTGCGCTCGACCGCGACGACCTTGCGACTGGTCAGCAATACGACGAAGTAGACGATCGAGGCCGCCGCGATCACCCCGGTGACCACCCACTTGAGGTTGGCCAGGGTCACCCACCCGGTGGACAGCACCGCGACGACGGCCAGCACGGCGACCACGCCGAGCAGCGCGGCCCGGGTGTAGGCCTCGCGGGGCAGCGGGTTGCCCGGTGCCTTGCCGTGTGTGCCCAGGTTGCGCCGGAACACCGCGTACTGCGCCAGGCCGAGCGCCATGCCGACGGCGGCGGCGCCGAAACCGTAGTGGAAGCCGAGGCTGCTCTGCAACAGGCCGGTGAGCAGCGGACCAAGGAACGCGCCGAGGTTGATCCCCAGGTAGAACAGCGTGAACCCGCCGTCGCAGCGCGGGTCGCCCTTCGAGTAGAGCGTGCCTAGCAGCGAGGAGGCGTTCGCCTTGAGCGCACCGCTTCCCAACGCCACGAGCACCAGGCCGGCACCGACGCCGGCCAACCCCGGCAGCACGGCCAGCGCGAGGTGCCCGAGCATCACCACGAAGCCGCCGTAGAACACCATGCGCTCCATGCCGAGCAGCCGGTCGGCCAGCCAACCGCCGAGCACGGTGGACAGGTACACCATGCCGCCGTAGGCACCGACGATGCCGGTCGCGGTGGACACCGGCAGCGCCAGCCCACCCTGCTCCAACGTGTAGTACAGGTAGTACAACAGGATGCCGACCATCCCGTAGTAGGAGAACCGCTCCCACAGTTCGACACCGAACAGGTTGGTGAGCCCGATCGGATGGCCGAAAAAGCTCCGCTCGCTTGGCTGTTCCACCCGCTCGACCGTCTCGGACATGGTGCGCCCGCCCCTCATTCAAATGTGGGCTGGATCACAGCCCGTTTCTGGGAATCGGCACAGCCTACTGTCCAGTAGCCCGCTAGGCCTCCCCCGTCACGAGACCGGAACACCCCACTTGCCCAACCGTGGTGCCAGTCGCTCCGGCCGCACACAACCGCCCGGCCGCACACAACGAGTAGGCGCCGCACACAAGTCCAGGCATATGTGCGGCGCCCATCGGCTGTGTGCCGTCCACTTCGGGTCGGCCAGGGGCGGCCGGGGCGGTGGGTGGGTCAGCTCAATGACTCGGGGGTGCCGGGGACCGGGATGCCGCGTGCCCAGGCCGGTTGGTTGCCCGGCGGGCGGAACTGGGGCATGACCTCTTCGGCGAACAGGGTCATGTTCTTCACGACCTTCCAGTGCGGCATGTCGCCGATCTGCGCCGAGCTGGCCACGTGGATGCCGGCGCCGAGCTCCTCGGTGTAGTAGGCCAGCTTCTCCGCTACCTGGGCCGGGGTGCCGACGATGATGTACTGCTCGTCCAGCAGCTCGGAGTAGCTCAGGTCGACGTGGTCCTTGATGCCGAACTTGCGCTTGCCCATGATCATGCCGCGCAGCGATTGGCCGGTCAGGTAGCCCGGCGGGATCCAGTGGTAATCCGGGATTTTCAGGCCGCGGTGGAACAGCCACATCATGTGCTCGCGGGCCTCCTCGTGTGCCTTCGCCTCGGTCTCCGCGACGTAGGTGGGCACGCAGAACGCCAACTGCTCGGGCGACGGCTGGTAGTCGAACTCGGCGGCCGCCTTGCGGTACATGTCGTAGTTGACCTTGGTGAAGGCCAGCGGCGCAAACACCATCATGAACGGGTAGCGCCGCCTTGCCGCCTCCCTGATCGTCTCGAAGGAGCCCTGGCCGGGCAGCCAGATCGGCGGGTGCGGCTGCTGGAACGGGCGGGGCCACGGGTTCACATATGGGATGTCGAAGTGTTTGCCCTGCCAGTCGAACGGGCCGTCGGTGGTCCACGCCTTCAGGATCAGGTCGTGCGCCTCCCAGAACCGCTCCCGGGAGGTGGCCGGGTTGGCCCGCAGCGAGTGGTACTCCACGCCGGTGCCGCGCACGAACCCGGAGATGATCCGGCCGCCGGAGATCACGTCCAGCATGGCGACCGACTCGGCCACCCGCAGCGGGTTCTCATGCAGCGGCAGCGCGTTGCCGATGATGCCGACCCGGATCTTGCTGGTGCGGGCCACGATGTGGCTGGCCATCACGTTCGGGTCCGGCATGGTGCCGTAGGCGTTCTGGTGGTGCTCGTTGACGCAGGTGCCGTCGTAACCCAGCTTCTCCGCGAGCACCGCCTGGTCCAGGTACTCGTTGTAGAGCCGGTGCCCGAGCACCGGGTCGTAGTTGCCGTTGGACAACGTGACCCAGGTCGAGTCCATCTCTTCCGGCGGCGGGATGTTCGGGTACGGCATCAACCCGAAGTGGAAGAACTGCAGGCTGTGCTTCGGCCGACTGGCCGAGGAGGTCTCCGGCCGGGGGTCGGCAGCGTTGGATACAGCGGTCATCGGACACCTGCCTGGAAGTCCAGCACCACCCGCGCGGTCGCCTCGGGCTGCTCGATGACGATCGCGTGCCCGGTGCCGGGGATGCGGGCGGTGCTCGCGCCCGGGATGAGCTCGGCGTACCGGTCGGACATCTCGTTGGGCACCAGCCGGTCGTGCTCGGCGCCGACCACCAACGCCGGGCAGCTGACCCGGCGCAGCCGGTGCGGCAGCTTGCGGTCGTAGCGCGGGTTCCATATCAACCGGGCCAGGGTGGACTGTTCCTCGTACACCCGGACCACGACATCGGGGTCGGTGGGGTCGAGCATCACCTCGCCGATGTTGGTCGGGTCGTTGAACAGGGTGCCGAACAGCTGCTTGGGGGTCATCGCGAACATGTCGGCGAACGGCGGTTTGCCCGGTACCTGCAGGCCGACCGGGGTGATCAGGGTGAGCGAGCGCAGCCGGTCAGGGAACAGCGTTGCGTAGGCCGCCGCGACCCAGCCGCCCACCGAGTAGCCGACCAGGTGGAACCGGTCGAGGCCGAGGGTGGCGCGCAGGTCGTCGTAGTGCAGCACCAGGTCGCCGATGTCCTGCAGCCAGTCCTGCATCGGGGTGCCGCCGAAGCCGACGTGCTCCGGCGCGATGACCGCGGCGCCGCCCGCGAGCGCCTCGTGGAAGCGCAGCCACCGGCCGGTGAACCCGGCCCCGTGCAGGAACAGCAGCGGCTCCCCGGTGCCGCGCCGGCGCACCGACACCGGGCTCCCGGCCACGTCGACCGTCTCGGCGGCCACCTCGGGTGTGGTCATCGTCGACACATTCGCCTCCCCGAAATCGTGTGTGCCCAGCACGCTAGTAGCACTCGGCGGCCCGGGTCAGTCCTCGACGCAGATCAGCGCCCACGGGCGGTCGTCCACCCGGGTCATCACCAGCGTGGCTGGGGTGCGGCCGGTGGTGCGGAGTTTGCGGCGCAGCACGTCCACGTCGCCGGCCAGGCCGCGGCGGCGGATGTCCAGTGCGCCGATGCCGTGGGCCCGCAGCCGCGCGGCCAGGTCCTTCTCCCGCCACGGGCCGTGCTCGAGCACCCGCAGCGTGCGGCCGAACGGGGTGCGCAACGGTATGTCGGCGGAAAGGAAGGCGATCATCGGGTCGATCTTCCAGGCACCAAGGCGGCGGGCGAGGTCCTCGACGAGACCGGCGCGGGTGACCGCCGGGTTCGGGTCGAGGAGGTACTCGCCGGGGGCCCGGCAGTCCACCGGCCCGCCGGGGTTGGCCAGCAGCTGGTCGCCGGCCGGCAGCAGGGTTGCCCTGGTCGGCGCGCCGCGCAGCGCGGGCGACCACAGCACCGCCTCCTTCAGGTCCCGGCCCTCGGCGACGAACTCCACCTCCCAGCCCGGCGGGACGCTGCCCCGGTCCAGCCCGGGCGCGGCCTTGACGGCGACCCCGGCCACCCGCTCGGCCAGCGCGGTGCACCAGTCGAGCGGCGGCTCGCTGTCCCCGGCGCGCAGCCGGCGGCCACCGGAGCGCCGGGCCGGGTCGACGAACACCGCGTCGGCCGGCTGCAGCGGCGCATCGCGGACATCGGCCGGCAGCGTCTCGGGTTCGAGTCCGTGCACGGCGGCGTTGAGCGCGGCCATCCGCAGGTGCAGCGGATCCCGGTCCACCGCGAGTGCGGCGGTCGCGGCGCCGGCCAGCGCCACCAGGTCACCGCCGATGCCGCAGCACAGGTCCACCACCCGGGCCGCGCCGGCGTATCGCCGAGCCCGGTGCCGGGCGACCGCCTCCGACGAGGCCTGCTCCAACCCGGCCCTGGTGAACCACATCTCGCCGGCCAGGGAGAACTTAGCCCGCGCCCGGCGCCGCAGCTCGTGCTGGGCGAGCGCCGCGGTGACCAGCTCGGCGGGGTACCGACGGCGCAGCGCCTCGGCCACCCGCAGCTCCGCCGCCGCGGCCATTTCGGTGTCCGCGAGCTCAGCCAGCACGGCCTGACCGGCCGGCGTGGTCAGCAGGTCCAGGTTGGCCAAGCCTCGCTCGGGCTGCTCGCTCGTCGGCATCAGGGCGATTATCCAGGCAGCCTTCCCCGAACACCGCCCGCGAGTCGGGGCTCCGGTCACACGCGGAAGGCTGTCCCCGAGGTCAGGCGGTGGCGAAGGAGCCCAGGGTGGCGTTGGGGCGGACGCCTCGGAAGTGCCGGCGCCAGATTTCGAAGTAGAGCACCTCTTCGTCGCTGCGCAGCTTCCAGCCGTCGGTGGGTGCCTCGCCGACCCAGCCGCCACCGACCTTGTCCGCCTTGGTGCTGGCCAGTGCGGCCAGCACGGTGCCCGCGCCGGAGCCGTCGCCGAACTGCTCCTTGCCGCGCCACAGCAGGTCCTCGGGCAGCCAGCCGGTGAACGCCTCGCGCAGCAGCGCCTTCTCCGGCCGCCCGTCCGGGCACTGCTTCCACTCCGGCGGCAGCGACAGCGCGGCACGGATCAGATCCACGTCCAGGAACGGCTCGCGGGCCTCGAGGCCGTAGTACATGGTGGTCCGGTCACAGCGTTGCAGGTTCAGGTGGTGCAGCTGTTCCAGGCTGCGCACCAGCTCGGCGTGCAGCACGTCCGGCTCGGCGTACTCCGGGGTGTGCACGTAGCTGTAGCCGGCGAACAGCTCGTCGGCGCCCTCGCCGGTGAGCACCACCTTGACCTTCTTGGACGCCTCCCTGGCCAGCAGCAGGTTGGGCACCGAGCTGCGCACCAGCGCCGGGTCGAAGTGCTCGATGACCTGTACCGCCTCGTCGAGGGCCTCCTCGATGGTCTCCGAGGTGGCCAGGATCTCGTGGTGGTCGCTGCCGAGGTGCTCGGCCACCTTGCGCGCCGCGACCAGGTCGCCGCTGCCCTCGGTGCCCACCGCGAAGGTGGGCAGCACCTCGCCGCGCTCGTCGGCCTCCCTGGCGGCGATCGCGGCGACCAGCGCGGAGTCCAGCCCACCGGAGAGGAACACCCCGACGCCCACGTCGCTCATCATCCGCCGGCGCACCGCGGTGACCACCGCCTCGCGCACGTTCTTGAGCACCACGTCGTCCCACGCCGGCTCCGGCGCGCGATGCGCGGGGCGCACCTCGACAGGCACGCCGTTGGTGTAGCGGACCATGCCGGTGTGCGGCATCCACAGGCAACCCGGCGGGAACGAGCGCACCTTCGGCCGGTCCTCGGTGTCGAACGCGCGCAGCTCGCTGGCGAACAGCGTGACGTGGTTGTCCTCGAACCAGTACAGCGGCTTGACGCCCAACGGGTCCCGCGCGACCAGGCCCCTGCCGCCCTCGCCGGCCATCGCGAAGGCGAACATGCCGTTCAGCTCCTGCACCGCCGCCGGGCCGGCGCGCATCACCAGGTGCAGCGCGGCCTCGGTGTCGGACTTGGTGCGGACAAGGCCCTCGGGCAGGTCGGCGTTCAGGCTGCGGTAGTTGTAGATCTCGCCATTGCCCACGATCCAGGTGGTGGAGTCCGGGTCGGCCAGCGGCTGGCGACCACCGGTGACATCCATGATGGACAACCGCTGATGCCCCAGCCACGCGGTGTTGTTCAGCGCGAGTACGCCGGTGTCGTCCGGCCCTCGGTGCTGGATCCGCGCGAGCATCCGCTCGCACTTCTCGGTGTCGATGATCCCGTCAGATTCGGCAAAAGCGGCCACAATTCCGCACACGGTGATTTACCCTCTCCCCGGATGCGGTAATTGTCGCACCCGGGGAGCACTGATCGCCTCAGATTGTGAGATGTCAGCGAGTTAGCGGCGCCGAGCGGACAGCGGCGAGGGGACGTTCATCGCGGCGGTCGCGTTGTCCCGCTCGGCGATGCGCCCGATCGCCCTGGCCACCTCACCCAGCTCATCGGCGAACTCCCGGCGCCGCTTGGCCAGGTGCGGCGCGTCCGACTTGACCAGATCCCGGTGCCCGGCCAGCTTGAGCGCGGTGTTGAACATCTCGCCGGACACCGACTCCTCGCTGGCCAGCACGTGCTGCAGCGTCCACTGGTAGCCGATGCGCAGGCAGCTGTCCACCAGCGCGCTCTGCACCACTTCCTCGTCCTCGTCCAGCGCGGCCAGCTGCTCGCCGACCACCCGGTAGGCGTCCAGGAACGGCCGCAGCACCAGGTGCGACACCAGCGGCCGGGCGTTGGCCAGCCACTCCAGCGCCTGGTCCTTGGTGACCTCGAGGCCGTTCGAAGTGTCCGGGCGGGCCAGGATGGCGACCTCGGTGGCCAGCTCCTCGGCGAACTGATCGCGCTGGGCGAAGAAGAAGTCGAACTTCAACAGCTCGCGCAGCCGCAGCGCCTCGTCGAACAGCGTGCTCGGCGCCGCCTTGTCCGCGCTGGTGTCGGACTCCGCGACGGCCAGCAGGGACAGCTCCGCGATGGCCCGCACCAGCAGCACGTGGATCGCGCTGTTGCGGTAGACGGCGGCGATCAGGTGCTGCTCGGCGCCGATGCCCCACACCGTCTCCGGGCCACCGGTGTAGGAGGTCAGCACGCCGGAGCGGACCAGCTCGCGCAGCGCCCAGCGCAGCGTGGCGCGGTCGGTAAGGTTGGCCGCGCCGGCCACCGGCCAGCCACGGCCAGCCACGTAGTCGGCCAACGGGCGCACCGTGCTGAGCACTTCGTCCAGGGTCAGCGCCCGGTCGGCGGCCAGCAGCGCGATGCACACCGCGGCGGTCGGGGTGACCGGGGTGGCCGCGTTGATCCGGTGGCACACGTCCAGCGCGACGCGCTCCACCTGGTTGTCCTTGACGCCCTCGGCGCGCAGCTCCTCGAAGCGCTGGCGCAGCGGCAGCGGCTCACCGAAGTCCAGGTACACCCGGCCGAGCCGCTCCCGCAGGCCCCGGGCGTAGTTGACCAGCCAGCGGAAGTCCTCGGCCTCCTTGCCCTGGCCACGCGCCTCGGAGGCCATCCGGCCGACCTCGTGCACCGGCAGCTGGTCGTACATGATCGAGATCGGCACGAGCAGCGGGTCGGCCTCGGGCAGCTCGTTCACCGCGTCGGCCACGTAGCGCAGCAGCCCGTAGCGCGGCGGGCGCAGCTTCCCGGTGCGCGAGCGGCCACCCTCGATGGACCAGCACAGGTTCGACTTGTTCGCGATCAGCTGGCCGACGTAGGAGCGCAGCGCCAGCCGGTAGAACGGGATGTCACCGGTGGACCGGCGCACGTGCACGATCCCGGTGCGCCGGGCCACCGTGCCCAGCGGGAAGAAGTTCAGGTTCGCCCCGGCCATCCCGTAGAGCGCGGACAGCCCGCCGGTCTCCAGCACCGGCGGCAGGGCGAACTCGTCGAGGTAGGAGCGGTGCGAGATCAGGAACACCAGCGAGTGCTTGCGGTCCAGCCGGCGCAGCTCGGCAAGGCCGTCCTCGTCGACCAGGATGTCGTAGCCCCGGGTGAGCCAGCTGCCGAAGCGCTGCCAAGCCTGGGTGACCTTCGGCTGGTGGCTGGCCGACATCTCCCGCAGGTAGTCCGCCGTCTCGACGATCGCCTCGTCGAAAGGGACATCCTCGCGGGTGGCCAGCCTGGCCACCGAGCCTCGGAACTGTTCGTCGCGCAGCAGCTGCACGACCTCCGGGGTGTCGGTCGGGCCCGGCGAGCCGCCGGAGGGCAGCAGCTGCGCCCGGCGCAACGCCCCCCGCGCGGGTGTCCGGCCGAGCAGAGCGATCGCACCGTTGCGCATCGCGGCCGAATCAAGCTGCATCAATGACACCTACCCCGGTACGACTGTGCGGTGACTGACACCCTAGTTGTCCTGGTCCCGGGGCGTCGATAGCGCGGCGGGCCAGTCGTCGAGCGTGTCCAGGTACTGCTGGCGGACCCGTTCGACCTGGTCGTCGAGATCTTTGTCGGTCCAACCGTCGGTAGGGACCGGCGGCAGCACCGCCACCTGGATGGTGCCGGCGCGGGCGGTCTTCGCGTTGCGCCACATGATCTCCCCGGAGTTGCGGATCACGATCGGCACGATCGGCACCCCGGCCTGGCGCGCCAGGTGGAAACCTCCCTTCTTGAACTGCCCGATCCTCGGCGTCAGCGAGCGGGTGCCCTCCGGCGCCATGATCACCGAAGTGCCGTCGCGCAGCTTCTGCACGGCCGGCTCCAGCGCCTCGATCGCCTTCGCCCGGTTCGACCGGTCCAGGAAGGCCACCCCGGCGGCGTCGAACAGTTGGCCGATGATCGGCATGCTCTTCACCTCGGCCTTGGCCACCGCGGTGAAGCCGGTGCGGATCACCCGGGTGGTGACCAGGAAGTCGATCAGCGTGCTCTGGTGGTTGATGAAGAACACCGCCGGGCGGTGCGACCAGGCGTTGTGCTCGCCGACCACCTCGATGTCGATGTCCGCGAGCGGGCCGGCCAGCGCGTCGAACATCGAGGTGGCCAGGTCGACGCCCTGGCGGCGGTTGCCGTTGAGCACGCCGACCGCGATGCCCATCGCCGAGGAGGCGAACAGCGTGCCGAACATGGTGGCGGTGCGCAGCGCGGGCGTCGGGTCGAACCGGCCGGTCTTGCCGGACTGGAACGCCAGCACCGGCCAGCCGCGCCGCCGCGCCTCGCGCGCCAGCTCCGGCTGCGGGTTCACCGGGTGCGGGTTGCCGACGCCGGCCAGCAGCGGGACGTCCTCGTCGCCGTTGGCGTAGGCGTGGCTGGCCGAGGCGTCGATGTTGTGCTCGGCGAGGAACTCCAGCACCGCCGCGATCTTGCCGTCGCCCCACAGCGCGCGGCCGGCCACCTTCCCGGTCAGCAGGCCGTTCTCGGTCTCCAGCCGGGTGCACAGCACGTGCTCGACGCCCAGCTCCCTGGCCAGCGGGGCGACCTGCAGCAGGGTGGCCGAGGTGGCGATCACCACGGTGTGCCCGGCCCGCTGGTGCGCCTTGACCAGCCGCCAGGCCTGGTGGAACAGGGTGCCGGCGACGCCCTGGGCGAACAGCCGCTCGCCCAGCTCCAGTACATCCTCCTCGGTCCGCCCTGCCCAGCCGGCCATGCCGCCCTCGACCAGCTCGGTGAACTGTTCCTCGCTCATCGTCGGGCCGAGCATCAGCCGGGCGGTGCGCAGCATCTCGGTCGGGCCGATCTCGAAGTTGCGGAACCGGTGCTCGTAGAGCGCCGCCGCGGAGTAGCCGTCGATGAGCGTGCCGTCGAAGTCGAAGACGGCGGCGACCTTGTCGCCGACCGGCCCCGATCGGATCGTCTCCAGCAGCTCTTCGGTCGGCGAGCTTGGCGACACTGTGCTCTCCTTCAATATGGGCTCTCCTTCAATACAGCAGGTACCCAATAGTTGATTATGCGAGTATCTCTCAGCTGTCAGAATACCCGGACCAGCCTGGCACGAACGCCCGTCGACCACACAGGAGTGATCGGATAATGACGCGATGAAGCGCAGACAACCCCGGGTCGGCGTGTTGGGCGGCGGCTCCTGGGGCACCGCGGTGGCCTCGATCCTGGCGGCCAGCGCGCCCACCATCCTGTGGGCCCGCTCCGAGGAGGTGGCCGACGACATCAACGACAACCACCGCAACAGCAAGTACCTCGGCGACGTGCCGCTGAGCGACACGCTGCGCGCCACCACGGACACCGAGGAGGCGGTGACCGACGCGGACGTCCTGGTCATGGGGGTGCCCTCGCACGGCTTCCGGGAGGCGCTGGAACACGCGGCGCCGTACGTCCGCCCGTGGGTTCCGCTGGTCAGCCTGGTCAAGGGGCTGGAGCAGAGCACCCACTACCGGATGACCGAGATCGTCGCCGAGGTGCTGCCCGGCCACCCGGCCGGTGTGCTGGCCGGCCCGAACATCGCCGGCGAGGTGACCGCCGGCTACGCCGCCGCCGCCACCCTCGCGATGCCCGACCAGAACTCGGCGACCCAGCTGGCCGCGCTGTTCCGCACCGAGCGGTTCCGCATCTACTCCACCACCGACGTGCGCGGGGTGGAGGTGGCCGGCGCGCTGAAGAACGTGTTCGCGATCGCGGCGGGCATGGGGGACGGCGCGGGCGCGGGCCACAACACCAAAGCCATGGTGGTCACCCGCGCGGCCCGCGAGATGGCCCGCTTCGGCGAGGCGGTTGGCGGCGAGCCGGTGACGTTCGCCGGGCTGGCCGGCATCGGCGACCTGATCGTCACCTGCACCAGCCCGGCCAGCCGCAACCGCAGGGTCGGCGAGGAGCTGGGCAAGGGCAAGACCATCGACGAGGTGATCTCCGCGATGAACCAGGTGGCCGAGGGGGTCAAGGCGGTCGGCGCGGTGATGGAGATGGCCGCCGAGCTGGACCTGGAGATGCCGATAGCCACCGAGGTGTACGGCGTGGTGAACAAGGGACGCACCGCGGCGGACGCCTACCGCGGCCTGCTCAAGACCACCCCCGGCCACGAAGTCCACGGGCCGAGCTGGTGAGGCGCGGAGGGTTGCTGCTCGCCGGGGCGGCGCTGGCCGGCGGCTATCTGGCCGCCCGGGCCCGGCGGCGCTCGGCGGGCTCCGACAGCGTGCTGGAGGAGCACATCGCGCCGGACACCCCCGGGCACCGGGGCGGGTCCGGCACGCCGATCCTGCTGCTGCACGGCATCAGCGTGACCTGGCGGTCCTGGAAGCCGGTGCTGCCGCTGCTGGAGCGCCACCACGAGGTGATCGCGCCGACGCTGCTCGGGCACAGCGGCGCCGCCCCGCTCGGCGACGACGTGACGCCCGGCATCGACGCGCTGGTCGACGGGGTGGTCGCCGAGCTGGACTCGCTCGGGCTGGACAAGGTGCACGTGGTGGGCAACTCGCTGGGCGGCTGGCTGGCCCTCGAGCTGGCCCGGCGCGGTCGGGCCCGCTCGGTGGTGGCGTTCTCGCCGGCCGGCGCGGCGCGCACCAACACAAGGCTGGCCGCACTGATTACCGGTATCCGACTGGGCATCGAGATGATGGAAGCGCTCGGGCCTCGGGTAGACGCACTGGCCCGCACCCCGCGCGGCCGCCGCTGGCTGGTGGCCGCGCAGGTCGCGCACCCTGAGCGGTTCGACCCGGCCGAGGTGGCCGCCGACCTGCGCGCGCTGCGCAACGCGCCGGTGCTGCGCCCGCTGCTGAGAGTGCTGGCCGACCACCAGTTCCAGCCGCTGCCCGACCCTGGCTGCCCGGTGCGGCTGGTGTGGCCACGCAAGGACCGGATCATTCCGTTCAAGCACTTCGGCGAGCCCATGGTCCGGCGGGTGCCGAACGCCGAGCTGATCAGGCTGGACGACGTGGGACACGTGCCGATGTCCGATGACCCCGAGACGGTGACCCGGCTGATCCTGGAAGTGACCGACAAGGTGGACAGCCAGGCCACCGTGTAGCG
>DASYBQ010000117.1:0-15033 GCA_036500625.1 Pseudonocardia sp. | reverse complement strand
GAGGGGCAGCGATAACGACACCGTCACCTTCGTCGGCGAAGAACCAGTGTTGCCTCGATGAAGGGCTGCTCCGGGAGGGGCAGCGATGATCGGCTGTGGGAACTGGCGGACTACGCCCTCGCCGCGCCTCGATGAAGGGCTGCTCCGGGAGGGGCAGCGATTCGGTACGCCGACTTCCAGCAGGTCGGTTTCTTCGGGCCTCGATGAAGGGCTGCTCCGGGAGGGGCAGCGATAGGGTCGGGAATTTGTCCAGTCTGAGCTGCGGCGTTTCGGCGGGTTGCGAAGGGTGTTGGTTGTCGGGGTTCGGTTGTGGGGATTTGACCTGGTCTAGTGCGACGTAGGGCCTCTGATCTGGGCGAACGTGGCGCGAAGGGTGCGGGCGTGTCGCCGGGGTGTCGGAGCCTTCGCGTTCACAGGACCAGCGGTCCTTGGCCGGTGTATCTGCGCGGCGCGCCGAGGACTTCGATGCCGGTGTCTTCTCCGGCACCGAGCGGGCCGAGGTCGCAAATTATGATCGAATCTGTCTTGGAGTCGATGAGGTTGCGCACGGTGGTGTGCAGGCGGAGAAGTTTGGCGGATTTGGCGTCCACCAGGAACACCGAGTACTGCACCCGGTCGCCGTAGGATTCGAGGGCCGTTGCGATTTTGAGCCGGCGGGCGTCGCTGGTGATGTCGTACGCGATGATGTATCGGTGCACACTGTTGGTGCTCATCGGGTGCATATTCCGCGATAATGGGCTTGGGTTCCGTCGACCACACCGAGCACGAGCCAGGCCTGGATCTCCATCGCGCGTTCGCAGGTGGCGATCAGTGTTGATCTTGCCTTGCGGCGCAGCCGCTGGCTCGGCACCGATGCCGGATGCCACCACGCAAGGAGCGCGCGGGTGCCCCGGGTGCTGAGGTGGCCGGGTGTGCGGGTGCACTCGGTCCGGATGGCCGGCCTGGTCGCCCACCAGGAGGTGCGCTTCGGTACCGAGGGCGAGAAGCTCACCATCCGGCACGACTCGCTCAGCCGCGCTTCCTTCGTGTCCGGCGTCCTGATGGCCATCCGCCACGTCCTGCACACCCCCGGCCTCACCGTCGGCCTGGAACCCCTCCTCGGCCTCTGACCCGTGGGTAACCCGTGAGTGAGAAGTAACGCCATACCGACCACGACAGCGATACCCCGCAGCGACGGTGCCGCCCACCTGGCTGGGCGCGTCAGCACACCGCGCCCGTCGAGCCTCGATGAAGGGCTGCTCCGGCAAGGGCAGCGATCAGCCACTCAGCGGCGGGGGTGCGACGGCGTTGCCGCCTCGATGAAGGGCTGCTCAGGGAGGAGCAGCGATTCCGACCCGTATGTCGACGCCGCCACCGCGGATGCGCCTCGATGAAGGGTTGCTCCGGGACGGGCAACAATTGGTGGATCGTCGCCGCAGCGTCCTCCAACGTCACGCCGCGATGAAGGGCTGCTCCGGGAGGTGCAGCGACCGGGTTGGGAATTTGTCCAGTCTGAGCTGCGGCGTTTCGGCGGGTTGCGGCTGATCGGTAGTGGGTCGGCGCCGCTGTCGGTGGGTGTGGTCATGTGGTCACCGGAACGGGGGTGCCGCGCATGGCTCGGCGTTCGGGGGCGCTGGCGGTGCCGAAGCGGTGCACCGGGAATCGGATGATGCCGGCGACGCCGCGGGCGGCCAGCCAGTGACGGGCGGCCAGCTCTGTCGATGGGTCGATCCGCCATGGTGGGTCGAGGCCCGCGGTGGCGGCGTTGTGCAGGGCTTTCGAGGCGAGCACGGTACGTAGGTGCGCCAGCGTCCATGGGGTGTGCCATACCGGGAGGTAGAACCAGCCGGCGCCGGTGCGGCCGAGGTGACAGCTGGTGCGTGCGGTCGCGTTGATCCGGGGTGCGATGGGCAGCTGGCTGATGCCCCACAGTGCGCACCAGGCGAGGGCGTTGTCGGTGGGGCCGGGGGCGGCCAGGCCGGTGGCGGTCCGGCTGTTGATCTTGTCTCCGCCGATCTCGTCGACCGTGGTGGCGCCGGAGAGGCCGGTGGCGACTGTGCCGGGGCCGCGGTGAGCCACCGAGTGGGCGAGTTTCCGCAGGCGGGTGCCGACGAACTCGGAGCCTTGGTTGCGCGGTTGCATCTCCCAGCGGCTCGCGCCGTCGTCCTGCAGCGGGTCGCCCTTGCGGTTGGTGCTCCAGTAGCAGGGTTCGCCCAGCGCGGCCAGGAGCCGCAGATCCAGCAGGGCGCGCGTATCGGTCAGCGTGTCGAGTTCGCGGTGCCGCGGCTGCTGGAGTCGGACCCATGCCGGTGTGCTGGACAGCACACTCAGCCGGGGGCTCATCAAACCGCGAGGTGCGTCATCCAGGTCGCGCTCGGTCCACGATGTCGGCTCGGCATGGGCGGCCGCGTGGTCCCGCACGACTTGGTCGACGAGGTCTGGGGACAATCCCGGGGCGGTGAGTAGCGGGACTGGTTGCAGGCCGGTGCTCCAGCACAGTCGTGTGCCGCCACCGGCCCGGGCTATGGGATTGGCGTCGTCGAGGATGGCGGCCAGGCCGTAGGCGGCCAGGTGGTGCAGGGCGACCCGCACGTCGGCTCCGGTCAGCGAGATCTCGTTCGTCGGCTCTGCGAGGAAACTGACCGCTGCTGGCCTATGAGCAAAGCTGAACCCGGGCCGATTCTCATCCTTCGAGGGAATCTCCGAGGAGACTTGTCCGTCGGCGGCGCGCAGTACGGCTTCGAGGAACGCGCATCCCCATACCCCGTAGCGGCGGTGGGTGTTGTCGATCAGCTCGTCCCAGCCGCCCTCGTCGAACAGCCATTCCGCTGTCGTCGACTGATCGTCGAGCAGTTCGGCGGCGTTGTGTGAGAAGCCGACCCGGCCAAGGCCGTGGCTGGTGCCGACCAGGCGGGCGATGAGGTTGCGGTGTGGGTGGTCGGCCAGTGCCTCCCACACGGTGAGGACCGACAGTTGTTCGTGGCGCCAGCCCGAGGGCAGGCCGGCGGACTTTTCGTTGCCGCGCATTTGCTCGGGGGTGCTGCCGGCGCGGCTCTTGGCCAGTAGCTCCGGGCCGTCCGCGCCGAGTCGGCGTTGGAAACGTAGGTCGGCCTTGCCGTCGTCGTGGTGGGCACCGGCCTCGGTGAGCGCGCAGACGATGTCCTCGGGCAACCCGAGCGTGCGACCGAGCGACGCGGCCCGGTTGGCGACGTCGCGTTGGTGCGCCTCCAGGGTGACATCCTCGGTGGCTGGTGACCAGAATTGGCGCATGCCTTCGTCGGCCGCGGCGCGGCGACGGTCCACGACGATCACTCGGATCGGCTTGTCCTCGGCGTCGCGGTGCACGATCGCTTCACTGTCGCGGACCGGGCCGGCGAGCAGTGCCTTGGCTGCTTGGGCCATCGATCCGGTGTCGAGCAGATCTCGGACCGCGGCGCGCAGCGCGCGGCCGCCGAGAAGATCGCCGTCCGGGCCGAGCAGGTCGACGTCCGCGGTGAGTTCGATGCGGTGGACCACCGCGCCAGTCCGGCGGCTCTGCCACACGTCCTTGGGCAACTCGGCTTCGGCTTCCAGCACGTCGCGGGCGCCGGCGAGACCGCCGGGTATCCGGTCGGAGTCCGGTGGTACCAGGACGGGTGGGCTGAACACGGCGTCGGAGCGGGTGAACAGTGGTACCGAGCTGTCGAGTACTACCAGGTCACCGGGTCTGATCGACGATTCCGGGTCCACGATCGTCGTGTCGACACCTCGCACCAGCAGTACCGGGTGCTGGTAGGTCAGGGCCTGCTGTAGCGCGTTGCGGGCCGTGGCGGTGGATACCGAGAACACTTCGTGCCGCCGTGGCGGCAGGGCCTGGACCAGCCGTCGCGCGTCGTCCGGGTCATCGGGCAGCGCCCGGGTCAGCACGCCGACGGAAGTGTCGGCGGCGAAGTCGTCGGTGAGCCACAGCTCCAGCTCGGGTTCCGCGGCGAGGTCGTCACTGGTCCGGGCCCAGTGCCAGGCTTCGGCCAGCTCCGGTCGCTGCAGCAGCGTCCGCCGCCCCGTCGCGGCCGGCGGCGGCTGGGATCGGATGGCCCATGGTGCCAGCCCGATCGGATCGGTGGCCATCTTCCGCACCCAGGTCAGCGCTTTCCGCAGATCGTCGGAGCCGTACGGCCCGGACCGCAGCCGATCGGTGACCTCGTCGTGCCGAGGGATGGTTACCACGATCGGTCCGTCCGGGCGCAGACCACGCCGGTTGACCCGCCCGGCGCGCTGCGCCAGCGCCGAGCCGCTCGCCAGCTCGGTGACCATCCCGGCGAGGTCGAGATCCACGCCAACTTCGAGGCTCTGGGTGCTGACCAGTACGTCAACCTGATCGTTGCCGGGTGGGCTGAGCAGCCCCGGATGGTGCACCGCCAGCAGCTTGACGTCGATCGGCCTGGCCTGGCCGCACACCAGTACCACCCTCGGCGACGCACCGCCCCGGGTGCTCTTGCGCAGCTGCTCGGCCACCCCGACCGCTCGGGCCACCGTGTTGACGAAGCAGCCTATGGTGCGCGACGCGCCGTCCTGGACCGGCACCGAACCGGCCAGTTCCAGGGTGGCCTCGACCAGCTCGGCGGTGCCGGTGGACGCCGGTTTGGCCCAGCCGGGTACCGATCGTAGGGCGAGGGGTTTCGGTCGGGTCAGCCGCTGGTTCAGCGTGTCGTCGTCCAGGTCATCGGCCGCTACCCCGACCGCCCGGCTGCCCTCGGAGTCGGCCGGGGTCGCGGTGGTGGCCACCACCTGCAGCGGCGACACCCCGATGTCGTCTTCAGCGATCGGTACCAGCTGGGCGACCCGGCGCGCGCTGCACAGCAGCTGTCGCGCCAGGTGTGCCTCGTCGACCACCACCACGGAGTCCGCCGCCAGCAGCCCGGCCTCGCGGGGCCAGGCCCGGGCCGCCGAGCCGTAGCCACGCAGCAGCAGCCGGCTGCCCCACATGTCCGGCGTCGCGCAGATCACCGCCGCGGCCGTGGGATGTTCCCGCCAACTCCGGGCCGGTGGGGCGCCGCCGCGCAGTCGAGCCACCAGCAGCGGCCGGACGCTGTCAGTGGGGCCGCCGCGCAGGGCGTGTAGACCGGCGGCGACGGCGCGGAGCACCCCGTGTTCGGGTGATGGATCGGCCAGGCTTTCGGCCAGCGCATTGGCGTACTGGTACTGGTCGTCGACCAGCACTCGACGATCCACCACCAGGGCCAGTCGGCGCGGCGGCGCGGGCCGGTCGGCGCCGGCGGTCAGGGCGCAGGCGAACACGTGCACGTCGATCACCGCGGTTTTGCCCGATCCGGTCGGGGCGACGATCTCCTCCGGCCAGCGACCCTCGTCCAGCACCCTGTCCAGTAGGCGCTCCTGCCAGCGGAACGGGTCGTTCCCGTCGTGCATTGCGGCGAAGAACGCCGCGAAGTCGGCGCGGTCCAGCGTCATCGCGTCGCGTCCTGGTAGGTGCTGCCCTCGGGCAGGTCGACCGGGACCAGCAGGCCGCCGCCGAGGTGCCGGGACTGCCCGATGGCCTGCACGAGGCACGGTCCACCGAGATCCCCCAGGCTGAGCACCGCCCGGTAGGGACGGACCACGGCGTGCGGATGTACCCGGTGCGCGTAGTCACCGACGGCGGAAGTGCGCAGCGGCTCCGCCCAGACAACCGCGGCGCCCGCCGCGTTCACCGCCGACGCCAAGGCGCGGTAGCGGGCTGTGCCGCGCCCCTCGACCGCCGGCAGCCGAGGGCTGGACTGCCAGACGAAGCCGAGCGAGAGCAGCGCGGCATGCCCGAACGTCCAGTTCGGGCCGGTGCCTCGGGTATCCGGGACTGCCGCGGGTTCGGTGCGCCACAGCCGGACAGTGCCCGCCGCCGGCTCCCGCCAGAACGACTCACCGGAGCGCAGCTCGGTATGTCCGACCACGGTGAGCGGGTCTCGATACGGCGCGCGCAGCCGGCGCAGAGTGCGTACCGCGCCCAACACCACGGCCAGGTCAGCGGCCGGGACGTCACGGGGCATCAGCACCGCCAACGCCGCCTTCGCGCCGGAGGGTAGGTCTACCGGATGTTCGGTGCTGAGCAGCTGCAGTGCGATCCGGTTGGCGGGTGGGCGGCCGCCGGGTGGGTAGGCGCCGGTCAGGACCGGTGGTGCACCGTCGCCGATGATCCCGATCAAGGTGCGGTGCGCGGCGACGGCGAACCGGACCCGGTCCCGCTCGCCGACCGCCCCACTCAGCGGCACCAGCAGCACGTCCGGCCACGGCACGTCACCGGAAGTGGCCGCCACCCTGGTGTAGCGGGCGGGCCGGGTCGAGCCGCGCGGCGGGATCGGTGACTCGGAGCCCTCCGGCGACTTGACCTTGTCTTTGGCGAGTGTCGGTACCCGGCGGGTCGCGGCATGCGCGGCGGCTAGCTCGGCAATGCGCCCCGGTATCGGGAGCGCGGTGTCCTCCCCACCGGAGAACACGCTCGCGTCCTGGTCCAGAACGTGAGTCGGCGACGTCGTCTGCGTGCTGGTGGTCAACCTGGCCGGAGACTCGGTGCTGCCCAGGTGCGGCACATCCGGACACAACGCCTCCAACGCGGCGACGATCCTCGGCGGCGGTGACTCCAGCCAGCTCCAGGTCAGCGCGCCGCCGACCGCGACCGACGCGCCTGCCGCCTTGCCCAGCTTCCGGATTGCCCTGCTGGGGCTCAGCGTGCCGTCGTCCCGGTACGCGGTGGCCGCGCCGGAGTTCATCTGCATCGGTGGGATCGACACGCCGTCCGGCGGGTGCTGTTCCAGCCAGCGCAGCATCGCCGCGTCCTCGGCGCACGGCGCGAGTTCGCCGTCCTCGCCCGCCACCGCCCGGGGACCGAACCCGGCCGCGCACAACAGCGCCGCGTGCAACCGGGCGACCGAAGGGAGTCGTTCGGGTGTGCCGTCGGCGTCGTGCCCTCGGTAGGTGCCAAGCGGTAGCTCCGCGGAGATCGAGAAAGGCATGTCAGTTGCCGCCGGCTACCTGGTCCTCATCGACGGCCCCGGCGACGATGGCCGGATCACCCTCGACCCGCAGCACGACCCCGTCCCAGGTGACGCCGGCCATCTGCTCGGCATGCGCGAGCGCCACCGCCAACAGCTCGTCCGCGGCGGTGATGGTCAGCGGCACCAGGTCCTGGTGGTTCCCGCCACGCTGGTCGATGCACACCTGTGAGGGGGCGGCCTCGCGGAGATCGCAGTTGGCCCGCAAAACTAGCTCGGCGTCCGAACGGGCCAACCCGGCCAACGCCAGCGCCGCCAGCAACGCCCGGCAGGCGACGTCGCCGTCCGGCCCGGCGCCGAACCGAATCTGGCGCAACGCGGCGAAACTGAGCACGTGCGACCGGATGATCCGGTGACAGGCCACCCCGGCGAGCGCCTCCAACGTCGGTGGAATACCGCCGAGCCCCACGGGCGAAGCGGAGATCGCCTGGCCAGCCTTCGCCGCGTTCGCCTCCTTGATGCGTTTGTCGTAGTTCGACCGGCTCAACTCGTCCTTCTGCCGCTCCGCGAGCTGTGTCAACGCCTGCCCGGTCAGCTCGATACGCATGCCGACCGGGTCGGTGCGCGCACCACCCTTCAACGCGGTGGTCTTGTCCACGCAGAAACCGAGGATCTCCCCGACCAGCGCGCTGCGCCACCGGCCCTGCCGGGTCGAACGGCTGGAATCCCAGGAACCGAACACCAGGCTCACCGGCGAGGCATCCAGCAGCGCCCGCGCGTTCGCCGGACTGGCGTTGCGAATCGCTCGATAGGCGTCCAGCTGGGTGACCGGAGTGCCGTTCACCGAGCCGGCCCGGATGTGCCCGTCGAACGCCCGGTGCGGCAGATTCAGATCGAGATATTCCTCCCGAGCCCCGTCGCGGTCGTAGCTGACCGCGATTCGCGGCAACCGCGACAACAACGGATGCCCGTCCGCGATCGCCTGCATCAACCCGGCCTCGGCCCGGTTGAGTTGAGACTGCTTGGAATCGATCAAGACAGCTGGGGACGGGGCGCCGTCCAGATACCGCGTCTCGTACGCATAGGTGCCCTTCCGATCATTGCCCAGCGCGAACTTCGCTGGCGCCACCGACGCCTGCGGCCCCGCCGCCGGAACCAACTCAGTGATCGACGTCAGACACGTCGAACCACCCGGCGACGTGGCACGCAGTAGTAATTCGAGATCAAGATCAGTCATTCGGCAGTCCTCGATAGAGTGATCTGAGCCACGGCAAACTACACCAGTGTGATTTTTGCAACGGGTGGGGTCTCTTCGTCGAGGTGGGCCCCGCCCGCGAGTCGGGTTCATCGGCACGCTGAGTAGGAGTTCGCGGCACGCCGGGTCGGGTTCGGGGTGGGTGGGTCGTGTAAGGAGGTGAGATGGCTCTTGCGCGGGTTCGGGCGGCGACCACCGATGATGTTGACGAGATCGTTCGGATTCAGGCGGACACTTGGCGGGCGGCCTATGCCGTGCTGGTGCCGGACGCCGCACTGCAGCTCCTGACGGGATCGGCCGCCCGGGACGCCTGGGTGGCGGCGGTCAGCGCGGGCGAGGGGCACCACGTGCTGGTGGCCACCGAGGGGGAGTGGGCGGTCGGGTTCTGCGCGGCCGCGCCGGCCGACACCGAGGAGCCGGGTGTCTCGGCGGATCACGCGCAGATCGTCACGCTGCTGGTGGAGCCCCGGTGGGGCCGGCGCGGGCACGGCCGGCGGTTGCTGGCCGCCGCGTTCGAGGCGCTGGCGGCCGATGGTGCTCGGGCCGGGGTGGTCTGGCTGCCGGAGCAGGACGTCGCCTCGCGGGCCTGCTACGACCGGATCGGCTGGGACCCGGACGGCCTGGTGCGCACCCTGGACGCCGGGGACCGTGAGCTGCGGGAAATCCGGTTGGCCGGGCCGCTGCGGATCGAGGGCCGGGACCCCCGCCAGGGGGTGTCCGGCGGCTGAGCGTCGCGAAACTGTCGGTGGTTGCTGACAGAATCCATGGCATGGAGACGATCACGGCGGCCGGGGCCCGCCGGGCGGCGTTGGCGGCGCAGGGCTTCGGCCAGCCGCGGCCGTCCGGGGTGGTGAACCGGGGGCACCTGGCGCGGCTGATGGAGCGGCTGAAGCTGCTCCAGCTCGACTCGGTGAACGTGGCGGTCCGGGCGCACTACATGCCGGTGTTCAGCCGCCTCGGCGCCTACCCGATGTCCCTGCTGGACGAGGCGGCCTGGGCGCACAGCGCGCGCCGGCCCCGCATGCTGGTGGAGTACTGGGCGCACGAGGCGAGCCTGCTCCCGGTGGCCGACTGGCCGCTGCTGTTCTCCGGCGCCAAGCGGCACGGCTGGTGGCGGCACTACCGCGAGCTGGTCGAGGACAACCCGGGCTTGGCGGAGGCGGTGCTGACCGCCGTCAAGGAGGTCGGCCCGGTCGGCGCCGGCACGCTGGAGGACATGGTCGGCGGGGCCGGGCGCCGGCCAAGGGGTGGCTCGTGGTGGGGCCGCACCGAGGTGAAGCGGATATGTGAGTTCCTGTTCGGCACCGGTCAGCTCACCACCGGCACCCGGGTCAACTTCCAGCGGCTCTACGACCTGCCGGAGCGAGTGCTGCCGCCGGAGGTGCTGGCCGCGCCGCCGGTCGACGCGGGCGAGGCGGCGCGGCGGCTGATCGGCAACGCGGCGGCCGCGCTCGGCGTGGCTACCGAACCCGAGCTGCGCGACTACTACCGGCTGGGTCCCGACATCTGCCGTGCCGCCGTGGGCGAGCTGGTGGACGCCGGTGAGCTGGAGGCCGTCGCGGTGCGCGGCTGGAACGCGCCGGCGTACCGGCGGCCGGGCGCCCGGATGCCGAGGGCGGTGTCCGCGTGTGCCCTGCTGTGCCCGTTCGACCCGTTGATCTGGGAACGGGCCCGCACCGAGCGGCTGTTCGGCTTCCGGTACCGGATCGAGATTTACACCCCCGCGCACAAGCGCGAGCACGGCTACTACGTGTTCCCGTTCCTGCTCGACGACGCGCTGGTGGCCCGGGTGGACCTCAAGACCGACCGGGTGGCGAACGTGCTGCGGGTGCCGGGCGCGTTCGCCGAGCCGGAGGTCGCCGTGCCCAGGGTGGCCGCCGAGCTGGCGGCGGAGCTGCGGCTGATGGCGGGGTGGCTGGATCTGGACGATGTGGTGGTCGGCGAGCGGGGCGATCTGGTCGCCCCGCTCGCCGTGGCGCTGGCCGCACGGTCGGCTGGCTAGCGGGTGTCCTCTCCCCAAAGGGGCACCCCAGCCAGCTATCCGGCCGCCCCCGTCGTGCTCAGCGCTCGGGTGACCAGGACGTCCCCATTCCCGGTCTTGCCATGGATGTGCAGTGCAGTCGTCCCACCGGCCGGCTCGTCCTGGCGCAGGTCCAGGTCGCTGTGCGCCCGTCCGGACCCACAGCTGAGGTCGAGCTCGGCCAGTACACCGGCATGCACGGCGACCCGCAGATCCCCCGAGCCGGTGGTGAGGGTGAGCACACCGCGCTCGGCATCATCGATGGCCAGGTCTCCGGAGCCGTTCTTGACCTGGACATCGGCACGGACCGCGCCGAGATGGATCTCGCCGCTGCCGGCGCTGATCACCGTTGGCCCCTCCAGGGCGTCCAGGCTCAGGTTGCCGGAGCCGGTCTTGATCCGGGCTTCGCCGGACACCGCGTGCACGCGGGCCGCACCCGAACCAGTGGTCAGCTCCAGGTCGCCGTGCACCGTGTCCAGCTCGACGTCGCCCGAGCCGGCGCGCACGGTGGCCTCGCCGGACTGCCCGGTCACCGTGATGCGCCCGGCGTCCGCGCGCAGCTCTAGCCGGGAGTTGATCGGTGCGCGCACGGTCATGGTCAACGGCACGATGCGCAGCGGGGTGCGGGTGGGGGAGTGCGCCACCAGCCGACGACTCGACTCGGACCAGTCGATCTGTACTGCTTGGATGGCCTCGGCTTCGAGGTCGAGGCCGCGCAGGTCCCCGATGTTGAAGCCGCCGCCGAACGGGAAGTGCCCGCCGCCGAACCCCAGGTCACGGCCACCGATCTTGATCGAGCCGGACGGCCCGGTGGACTCTCCCAGCCAGTTGAGCAGGCCGGACACGCCCTTCGTCCAGTTGGCCGCGCTCTGGTCGGCACGCAACCGCACCTCGACGGTCGTGGCGTCCGCCGCCAGGTTCACCTCGATCCGGCCGACGTCCAGGGACAGGTCCAGCTCGGCGGGCGCCTCGCACGGCCAGCTCTCCGTGCGGGTGTGCGACTCCTCGCCGTGGTTGTCCTCGTGGGACGTGTGTTCCTCGGTCATGGCGTCCTCTCAGCCCTGTACCCAGCCGCGCAGCTGCCGGCTGTCCTTGCGGTTGCGGCCCCGGCCGCCCTGGCTCCAGTCGCCCCACTTGCCCCAGTCCTGCCCGGAGGCGCCGTGCAGTGCGCCCTGCACCGCCTGGGCGATCCAGGAGTTGAGCGAGACGCCCTGCTGGTTGGCGGCCTGCTCCGCGCGGCCCTTGATCTCCTCCAACAGCCGCAGTGTGATGCGGCTGATGTCGCCGGTGTCGGCTGTGGGCGGTGCGGGTGGCGGCTCGACCACCGGCGGCGCCGGCGGCTCGTCGACCACCACCCGGACCTGACGACCGTCCAGGCGTACCTGCACGGTGCGCTCACCACCGAGTGCCTCGGTGACCTCGTCGGCAAGGTCGGCCATCGCGGTCATCACCGCGAGCCGGGCGGCGGGCTCGATGGCCGAGGCCAGCAGGGCCGCGGTGCGCCGCGTCTGTTCATCGCCAGCGGCGGCGGCGGACATCAGGTCCTCCCGCAGGCTCGTGACGTAGGGCGTGACATCCATGACACCACTATGACGTCACTTGTGATGTCGCGCAACGGGTTTTGGTGTCACGATGCTGTCACCGCGGGACTGTCGGACCGCGCGGTTACCCTGCCGACATGGCTGACACCGCCGCGCTCCAGGTGACCTTGATCGCCAAGACCGAGTTCCTGCCGCCCGTCGACGTGCCGTGGGAGACGGATGCCGACGGCGGGCAGGCGCTGGCGGAGTTCGCCGGCCGCGCCTGCTACCAGTCCTGGAAGAAGCCGAACCCGGCCACCGCCACGAACGCCGGGTACCTGCAGCACATCCTGCAGGTCGGCCACCTCTCCGTGCTGGAGCACGGCAGCGTGACCTTCTACCTGACCGGGGTGTCCCGCTCACTCACCCACGAGCTGATCCGGCACCGGCACTTCTCCTACTCACAGCTGTCCCAACGCTATGTGCCCGGCAGGGGTTCCGCCATGGTCGAGCCGGAGGTCATCGCCGCCGAGCCGGAGCTGCACGCGGCCTTCGTCGAGGCGACGGAGACCGCGATCAAGGCCTACGACCAGTTGCTGACCGGGCTGGAGCAGCGTTTCGCCGACGTGCCGAA
This sequence comes from Pseudonocardia sp., assembly GCA_036500625.1. GTDB lineage: Bacteria > Actinomycetota > Actinomycetes > Mycobacteriales > Pseudonocardiaceae > Pseudonocardia. The sequence continues at coordinate 2,663 of DASYBQ010000117.1, read as the reverse complement.
CGCGACACTGCGCCGCAAGCAGGCCCGCCAAGCCGCCCGGTCCATCCTGCCGAACGCCACCGAAACGAAGATCGTCGTCACCGGCAACTACCGGGCCTGGCGGCACTTCATCGCGATGCGGGCCACCGAGCACGCCGACGTGGAAATCCGCGAGCTGGCCGTGGAGTGCCTACGCCAGCTGCAGACCGCCGCGCCGAACGTGTTCGCCGACTTCGAGATCGGCACGCTGGAGGACGGCAGCGAGATCGCCTCCAGCCCGATGGTCTCCGAAGGCTGAGCACTGCGGCGGCGTGCCGGTGAGGCGATACTGATCACATGAGGTTGGTACCCGCTGAACGCACGGCACTCTGTGAGCTGTTCGATGACCTCGGGCCAACGGTGCCCACCGTGCTGCCCGGCTGGCAGGCCGAAGACCTGCTCGCGCACCTGCTGGTTCGGGAGCGCAACCCGCTGGCCGCGCCCGGCATCCTGATCCCGGCGCTGTCCGGGCTCGCCGACTCGGCGATGCATTCCTACGACACGACGCCGTGGGCGAAGCGGGTCGAGCTGCTGCGCTCCGGGCCGCCGCTCTGGTCGCCCTACCGGCCCGCCCTGGTCGAGGAGCGGGCCAACCTGCTGGAGTTCGTCGTGCACTACGAGGATCTGGCCAGGGCGCAGGACCGCTGGCGTGCCCGGCCGCCCAGCGTCGAGCGGGACGAGGCGCTGTGGTCCGCGCTGCGGCTGGCCGCCCGGGTGATGTACCGCAAGAGCCAGGTCGGTGTGGTCCTGCACCACCTCACCAGGGAGCGCGGCGCGGACATCACCGCGCGGCCCGGTCGCGGCCGGGTGGTGGTCACCGGCACCCCCACCGAGTTGGTGCTGCACGCCTTCGGCCGGGAGATGGCGCAGGTCGAGCTGAACGGCACTCCGGACAACGTCGCCGAACTGGCGGCCACCCCGCGCGGCATCTGAGCCCGCTCAGTCCTGCGGGTGGTCGAACTCGCCGTTGTGCACACCGGCGACGAAGCACTCCCACTCGTACGGGGTGAACACGTGCGGCCGCTGCGCCGGCTTGGTGGAGTCCCGAATGGCAATATTGCCGTCCGCCATGAACCCCACCTCGATACAGCCTTCACCGTCGGAGTTGCCGTTGCTGAAGCTGGACTTGCGCCACTCGACGCCGGTGAAGTCCATGGATGTGCTCCGATCGGGTCGGTTTTGGCTGGTCAGGCCTTGGGCTGATCGAACTCGCCAGCATGTACTCCGGCGACGAAGCAACCCCACTCGTGCGAGTTGAACATATGGGGACACAACGACGGGTCTTTGGAGTCGCGGAGAGCCACTTTGCCATCGGGCAGTATGGCGACCTCGACGCAGCCGTCGCTGCCGCTATTGCTGCTACTGAAGCTGCTTTTGCGCCACGCGGCGCCGGTGAAGTCCACGGTCGCAATCCGATCACGCTGGAGTCAGTACTGCTCGGCTGCCCGCCGGACCAACGCCTCTGAGTCGGCGGGGCTCAGTGCATCCGACCGCAGCCGATCAAAAGTCATTGTAGCTCTGGAGACAGCTGCCTCCCGATCCGTGTGCGTAGCGCCCAGCGGGTGTTCAGCGTAAGCCACGTCAGGTTCGCCAAGTTCGTCGAAGCTCAGCAAGCTGAACGTGCCCGCCTGGGCGATATGTGCGCCGTGATTCGTCGGTAGGACCTGCAGAGTCACCGTATTGAGCGCTGCTCTCTCGACCAACTGAGCCAACTGCTCAGCCATGACCGCCGGCCCACCTACCGGCCGATGCAGCGCTGACTCGTCCACGATGGCCACCAGATGGAGCGGGTCGTCGGCGGAGGTGAGTCGCTTCTGACGGATCATGCGGACGGCGAGGTCGTTCCTTAGCCGCTCAGAGCTCCGCTGCGCGAGCGAGGCCCGCAACATCGTCCTCGCGTAATCGGCGGTCTGTAGTAGCCCCGGCACACAGGCCAGACTGAAGTCGCGAACCAGGCTGGCGTCCGCTTCCATCGGCACATAGCCGCGATCGTCCAGACCGTAGGCGCGCCACCAGCCTCGTTGTTTCGCGGCGGCGAGCATGTCGAAGTACTCGGGCCAGCGGTCGGCGGTGACGCAGTAGATGTCCAGCAGGCTCTTCAGCTCGTGGATGTCGATCAGGTTCTCGGCGTTCTCGATGCGGTTGAGCTTGCTGGTGGAGAACTGCATCGGCTCACAGACCTCTTCCAGCGTGAGCCGGTTGCGTTCCCGCAGCGTCTTGAGCCGGCGCGCCAGCTGCCGCCGGCGTCCGCGTGGCCGTTCCCCCATGGCCGGGTAGTTTCGCAGCTGGGACGCCCGCCGAGGGATCCCGGGCTGGGATGGCTTGATCATCATCCCTCCCGCAGCGTGGCGGCATGACGAGCGATGAGCCCGACAAGCCAGCCCGGTCCTTCGACTTCACCTCGGCCGCCGAGTGCCTTGCCCAGTGGCCGGAGGTGTGCGAGCGACTGCTGGCCTGTCACGTCGCCGGTTCGGACGGGCGCTGCAGCGGCTGTCGGTTGGCCACTCAGCCGGCGCCGCCCTGGCCCTGCACGCTGCACGTTCTGGCTTCGATGGCAAGCGGTGTCCGGTCACGGGCGGCGCGGCGGCGGAAGCGGACACGCCGGGGGCGCCATGAGCCGTGAGTGTTGCGGGCGGCTATAGCCG
>DASYBQ010000116.1:0-6986 GCA_036500625.1 Pseudonocardia sp. | reverse complement strand
AAGGACTCCCGGGGGACGGTGAGTGAGGTGGCGGCGGGTGCGGCGTCCGCGCTGGCCAGCAGGATCTCCCGGACCGGAAGGCCAAGCGGCACCTCGGCCGGCGAGTTACCCAGGTTGACCACCACCCGCAGCGCGCCCCGGTGCAGCACGACGGTTCGGGCGGACTCGTCGATCTCGACGCCGAGGCGGTCCAGCCACGGGTCGGTCAGCTCCGGACGGGCCCTGCGCAGCGCGATCAGCTCCCGGTAGGTGCGCAACACGGTGGCGTGCGGCTCGGCCTTGTGCTCCGACCAGTCCAGCTTGGAGTCGGTGAACGTGCGCTCCGCGTTGGGATCCGGCACTACCGACTCGGCATCCCAGCCGTGCTCGGCAAACTCGTCGGTGCGCCCGGCACGGACCTTCTCGCGCAGCTCGCCGTCCGGGAAGTAGGAGAAGAACTGCCACGGCGTGCTGGCACCCCACTCCTCCCCCATGAACAGCATCGGGGTGTACGGCGAGCAGAGCAGCAGCGCCGCGCCGCAGGCGAGCAGGCCGGGGGAGAGCGTGGCCGAGATGCGGTCACCGGCGGCCCGGTTGCCGATCTGGTCGTGGTCCTGCAGGTATGTCACGAAGCGGTGCGCCGGCACCAGCGCGGTGTTGACCGCCCTGCCGTGCCGGCGGTGCCGGAACGCGGACGGCGTGTCCACGTGGAAGAACCCGCCGCGCAGCGTGGCCGCGAGGCCGGGCAGGGTGCCGAAGTCCGTGTAGTAGCCCTGCCGCTCGCCGGTCAGCGTCGCGTGCAACTGGTGGTGCACGTCGTCGTCCCACTGGGCGTGCAGCCCGTAGCCGCCACCCTCCCGGGGAGTGATCAATCGGGGGTTGTTCAGGTCGGATTCGGCGATCAAGGTGAGTGGCCGCCGCAGGTGCGCCTCCAGCGCCGCGACCTCGACCGACAGCTCCTCGAGCAGGTGGAGGGCCCGGGTGTCCACCAGCGCGTGCACCGCGTCCAGCCGCAGGCCGTCGACGTGGAAGTCGCGCAGCCACATCAGCGCGTTGTCGATCACGTAGCGACGCACCTCGTCGGAGCCGGCGCCGTCGAGGTTCAGCGAAGGACCCCAGATGTTGCTGCCGGCGAAGTAGGGGCCGAACCGGTCGAGGTAGGCACCGGACGGTCCGAGGTGGTTGTAGACCACGTCCAGCACCACACCGAGAGCTCGGTGGTGACAGGCATCCACGAAGCGCTGGAACGCCTCGGGGCCGCCGTAGTTCTCCGTAACCGCATACCAGAGCACGCCGTCGTAGCCCCAGTTGCGGGGCCCGTCCACCGCGTTCACCGGCAGCACTTCGACCAGGTCGACGCCGAGCTCGACCAGGTGATCCAGCCGCTCGATCGCCGCGTCGAACGTGCCGGCCTCGGTGAACGTGCCGATGTGCAGCTCGTAGAGCACGCTGCCCGGCAACGTCCGGCCGGTCCAGGCGTGGTCGGTCCAGGCGAACGATTCCGGGCGGTACACCCGCGAGGGGTTGTGCACCCCGCCCGGTTGGTGCAGCGAGCGCGGGTCCGGCAGGGGAGTCGGGTCCTCGTCGAGCAGGAAGGCGTAGTCACTACCCGGGCCGGCGGCGGGCACGTCGGCGGACCACCAGCCGCCCTCGGTCCGGGTGAGATCCCGAACCGAACCCGCAACGTCTACCCGAACCTTGGCCCGCTCCGGCGCCCATACCGCGAACTCAGTCACGTCTGACCATGATGCCTGGGGGCTAACTTCACCGCGAGTGCTGGTGCCGCGCTCGGCGGTCCGCCAGGCTAACGGACGAGCGCCTCCGGAGGCGAAATCGGGTCAATGAGGCCACCGCAGTGAAGAAATCGATTTCTGCAACGCTATTGTGCAATGTGCGGGAGCATCTGGACAGCGTCCCACCAGGTGCGCTCTTAGGGGAGGTTCCCGGTGGCGAACATCAGTGACGTGGCGGCGCTGGCGGGAGTGTCCGCGGCTACGGTATCCCGCGCGCTGAACGGCAAATCGACGGTCGACCCGGAGCTGGTGATCCGGGTGCGCCGAGCCGCGACCGAGCTGGGGTACCACCCCAACGGCCTGGCCCGCAGCCTGCGCACCCAGACGACGGCCGTGCTGGCTCTGATCATCTCCGATGTGGAGAACCCGTTCTTCACCGCGATCGCCCGAGGGGTGGAGGACGTCGCACAGACCGCGGGTTTCTCCGTCGTGCTGTGCAACTCCGACGAGAACCCGGACAAGGAACGCCGCTACCTCGGTGTGGCACTGCAGGAGCGGATGGCCGGGGTGGTGCTCTCGCCCGGCGGGCAGCCCCCGGATCTGGGCGCCCTGCTGCGGCGGGGCACCCCGGTGGTTGCGGTGGACCGGCCGCTGCACCAGGTCGACCAAGTGCTGGTGGACACCAGGCGGGCCGCCGCCGAGGCCACCGCTCACCTGCTCGCCGGCGGCTACCGGCGGATCGGCTGCGTCACCGGACCGGCCGGCATCCACACCGCCGACGACCGGCTGGCCGGCTATCGGGACGCGCTGCGAGCCGCCGGGATGGCGGTTCACGGGCCGTCGGAGAGCCTGGTGCGCCGGGTCGAGTACCGGGCCGACGGCGGCGCCGATGCCGCGCGGGAGCTACTGCGCGCGGCACATCCGCCGGATGCGCTGCTGGTGGCCAACAGCGCACAGGCGATCGGGGTACTGGAGACGTTGACCGGGTCCGGTCTGCGGCTGGGCGCGGATCTGGGCATGGTCGCCTTCGACGACGTGCGGTGGGCCACCCTGATCGACCCGCCGCTGACCGTGGTGGCCCAGCCGGCCTACGACATCGGCGCGGTCGCCGCGCAGCTGCTGCTGGACCGGGTCGGTGAGCGCGCCACCGAGGCGCGCCCGCCGAGGGTCCGGACGTTGGCCGCCCGGCTGATCGAGCGCGGCAGCTCCCGGCGCTAGCGAGGGGATCGCCGGGGTGGGCATTTCGCGGCGCCCCCTTCCCGCCGCGACTTGCCCACCCCGGACGCTTCAGTGTTTGTTCAACGTGGCGTAGATCTGTTCGGCGTTGTCCTTGGTGACCAGCTGGGTGGGCAGCGTCTGTGCCCTTGCCACCTGTTGACAGTCGATGAGCAGCTTCTTCGCCGCATCCACCGCTTCCTTGCCGCCGGTGGGGTAGACGAACGTGGCGGACAGCCGGCCCGCCGACACGGCCTTGATCCCGCCGGAGTCGATGGGCAGGCCGTCGATGCCGGTGATCGGCAGGTAGGGCTTGCCGGCGTTCTGCGCGGCGATCCGGGCCCCTTCGGCCATCGGGTCGTTCTCCGCGTAGATCGCCTGGATGTCCGGGTGCGCCTTGAGGATCGCGTCGGCCTGCTGCTGGCCCTTGTCCCGCAGCCAGTCGCCGTCGCCGCTGGCCACGATCTGCACCTGGGAGCCCTGGATGCCCGCATCGAAGCCGTCGCTGCGTTCCTTGGCCGGCGTGGAGCCGGCCAACCCCTTGAGTATCGCGACCTTGCCGCCGCCGGGCAGCAGCTTGGTGGCGAAGAACTGCCCTGCCTGGCGGCCGATGTCCACGTTGTCCGCACCGATGAAGGAGGTGTAGGCGTCGCCGTCGACCTTGCGGTCCAGCAGCAGCACCGGGATGCCCTGGTCGTAAGCCCGCTTCACCGGGGCGGTCAGCGGTGTCGCCTCGTTCGGACTGATGATCAACAGGTCGATGCGCTGGGTGAGGAACGTGTCCACCTGTTCGACCTGTGTGGAGTTGTCCTGCGCCGCGTCGGCGAAGTTCACCGTGAACTGCGGGACGGCGGCGGCCGCCGCCCGGATGTCGTCGTCCATCCGCTGCCGGTACGGCTCGGCGACGTTGGCCTGGCTCATGCCGATGGTGTACTTGCCGCCCGGTCCGCCGCACTTGGCCGCCGGCTGCCCTGCGCCCTGCTTCGGTTGCGAGTTCTCGCTGGTCGTGCCGCAGGCGGCGGTCGCGACGAGGAGGCCGGCAAGCGCCAGCACCCCGCACGCCCGGCGGATGGACGCACCTGTCATCACCATCGGATCCTTTCTAGGAGCCCACCGAGGCCGGCCGCAGGCGTTGGATGCCGGCGGCCAGCACGATCACCAAGCCGATGATCAGCAGCTGGATGTTCGAGTCGATGTTGTTCAGAGCGAGGATGTTGCGCAGCACGCCCACCAGCAATGCCCCGGCGACCGTGCCGACCACGGAGCCCCGCCCGCCGGTCAGGTTGGTGCCGCCGATCACAACCGCGGCGATCGCGTCCAGCTCATACATCGCGCCGTCGTTCGGCCCACCGAAGTTCAGCTGCCCGGCATGCACGATCCCGGCCAGCGCGGCCAGCAGCCCGCACAGGCCGAAGGTGACGATCTTCACCCTGCTGACCGGTACCCCGGAGAGCCGGGCGGCCTTCTCGTTGCCACCGATCGCGTACACGTGCCGCGAATAGGCGGACAGCCGCAGCAGCGCCACCCCGAGGGCGGCCACCGCGGCGAAGATCAACGCGGGGATCGGCACCAGGCCGTTGAAGGTGCGCTCGCCGAGCAGGGAGAACACCACCGGCACCTCGCCGGGCCCGGTGCCGTAGCTGAGCGAGATGCCCTGGCCACCGGACCAGATCCGGGCAAGGCCACGGGCGATCTGCATGCCGGCCAGGGTGACGATGAACGCCTGGATGCCGAAGCGGGCCACCGCGACCCCCTGTAGCAGGCCGAACACCAGCCCGATGACCAGCACCAGCGCCACCGCGGCCGCGACGCCGAGGCCGTCCTGGGTCAGCAGCACGCAGACGCCAACGCTGGCCAGCCCGAGCACCGAACCGACCGAGAGGTCGATGCCGCCGATCAGGATCACCAGCGTCATGCCGACACCGAGGATGCCGATCTCGGAGATCGAGCGGACCACGTTGAGCAAGTTCTGCGAGTCCAGGAAGAGCAGCTGGCCGTTCTTGGAAGGAGAGAAGGCCGCCGCCGCCACGAACACCAGCACCAGCCCGAACAGGCTCTGGAACGCGAACGCGGTGGCCAACAGGTCACGTCGGCCGCTGGGCCTCGGTGCCTCGGTGGCCCGGGGCACCGTCTCGCTCTCGTTGGCCGGCTCGACCTTCCCCCGTTGCGCGTCGGCCGGTTCGGAGCCGGCCGGCGCGGGCGTGTGCTCGCTCACCGCTCACCCACCAGCGGCTCACCCTCGGGGGAGGCGGCCATCGAGGCGGCCAGCAGTTCGGCCTCGGTGACCTGGCTGGCGTCCAGCTCCCGCACGGTCCGCCCGTCGTGCAGCACCACCACCCGGTCACACACCCCCACCAGCTCGGCGGGCTCGGAGGAGGCGAGCAGCACGCCAACCCCGCGTCGGGCCACCTCGCCAAGCAGGCGGTAGATCTCCGCCTTCGCGCCGATGTCCACGCCCCGGGTGGGTTCGTCCAGCAGCAGCAGCGACGGCCCGGTCAGCAGGTTGCGCCCGAGCACCACCTTCTGCTGGTTGCCGCCGGACAGCGAGCCGACCGGGTCGCGCAGCGAACCGAGCTTGACATCGAGCCGGCGCACCATGTCGCGGGCGGTGCGCTGCTCGGTGCCGTGGGGGACCACGCCCAGCCGTGCGATACGACCCAGCACCGAGAGCACCGTGTTGGCCAACACCGACTGCTCCAATGCGAGCCCGGCGATGCGCCGGTCCTCGGGGACGAACGCGATACCCAGCCGCAGCGCGTGCCGGGGGCTCCGGGGCCGCACCGGGTCGCCGCGCAGCAGCACCTGACCCTGCCACCGGCCCGGCGCGCCCACGCCGTAGAGCGTCTCCAGCAGCTCGGTGCGCCCGGAACCGAGCAACCCGGCCAGCCCGACGATCTCGCCGGCCCGCACCCGCAGGCTCACCCCGTCCGGTTCCCTTCGCCCGACACGTGGCCGGCGTTGCCGCACCGACAGCTCGCGTACCGTCAGCAGCTCGGCGCGCTCGCCGTCGGTGGCAGCGGGCCCGGTGCGGAACAGTTGGTGCACCGGTCGGCCGACCATCGCCTCGGAGGCCTGCGTCGCGGTCAGCCGGCGGGCATCGAACCGCGCCACTATTACCCCGTTGCGCAGCACGCTGGCCCGGTCCGCGATCCGGCCGATCTCGTCCATCCGGTGCGAGATGTAGACGATCCCGGTGCCGGCCCTGCGCAGCTGCGTGATCACCGTGAACAGCTGGTCGACCTCGTGGCTGGGCAGCGCCGAGGTGGGCTCGTCCATGATCAGCACCTGGGCGTCGAGCGACAGGGCCTTGGCGATGGTGACCAGCTGCTGCTCCCCGGTGCGCAGCTGCTCGACCGGTCGGCGCGGGTCAAGCTGGGCGCCGGTGCGGTCCAGCAGTACGCGGGTGTCGCGCAGCATGCGCCGCCGGTCCAGCGACCTGACCCGGGTCCTCGGCTCGCGGCCCAGCCAGATGTTCTCCGCGATGGAAAGCGCGGGCACCAGGTCCAACTCCTGGTGGATCATCGCTACACCGTGGCGGTGTGCGTCGGCGGGGCTGTCGAGCCGGACCGGCTGACCGGAGATCCGGATCTCCCCCCGGTAGTCCCGGACCTCCCCGGACAGCACCTTCATCAGCGTCGACTTACCGGCGCCGTTCTCGCCGAGCAGCGCATGCACCTCGCCGGCGCGCACCGTGAAGTCGACGTCGCGCACCGCGTGCACCCCGCCGTAGGACTTGCTGATGCCCGACATGCTCACCAGCATGTCGTGCCCGTCGTGCATGCACGCCCCTCACACCGGTCGGTGAGAAAACGATTTCCGCCCGCAAACTAGAGGTCACCCACGGGCGTGTCAAGCGACATCCGCGGCCTGCACCGCCAGTCCTCATACCCGCGCTCCAGCGGCGAGGAAGCTGACAGGCGCATTGGTCGCGGCTTCCAGCCAGGCCCGCGCTGCGTTCCGCCCAGGTAACCCGAATAGCCAGCCGCTACCGCCCCAAACCAGGCCAGCAGTCGCGATCGCGAACGATCTCGCGCGAAGCGCCGGTCCGTTTCGCCTGCG
>DASYBQ010000115.1:0-13025 GCA_036500625.1 Pseudonocardia sp. | reverse complement strand
GTGAGTGAAAAGTAACGCTATAGCGTTACTTTTCACTCACGAGCCACTGCGTTGAGCACTGTGTCCAGCGCGGTCGGGTCCTCCATGGCGCTGGTGTCGCCGGTGGGGTGGCCGTGCACCAGCACGTCGCGCAGCAGCCGGCGCATCAGCTTGCCGGTGCGGGTCTTGGGCATCACCGGCGTCGGGTAGATCGCGGCCAGCCGGGCGTAGCCGCCCAGCTCGGCGGCCACCCGGCGGTCCAGCTCGGCGCGGACCTGCTCGACCTGGGCGTCGGCGCGCAGCGTCACGAACGCCACCGGCACGGTGCCCTTGGTGTCGTCCGGTATCCCCACCACGGCCGCCTCCAGCACCGCCGGATGGCCGGTGACCGCCGCCTCGATCTCCATGGTGGAGATCCGGTGCGCCGCCACGTTGATCACGTCGTCGGCCCGGCCCAGCACCCACAGGTGCCCGTCGGCGTCGCGCACCGCCTCGTCGTTGGTGGCGTAGCGGCCGGGGAACCGGCCGAAGTAGCTGGAAAGGTACCGGTCGTGGTCGTGCCACACGGTGCGGGCCAGGGTGGGAAAAGCGCTGGTCAGCACCAGGTTGCCCTTCACGCCGTCCGGCACCGGCGCGCCGTCGTCGTCCAGAATGTCGAAGGTGTGGCCGGGCACCGCGGTACCGGCCGAGCCGGCCTTCACCGGTTCCGCGCCGTACACCGGGTAGCTCCAGGTGGAGCCGGTCTCGGTCTGGCCGTAGGCGTTCACCACCGGCACGCCGAAGGTGTCGCTCGCCCAGTCGAACGTGTCGACGTCGAACGGCTCGCCCTGCGCGGTGATCAGCTTCAGTGCGGGCAGCGGGTGCGCGACGGCCAGCTCGTCGCCGAAGCGGCGCAGCATCCGCAGCAGCGTCGGCGCCGCGAGGACCTTGCTGACCTGGTGTTTCTCGCAGATCTCGTAGAACCGCGCGCAGCTGGGCGTGTCCAGCGCACCCTCGTAGCAGGCGATGGTCATACCACCGGCCAGCCCGCCGACCACCGCCTGGATCGGGAAGGTCAGCCAACCGACGTCGGCTGCCACCCAGTACACGTCACCGGGTTCGTAGCCGGCCTGCCAGTGCGCGTTGGCCCAGGTGCCGAGCAGGAACCCGCCGACGCTGTGCACCACGCCCTTCGGCCGGGACTCGGTGCCGCTGGTGAAGATCAGGAACGACGGTTCGTTCGGGTCCAGCGGGACGCACGGGGTGCCGCCGCGCCCGGCATCGCACACCGCGCGGTAGCCGTGTTCGCCGTCGCGCAGCGGCACGCCGGAGCCGGTGCGGTCCACCACCACGGTCGCAAGGACGCCGGGCGGGCGGGCCGCGCGCAGTGTGTCCAGCAACGGCACCGGCTTGCCGCGCCGGTAGACCGCGTCCGCGACGAGCACCACCGACGCACGGGACGCGACCAGCCGGGCGGCCACCGCGGCCTCGCCGAACCCGGCGAACAACACGGTGTAGATCGCGCCGATCCGGTTGCAGGCGTGGATCGCGGTGAACGCCTCGACCAGGTTCGGCAGGTAGATGGCCAGCACGTCGCCGGCGCGCACCCCGAGGTCGCGCAGGCCGGCGGCCAGCGCGGCGGACTCGGCGGTGAGCTCGGCGTAGCTGTAGGTCCGGCTGTCGCCGGGCTCGCCCTCCCAGAGCAGCGCCGGCCGGTCGGCGGTCGCCGGGTCCTCGGCCCAACGGTCCAGGCAGTTGTCCGCCACGTTGACCAGGCCGCCCTCGAACCAGCGCGCATCGGGCAGCTCGCCGGTGCGGACCGTCCGCCACGGGCGTGACCAGCGCAGTTGCCCGGCAACCCATGCCCAGTAGTCGTCCGGCGTGAGCGCGCGGGCCGCGCGGAGCTGCTCGACCCGCTCGGGCACCAGCCACTCCTGGCGCAGCGGCCGCAGCGGGGTGTCGATCAGCTGGGCCAGGCTGTCGGACATCGTCGTCCTGCCTCCTCGCGGGTTCGCTCAGACGGGGCTGACCAGGTGGTGGCGCCGGCCGGGCCGGCGGGTCCAGCGGTCCGCGTCGACCATCCGGGCGGACAGCTCGGCGCGCAGCCGCTCCGGCGCGACCACGGCGTCGACGACCAGGTCGCCGGCCATCCGCAGCAGGTTGATGTCGGCGCGCTGTTCGGCGGTGCGTGCGGCCACGAACGCGGCCCGCTCGGCCTCGTCGGAGATCGCCCCGATCTTGTTGGCGTACACCGCGTTGACCGAAGCCTCGGCGGACATCGGGCCGATCGTCGCGGTGGGCAGCGCCAGGGTCGCCCTCGGTTCGAAGCCGGGCGCGCACATCGCGTAGAAGCCGGCTGCGTAGGCCTTGCGCAGCACCACCGAGTACTTGGGCACCTCGGCCGAGGCCATCGCGGCGATCATCTTCGCACCGTGCCGGATGATGCCCGCCCGCTCCACCTCGACGCCGACCATGAAGCCGGGCACGTCCTGCAGGAACACCAGCGGGATGTTGAACGCGTCGCACAGCGAGACGAACCGGGCCGCCTTGTCCGCCGAGTCGACGAAGATCGCCCCGCTGCGCACGCTCGGCTGGTTGGCGACCAGGCCGACCACCCGGCCGTCCAGCCGGGCCAGCCCGACCACCAGCTCCTTCGCCCAGCGCGCCTTGATCTCGAAGAACGTGCCGCCGTCCACGATCCGATCGATCACCTCGCGCACGTCGTAGCCGGCGTTCGGGTCAATCGGTACCAGCCCGTCCGGCCAGTCCGGCTGCTCCGGTTCGGCCGGTTCGGCGTGTCGCGGCGGGGAACGGAAGTCGTCGGGCAGATAGGACAGCAGCAGCCGGGCGGCGGCGATCGCCTGCCAGTCCTCGTCGAACACCTCGTCGCCGCAGCCGGACACCTCGGCGTGCATCATCGCGCCGCCCATCGCCTCCAGGGTGGTGCGCTCGCCGGTGACCTTCTCCGCGACCCTGGGGCTGGCCAGGTACATCGAGGCATTCCCGTTGACCATGCCGACCCAGTCGCAGAACGCCGGCATGTACGCCCCACCGGCCGCCGAAGGACCATGCAGGCAGCACAGCTGCGGCACCCGCCCGGACAGCCGGACCTGCAGGTTGAAGATCGCCGAGGCGCCGCGCCGACCCGGGAAGAAGCCCATCTGGTCGGTCAGCCGGCCACCGGCGGAGTCGACAAGGTAGACCACCGGCAGCAGGTCGCGGTCCGCCCGCTCCAGGATGCGGATCTGCTTCTCGCAGGTCAGCTCGCCCCAGGAGCCGGCCTTGACGGTGAAGTCGTGCGCGATCACCGCGACCGGCCGGCCGTATACCCGGCCGACACCGGTGATCACTCCGTCCGCCGGCAGGTGGGTGTCGGACGCGGCGGTGGCCAGCAGGCCGTCCTCGGCGAACGTGCCGGGGTCGAACAGCACGGCCAGCCGGTCGCGGACCGGCAGCTTGTCCGGCCAGCGCGCCGGGTCGCCGCCCGCCTCGGCCCGATCGGCGGCCCGTGCCACGTCCGAGATGCCCGGCGCGCCGTTGCCGCTGGCCACCTCGGTCTCGGTCACGCCAGGCCCCTGGTCAGGATTTCCAGCTGGATCTCGTCGGTGCCGCCGCCGATGCGCAGGATCCGGGCGTCCCGGTAGTGCCTGGCCACCGCCGACTCCTCGACGAACCCGGCGCCGCCGAACAGCTGCACCGCGTCGTCCACGATCCGGTTCGCCGCGGTCGCCGCCAGGTACTTCGCGCGCGCCACCGAACGGGCCGCCTCCGGGTGCCCGGCGTCCAGCCGGGCGGCGGCCTGGTAGGTGAGCAGCCGGGCGGCCTCCAGCTCGACCTCCATCGCGGCGAGCCGGTGCCGAACGGTCTGCAGCCGGGTCAGCGGCTCGCCGAACGCCTGCCGCTGGCGGGTGTACTCGCGGGCCAGGTCCAGGCATTCGGCGGCGTGCCCGATGCCCATCGCCGCGAGAGCGACCCGTTCCAGCTGGAAGCCCTCCATGATCTGGTAAAAGCCCCGGCCCTGCGCCCCGACCAGCGCGTCCGGCGCAACGGCGACGTTGTCGAGGTGCACCTCGCGGGTGTCGCTGGAGTGCCAGCCCATCTTCGGCAGCGGATTGCCGAGGCTCAGCCCTGGTGTGTCGCGCTCGACCAAGAACAGGCTCAGCCCGGCGCGGCCGGGTTCCCCGGTGCGCGCCGCCACGATGATCACATCGGCCAGCCCGGCGTTGGTGATGAACATCTTGCTGCCGGCCAGCAGCCAGCCGCCGTCGTCGCCGCGCCGGGCGGTGGTGCGCACCCTGGCGACGTCCGAGCCGGTGTCCGGTTCGGTCACCGCGATCGCGGCCACCGCCTCACCGGCGACCAGCGCGGCGAGCCAGCGCTGCCGCTGCTGCTCGGTGCCGTGCGCGACGATGTGCGGGGCGGCCATGTACGCGCTGGCCAGCGCGGTCACCGCGATGCCGCCACTGGCCCTTGCCAGCTCCTCGGCGAGCAGCGCGACCGGCAGCGCGCCACCGTCGGCACCCCCGTAGGCCTCGGGCACGGTCAGGCCGAGCAGACCGGCCGCGCCCAGCTGTTTCCACAGTTCGGCGGGAAACGTGCCGGCCGCCTCGGCCGGTTCGACGAGGGGGCGGACCTGGCGGTCGGTGAACGCGCGGGTGCTGGCCTGGAAGTCCTGGTGTGCCTGGTCGAGATCCCAGCTCATCGAGCCCTCCGCCGCATTGCCGACTGTGCCCGACCGGTACCCGACCGACCGGGCGGTCGGGAGCAGTAGAGTCCGGATCCCTCGGTGCTGTCAAGTACCGTCACGGCCGCCTGGGAGGTGCCGATGACCGAGACGGTCACCAGCCGAGCGGACTTGCGGCGGGCCAGGGTCACCGAGATCTCGGCGGAGATTTTCAGCAGGCGCGGCTTCCGGGCCACCTCGATGAACGAGATCGCCGCAGCCGCCGGGCTGTCCAAGCCGACGCTCTACCACTACTTCCGCAGCAAGGAAGAGCTGCTGGTGCGGATCTACTCCGACGTGCTGGACGAGAGCCTGACCCTCGGCCAACGGACTGTCGCCGACGCCGCCAGCGCGCTGGACGCGATCCGCGACCTGATCCGCTCCCGGGTCGTCTACACCTGCGAGCACCAGGCGCTGCTCAAGGTCTGCTTCGAAGAGGAGCACGAATTGCCCACCGAACTGGCCGAGGAGGTACTGCGCCGCCGCCGGGCCTTCGAGCGGCTCTTCGTGGCCGCGCTGGAACGACATCTGGCCGAGCACCCCGAAGTACAACTGCCGATGACACCGAAGGTGTACGTGAACATGTGCCTCGGCGCGGTCAACTGGTGCTACAAGTGGTACCGGCCCGCCGGACCCAGCTCACCTCATGAGCTGGGCAGACAGCTGGGCACCGCGCTCACCGCCGCGCTGGTCTGACGGGGTCAGACGGCCCCGCCCCGCCGGCGCGGGCTTGCGGGCGGCCCGGGAAACCGGTCGGACACCACGCTGTGCCCGACCGGAGCCAGCCGGCCGACCAGACGCCACGCTGAGCCTGGCCGGCAGCGAAATTGAGTGTGACTTGCTGCACATGGACCGTAGAACGGTGTGCGCGCAGTGGTCAATGCCTCGGCCGAGGCAATCCGCGCTCACCCGCTGTGCTCGCCGTGCCCGCCGAGGGGTGTTGACGGGCTCGTGTCGGGCCACGTACCGTTTCCGCCAGGTCAAGAGCGCCAGCGTCAAGCCCCGGCTCGCTGGCCGGCAACCCTCCGCCGCGGCGGGGTGCTCCGGGTGACGACCAGGCCGGCGTGACAGTCACACCGGCAAGCGCGGACCCGTCGCAGATGTATCCGCGGGTCCCCTGTGACACGGAGGCCCGTGATGACGCTCGTCCAGTCCCTTCCCCGCCCGAGCAACGCCGGCGCCGAGCAGCCGGCCGACACCCGGCTGCCCACCTGCACCGGCAGTGAGCTGCGGGTCCCGCTGGTCACCGGCGGCACGACCCGCTACGTCAACCTGGACTACGCGGCGAGCGCGCCGGCATTGACCTCGGTCGCCGAGCACGTCGAGCGGGTGCTGCCCTACTACTCCAGCGTGCACCGCGGTGCCGGATACGCCTCGCAGGTCTGCACCGGGTTGCTGGAGCGGGCCCGCGACACGGTCGGCGAGTTCGTCGGCGCACGAGCCGACGACGTGGTGATCTTCACCCGGAACACCACCGACGCGCTGAACCTGCTGGCCCGCGCGGTGCCCGGCACGGTGCTGTCGCTGGACATCGAGCACCACGCCAACCTGCTGCCCTGGCGCGGCCGCGGCCACCGCACGCTGCGCGCCGCCGGCACCGTCGAGCAGACCCTCGCCGAGCTGCGCGCCGCGCTGGCCCTGGCGCCCACCGCCCTGCTGGCCGTCACCGGCGCGTCGAACGTGACCGGTGAGGTGCTGCCGCTGGACCGGGTGGTGCGGATCGCGCACGCCGCCGGCGCCAGGGTGGTGCTGGACGCCGCGCAGCTCGCCCCGCACCGCCGCATCGACCTGGCCGCCAGCGGGGTGGACTACCTCGCGCTGTCCGGGCACAAGCTCTACGCCCCCTACGGCGCCGGCGCGCTGGTCGGGCGCCGCGACTGGCTGGACATCGCCCCGCCGCACCTGGCCGGCGGCGGCGCGGTCCGCGAGGTCAGCGGGCGGGACGAGGTCTGGGCGCCGGCGCCGCAACGTCACGAGGGCGGCACGCCAAACCTGCTCGGCGCGGCCGCGCTGGCGCAAGCCTGCCGGATCCTCGCCCCGGTGCTGGACGGCCCGGCCCTACGGCACGAGCGCACCCTGCTGGCCCGGCTGGCCGAAGGCCTGCGCGCGCTGCCCGGCGTCCGAGTGCTCCGGATCTGGCCGGACAGCCCGGACCAGATCGCGGTCGCCGGCTTCGTGCTGGCCGACCGGCCGGCCGGTTACCTGGCCGCCTACCTTTCCGCCGAGCACGGCATCGGCCTTCGCGACGGCAAGTTCTGCGCGCACCCGCTGTTGAGCCGGCTGTGCGGTGCCGGCGAGGACGCACTACGGGCCAGCATCGGTCTCGGCAGCACCACCGAGGACGTGGACCGGCTGCTGACCGCGCTGCGCCGCCTTGTCACCGAGGGCGCCCGTTGGACCTACGCCCCGGTCAACGGCCGCTGGACCCCCACCCCCGACCCCCGCGACCTCGACCCGCTGGCCGTCGGCACCGCCACCAGCAGCACCGGCAACCCGGCCTGCGCCCGCTGACCGCGGTTCCGCGGAACCGCTCAGCCGAGCTTGGCTGTCGGATCGACAGGAGGCCCACGAAGGCCTTGACCTCGAGTGCGATCGGAGTCGCACGAGGGTGGCCCCCGGTTCGGCGGAACCGCCTGACCCAGCCAGCTGGCCCGGAGCCGGCGCTGCCCGGGGACGGTGGCTACTCGCCGGTGCTGCCGTCGAGCCGTTCGCGCAGCAGGTCGGGCGTGGCCGTTGTGCGGCAACGGCGCCGGGCCCGGAGCGGTACGACGGCTCCCAGATGGCCGGCTGGTCCGCGCGCTGCATGACACGCTGGAACCAGCTGCGTTCCACCTCGGCCAGGTGCCGGGCCAGCACGAGCAGCGACAGCTCGGAAGGCGGCACCGCCGGATCGGCCAGTTGCGGCGCGGAAAGTCCGCCGCATTTCCAGGCGAACGTGTCCCGTTGGCGGTCCAGCACGCCGACCAGCGTCGCGCGCTCATCGGCGGCGGTCGGCGGCTCGGTGCGGTTGTCGACGTCCACGGCGCCATCATGCGGGACACCGGGCGGGCGCCGGGCCAGCGGCTCGGCGCGGCGGCTAGCGTGGCGCCATGACAGCGTCGCCGGTGCTCGAAGTTGTTGATCACGGGACCGTGCTGCGGTTCAGCATCGAGGACCTGATGCGCTACCACGGGCCCTGCTTCCCTGGCGGCGTGGCGCACGGGTACACCGCGATGGCTCGCGCGCTGCCGCTGCTCAGTCCGGAGGCACCGCCGGAACGCCGGGAGATCCAGCTGACCACCGCATTCCGGGGGCCGGGCGCGCGCGACGCGGTCGAGCTGGTGACCCGCGCGGTGACCGAGCACCGCTACGTGGTGGACCCCGGCCTGGAACGTACCGACCGGGGCAACACGTTGGCACGGTACGTGTTCCGGTTCAGCTACCGGGACAGCGCCGTCACGGTGATTCTGAACGAGGGTTTCGTCACCGACGAGTTCATTGCCCTTTCCCGCACCGACCCGCGCTCCGCCGAGCAGGAGCAGCAGCTCACCGTGTTGAAGCAGGAGATGGCCGAACGGCTGCTGTGGGCTCCGATCGATTCGGTCTATCAGCCGGTCTAGAGCTGATCAGCTGCTCACGCGGCACCGAGGTCAGCCGGCCGAACGGCTCGCCGAGCATTATTTCGCGGGGAGGAAGGCGGGGCGCAGGTCCGGGTCGGGCTGGTCGTAAAGGCGGTGGAACACCGAGGTCAGCCCGCCGGACATCGGCGGCACGATCCAGCTCCACTCGGTGGGGCAGCTTCGCCCGGCCGCCTTCTCCCTGGCCACGTGCTCCAGGAACCGGTCCGACTCGGTGTGGTGGTCGGCCATCCGCACGCCGGCCTCGTCGAACGAGTGCTGCACCGCGTGCACCAGCTCCACCAGTGCGCGGTCCCGCCACATCGTGCGCGTCGAGGAGGTGTCAAGGCCGAGCTGTTCGGCGATTTGCGGGATCAGGTTGTAGCGGCCGACGTCGGCCAGGTTGCGCGCGCCGACCTCGGTGTTGAGGTACCAGCCGTTGAACGGGGCGGCCGGGTAGGTGATGCCGCCGATGACCAGCGGCATGTTGCTGATCGCCGGCACCGCGTGCCAGCGCAGCCGCAGGTCGGCGAACCACGGGTACTCCGGGTGGCTCAGGTCGACCTCGAGCACCGCGTCGCGCGGCAGGTCGAACAGGTCGGTGGCCGCGCGGTGGCCCGCGCCGGTGACGACCAGCGGCAGCACGTCGAACCGGCCGGGCCCGCCGTCGGCCTCCCAGCCCATCGCCCGTGCCAGGTTGGTGAACGCGACGTTGCGCGGGTCGCCGAGCACCGGGTCGTGCTCGCCCGACTCGCCCTGGTCGGGATCCGGGTAACCGGCGTAGCGGATCAGCTGTTCGTTGTGGATCCGGGGCCCTGGCCGGCCGGGGCGATCCGGCGCGAACACGGTGAGCGTGGAGCGGATCTGGCCGTCGCGGGTGGCGTCGCGCAGGTGCCAGGCGCACTCGGCGGCCACCTCGGCCGGCGAGCCGAGGTGCCGGCGGTCCCGGATGCGCAGGCTCTGCCAGTAGAGCCGGCCGATGCAGCGCGCGGAGTTGCGCCAGGCCACCCGGGCGCCGAAGGTGAGCTCCGCCCTGCTGTGCCGGTAGGTGCCGGTCGCGGCGATCTCGTCGCGCACCTGGCCGAGCCGTTGTTCGAAGGGCACCGCCGCGCCCACCTCGCGGTAGAACTGCTCGAGGAACTCGACCGCGTCCGGCAGGCTCACCGCCGGCGGGTCGTTGGCCGGCCGGACGGACGGCGACGGCTCGGAGGGCACCGGGCTGTGCCTCGGGCTGGGTACATCGCGGGCGACCGGCCCGAAGCTGACCGTGGCGTCCACGGTCTGCACGGCGCCGTGACCGGTGACCGGGCAGCCGGAGCTACGCGGCCGGGAGCTGTAGGTGTCGACCAGGTTACGGACAAAAGCGGTCAAGGACAGCCTCCAGCGTCACTCGGCCGGTCGCCCACAGTCGCTCGATTGGGGCCGCTTCTTTGTACTAGGTCACGGTGCGTAATCGGCAGACGGACTAATTGTCACTGCCCGCTGTAGCCCCATCCGGCCCATCCCCGATCTCAGAAAAGGCTGGACAACCAGCTCTTCAGCTCCTGCCAGGCACTCTTGACCTTCTCGGTCACCGAGTCGGGCACCTGCGGGTGGTCCGGCAGCTTCGGCATGGAAGGCAGGGACGGCATCGAGGGCATGGAGAAGCTGGGCACCGTCGGGCGTTGCGCGGTGGTCCTCCCGTTGGTCCTGGTCGGCTCGCTGGTCGTCGTATCGGAGTTGGCGGGCTCGGCGGGAGTACGGGTGGCGGTAGCGGTCGAGCTGGCCGAGGTGCCACTCGCGTCCGTGGAGTCGGATTTCCCGCCACTGAGCAGGGCCACCGCGAGCAGTATCAGCAGCACCAGGATCGGCAGCCCGATCATCGCGGCGCGCCGGGCGGAGCTCATGCCGGCGGGCTCCTCGACCGGGACGGCGGCGTTGCCGTCCGGAGCCCCGGACAGCAACACGGCGGCCCGCTCCGCGGTGGGCCGGGCCTCCGGCTGCGCCTCGGTCATCGCCAGCAGCGCACGTGCCAGCGGGCCGGGCACATCGTTGGGCACCATCGGCGGGTTGACCAGTCGGGCCCGTGCGGCCTCCTGGCCACTGCCCGGGTACACCTGCCGGCCGGTCAGCGCCTCCAGCAGCACCAACCCCAGCGCGTAGACATCGGCCGGCGGTCCGACCGGCTGCCCTCGTACCTGCTCGGGGGACACGTACGCGTCCTGCGGCCCGCGCGACCCCGCGCCGGCCAGCCGAGCCCGACCATCCGCGCCAAGCAGCACAACGCTCGGTGAGATGTTGCCGTGCGGTGCTCCTTGCGCGTGGCCCCTTGCCAACGCCTCGGTCAGCTGCACGCCGATCCCGTTGACCTCGGAGTAGGTCAATGCCCGGCGGGCGAGCACGTCGCGCAGGCTCTGCTCGGGTGGCGCGGCGCCGCCAGGCACCGGGGGACCGAGCCGACGGGTCTGTTCGTCGGACTGCGGCTGCCGCGCCCGGTCCGGGTTGTCGGGCGCCGACCGCTGGGCGCGGTCCGGGCCGTCGGGTGTCGACCACTGGGGCCGGTTGGGATTGTCGAGGCGACGAGCGCGATCGTCGGCGCCCCCACCGGGGGTGTTACGCCAACCCTGTTCGTCCGGTCCGCCCACCTTCACGATGTGCCCGCTCCTCCGCTGGTCCGACGCGCCCGAAGGTTATCGGAGCGATAGTTCAAGGTGAATTCGGCCGTTCACCGACGACAACGTGACGCTCACCGGCCAAAGGCGATCCCGATACATACATCGCGGTCACGGATTGGTTACGGT
Source organism: Pseudonocardia sp. (assembly GCA_036500625.1). Taxonomy (GTDB): domain Bacteria; phylum Actinomycetota; class Actinomycetes; order Mycobacteriales; family Pseudonocardiaceae; genus Pseudonocardia. Next base: position 1,968 of record DASYBQ010000115.1, on the reverse strand, counting down.
CATTCTCGGCTGGTCGGCGTTCCGCCGCCTGGTGCACCTGGTCGGTTCGTCTCCCCCGCCAACCGACACTCCCCCGGGTGCCCCGTCAGCATTTCAGGGCGGGGGCGTGGCGCCTCAGCGCACCTACGAGGTTCGAACGCCACGCGGACGTGGAGTTCAAGCATGAGTGCACACCGCGCGCGCCATGGGCTGTCCAGTGGCGGAATGCGGCCGGTCAGTGAGATCCTGGCTCGAGTAACCGCCGGCCCGGACGCAGCGGTCACGCTGCCCTCGCAGCGTTCCGCATTCACCGTCGCGGCCGCCGCCGCGATCGGTGCCGGCACCGCCGCCGCGAGCATGACCGGTTCGTTCCCCGCGATTCACGCGCCGACGCTGCCCGGCTTCAGCGACACCCAGTCCTTCGCCAAGATCGTCGAGCCGGCCGCGCAGGCCGCCGCGCTGCCCACCCGGGCACCGGCACCCGCCGCCGCGACGCCGCTGGCTCCGTCCGTCGCTGGCGCACCCCGCTCCGCGAGTTCCGTCGGAGCCCCGGCCGGCACGGTGACCGCCGACGACCTGCACCAGTCCGACGCCCGCCAGATCGCCGCGCTGTCCCGCGCGGTGGACATGGGCAAGGCGGCGTCCGCGCCGTCTGGGGTCGCCGCCTCGTCCGGCCAGCCCGCCCAGTCGGTGGCCGGTGTGGTGAAGTCCGCCGTGGACGGTGTCGGGCAGGCGGTCGGCAGCGCGCTGTCGCTCCCGTCGATGCTGGGCGGTGTCCCGGTGTCCGGGATGGCCGCCAACCTGAGCGCGGCGGGTGCCGTCAAGCAGGCCGCCAGCAAGCTCGGCAAGCCCTACGTGTGGGGCGCCACCGGTCCAAGCGCCTTCGACTGCTCCGGCCTGATGCAGTGGGCCTACAAGCAGCTCGGGGTCAGCCTGCCGCGCACCTCCGCCGCGCAGTCGCAGTTCGGCACCCCGGTCTCCAAGAGCGAGCTCAGGCCCGGTGACCTGGTGTTCTTCTACAGCCCGGTCAGCCACGTCGGCATGTACCTCGGCAACGGCAAGATTCTGCACGCCTCCGAGCCCGGCCAGCCGGTGAAGGTCTCCGACATGTCCCGCTTCCCGTTCCACAACGCCCGGCGGGTCTGAACCGCCGGCGCGTCCGAACCGAATGCCTCGCCTCCCGCGAGCGATTACCGGGAACGGCGGGTGGTGCTACTGGAGAGGTAGCACCACCCGCCGTTTCCGCGTCTCCGGTCGCTCCCCTCCGGTGTCCCCCGGTTGTCTCCTGAGAGAACCCACGGCCGGTGTCGGCTTCTCACACCGGGTGCACAGCGGGTACACAGCACCGGGGACCAGGTTCAGCGCCGAGCCGAGGCGAGTGACCTCGGCAGCCAAGGAGACAACCCCGATGACTACTCCTACCCACATCGGCCGACCCGGCCGGCCAGTGCGCTGGGTCGTGGCCGGCGCCGCCGCGCTGAGCCTGCTCGGCGTCGCGGCGTGCGGCACCGGCGGCGCGGCCCCGTCCGGTGCCACCGGCGGCGCGGCCGGGCACGGCGCGAGAAGGCAACAGATGCAGGCCTACTCCCAGTGTCTTTCCCAGCACGGCGTGACGCTGCCGAAACGGGGCGCCGGCACACCGCCCGGCGGTGCGGCCGCACCGGCCAGCGGCGCGGCGGCACCGGCCGGGGCGCACCCGCACCGCGATCCCTCACAACCGCCCCCCGGAGTGGACCCGCAGGCCTGGAGCAGCGCCCGAGCCGCCTGCGCCAGCGTGGCTCCCGCGCCTGCCGCCGCGAACAAGCCCAGCTCCTGAGCCTTCACCCGGCAGCCGCCTGACCAACAGCCGATCACGCGGCCGGCCGAGCACAGGTCAACAGCGCAGCGGGGCCCGGTGGGCGCGCGAACTCCCGCGCTCACCGGGCCCCCGCCGACAACACACAACCGACCGCCCACAACCAACCGACCGCACACAGCCAGTGGTCGCGG
>DASYBQ010000114.1:0-2025 GCA_036500625.1 Pseudonocardia sp. | reverse complement strand
GGTCGGCCAGCGTGACGAGCAGCCCGGTGAGCAACAGGCCCAGCACCAGCAGTAGCCCAAGGTCGGGGCAGTCGCCGCCGGCCTGTACGTGGCCGGTGAACGACAGCAGCAGGCAGACCGCCGAGGCGACCAGCCCTCGGGCCGCCCGGGCACGGCCGCGCGTCGGCGGTGAAGCGTGCCCCGGTCTCATGCGGCACACTGTAGAACCGAGCCCGGACAATTCGCGCACCGCATCGGTTCAGCGCAGATCAGCGCGCTGAATTAATACCAATATAGTTTGGTTAGTCGGCTCACAAATCCCCGCCCTCTTCCACCAGGCGGGACACCTCCCGCTGGATCAGGCCAAGCCGTGCCTCCTTGACCAGCGGGATCTCCCGGCGCCGGCGGCGCACCTCACCGAGGTCGACCTCGGCGGTGGACACGTGCTCGGCGACCAGCGGCGCCTCGGCGACGATGTCACCCCACGGGTCGATGATGTGTGAGCCGCCCCAGAACCGCAGCCCGCCTTCGGAACCCACCCGGTTGACGAACACCACGTACAGCTCGTACATCCGGCCGTAGAACCGGGTGATGCCGTGCCAGTAGCCGGCCGAGTCGTAGCGGCGCGGGAAGTTGGACTGCGCGCTGGCGGTGGGCACCAGCAGCACCCGGGCGCCGTCCTGGGTGGCGATGAACGCCAGCTGCGGCTGCCAGGCGTCGTTGCAGATCAGCGTGGCCATCCGACCGTACTCGGTGTCGAACGCGCGCAGCGAGGGGCCGGGGGTGAAGTGCTTGCGTTCCTCGTAGGTGCGGTAGGTCGGCAGGTAGAGCTTGCGGTGCAGGTGCACCAGCTCGCCGTTCACGTAGTAGCCGGAGCTGTTGTACGTGTGCACGCCGTGCCCGGCTTCGACGAAGTTGAGCAGCACACCGGCCCGCCCCGCCGAGCGGGACAGCTTGATCAGCCGGTCGTCGTCGGGGGCGATGGAGAGGTCCTCGTCCACCTCGCCGATCGAGTAGCCGCTGATGTGCAGCTCGGGGAACACGATCAGGTCGCTGCCCTGGGCGACCGCCTCGGCGATGACCTGTTCGGCCCGCTCCACGTTCGCGTCGATGTCACCCAGCCGCACATCGACCTGGGCCATGGTGATCCGCATGCAACCCTCCAACCTCGGCAACCGCCTGCCCTGGTTTGAATGATCGCACCCGGGGGCCCGCCGTCCTGGTCAGGGATGAGCCCCGAGCCGTCCGGGTTCCACGCCGATGCGTACCACGTCCACCCGGTACGGGCGTCCCATCGGGTCATCACGTGGCCGAGGCAGTTGCGCACAGTTCCGGGCGACAGGTGCGGGCGCCGCGCGATCTCCCGGCCCGAGGTGCCCTCGGCCAACAGCCGGACCACGTCCAGCTCCCGGTCGGTGACACCCGTCTCGTAAGGGACAGCACATCGGGTCGAAGTCTCTTCGCCAGCTCGATCGCGTCCTTGTCGGTGTCGACCAGTTCGACGGCGCCGCGGGTGTCTCACCGGCGGAGTGCGGGTGGCGGGCCGCCGGGTCTTTGCTGGCGCGGGTCGACAACTCCTCCCGTGGCATCACGTCGACGGGTCGGCAGCTGGTCGGGCCCGGTTCGGGCACGGGAATACTCCTGGCGGTCGGGGTGGGTCTTGGGGGAGAGTGGAATCCCGGCCGGAATCCACATAACGGCCGGGATTCCACTCCGTGCCGTTCCTCCGGGGGCTGAGGGGAACGGCGGCGAGGCGAATCCGCCGCCCGGCCTGCCGGGACCGTCGGCGGGTTCGCGCTCTGGGCGGCCTCTGTCTCTCGGGGTCGAAGTGAGGAGACAGGGGCCAAGTCACCTGGATTTGAGCACCGGATCGCCTATATCTTGCGGCCGTTCGCGTAGAGGGCCCGGCAGTCCGACACGTAGGGGACTTGTTGTCTGCGGCCGTGCACGAACATCGCTACCCCGGTGCGGGTACCGAGTTCGTCGAGCGTGAAGCGGACGACGCTGGCCGCGAGGACCCCGGGGTCTCTCGACAGCGCCGTGGCG
>DASYBQ010000113.1:0-9604 GCA_036500625.1 Pseudonocardia sp. | reverse complement strand
CCTCGCAGCAGAGGTCGGAACACCGCCTTCGATCTCGACAGCCCCGGGAAGATTTTTCCGACAGCGGCCGGCCCCACACCTGGTCGAGCGAAGGTGCGGGGCCGGTGGTGTGTCTGTCGCGGATCAGCCGTGGTGTACGTCGTAGTCGTGGCTGTCCTGGTAGCCGCTGTCGTTGTGCGAGCCGACGCTGTCGTGGTGGTCGCTGACCGAGTGGTCCTCGTAGTTGCTGCGCGTGCTGTGATCGGTATCCCGCTGGTCTGCGTACTGGTCGGCGTAGCCGTGGTCGCCCGCCACGTTCACCGCGGTGGAGCCGGAGCCGGAGTTGTGCACCGAGGTGTGGGTGTCGCTGTCGGTGCTGTGACCGTAGGAGCTGCCGCCCAGCGACAGCGAACCGCCGTGCCCACCCTGGAAATGGGAGACGTTTGCGTCGGTCGCGTCACCCGCGCCGAACGCGGTGGAATTGTCGTCACTGCTCAGCGCGTGGTCGTTGTGACCTTCCGCGTTGCCGTCGCCCGTGCTGACCGACGCGTCCCGGATGTCGTCCCGAGCGGCGACCGAGTGGTCGCCCGAGGCCACCACCGGGTCGTTGTCGATCACCTGCTGGAAGTCGCCGCCGCGCTCATGGCCGTGGTTCCATCCGCCGCGGTCGTCCTCCCAGCCCCGGTCGTGGTTCCAGCCGTCGTGGTTGTCGCGGTCGTGGTTGTCGCGGTCGTGGTTGTCGCGGTCCCAGCCGTCGTGATCCCAGCCGTCGCGGTCCCGCCCGCCGGTGTCGATGTCCTGGTGCACCGAGTTGTCCACATCGGTGTCGTGCCGATCGAAGGACTCGTGGTTGTCCCGGATGTAGCCGCGCAGGTAATGCGCGCCGTTCTCGTGCTGGCCGCTGTCGTGGTGGCGCGGCAGCGGGTAGTGCTGCCCGTGCGCGTAGTGGTCGTCGTCCACGATCAGGGACAGGGCGTCGTGCACATCGGCATGGGAAAGGTCGGCGAAGCCGTGCTGTTCGGCGTAGCGGTCAGGATCGCGCTGAAAGTCCTCGCGGGCGCCCGGTTCGCGCAAAAGGTTTGAGATCCAGTCCAGCAGCGAGATGGCCATGATCGGTAAGTCCTCCACATCGTGTGTCCGAGGTCGGTTCGACAGACGCCGGAACAGAAGTTGTCGCAGAAGAAACTATGGCCTCATCAGGCACACCCACATCGGGGAATGTGCCGGGTTCTGCATCACCCCGGTCGCCCGATAGGGGTTCGAGCGAGTAGGGGCATTGGGGGATCGGGGCGCGCAGCGGCGGCCCCCAGAACCCGCGACTCGACCGCTGTAGAGCTGGGTGTGGGAGGGCCTGCGCAACCTGCTTCGGCTGGTGTGCCGCTGCCTGGTCGTCGGCGGATCGGTCCTCCGGTGCATCCGGGCGGCCGCGCGCCGAGGGGTCACCACCGAGAGGGACAGTGCCGAGCGTGGTACGCACCACGGGAAGGAGCGACATCGATCCTAAGCAGGTCAGAAATCAGCCCGCCGAGGGTCGGCCGACTCGCCGCTACCTCGGCGACTGGGATCGGGCTACCCTCGGGCAGGTGGTGAGCCGAGCCGATCGGCGAGGTCAGTGGCTGCTGATCCTCGCGGTCGCCGCTGGGATCATCGCCATGCATCACGTCCTGTTGACCTGCCCGGAGACGATGTCGTCGACCGTGGCGGCGGAGGTCAACCACGCGGACCCGACGCATGCCGCGAGATCTGACTTCCCGAGCGGACCGCGCGTCGTCGCGCACCGTCACGCTCCCTCGGCCCAGAGCTCCGCGATGCCGGACGCCCCGCCGGAGGGCTGCGGCGCCATGTCGGGGCACCTGTGCATGGCGGTTCTCGGCGCCGCGAGCACCCTGCTCGTTGCGCTGGTCCTGGCGCTGTTCGTGGCGGCCTCGGCGCCCCGCCCGGCCACAGCGGCGGCCTCGGTGTCGGTGTCGGCGCGTGCGCCTCCCTCGGCCAGCGCGCGTCTCGTAGGGCTGTGCGTCTGGCGGTGCTGATCGACGACTGGTTCTCCAGTCGTCGACCAACACCAGAGCTCAGTGACACAGAGGAAACAACCACCAATGATTACTCGCACCATCGCGACCGCACTGGCCGCCGTGACCGCCGCGGCCGCGCTTGCCGGCTGCGGCTCAGCATCGGGTCCCACGCCCACCGACGCGACGCCGTCGGCCGCAGGCGTCCCCGCGAACACCCACAATCAGGCCGACATCACCTTCGCTACCGAGATGGTTCCGCACCACATACAGGCGGTCGCAATGTCCAAGCTCGCCGCTGACCATGCGAGCTCACCGCAGGTCAAGAACCTCGCGGGCCGCATCAAATCCGCTCAGCGGCCGGAGATCGACCAGCTGAGCGGTCTGCTGCGCTCCTGGAACGCGCCCGTCCCGGCCACCCAGGCACCCGGCACGGGTGCGATGAACGGCACGGGCCACGCCGACATGGCCGGGATGATGTCCGAACAGCAGATGCAACAGCTCGGCCAGACCAACGGCGCGGCGTTCGACAAGATGTTCCTGCAGATGATGATCAATCATCATGAAGGCGCGGTCAGCATGGCTAAGACCGAGCGCAACGGTGGCCAGAGTCCCGATGCCCGTGGTCTCGCGCAGCGCATCATGACCGCTCAACAGCGCGAGATCGCCGAGATGCACACCATGCTCGCCCCCTGGTGACGGCGTAGGCCGGACCCGGTCGGGCCGCGACGAGTGCCCCGGCCCGATCGGGGTAGGTGGTCCAACCGGTGCAAAACCAACGTCAGACGCTCTCCGCGTTTGTGAGGCAGCGTCGCCCCGCGTGGAGAGGAAACTGGCGGACATGTTGTTACGCGACGAGCGCGCCCAGGTCGTGGAGTACTGCCTGCGAATGCAAGCCGACGACCTGACCGTTGGCACATCAGGGAACCTGAGCGTCCGCTCGGGCGACCACATAGCGATCACTCCCAGCGGGGTGCCCTATGACCAGCTCACCCCGGAGCTGGTCTGCGTGATCGACCTCGACGGCGCCAAGGTGTCGGACGGGCTGGAGCCGTCCTCGGAGGTGCCTATGCACACCGCCGTCTACCAGCACACCGACGCCCGCGCCGTGGTGCACACCCACCCGCTGTACTGCACGGCGCTGTCGGTGCTGCTGACCGAGGTGCCACCGGTGCACTACATGATCGCGCTGCTCGGCGGTCCGGTGCGGGTCGCGCCGTACGCCAGGTTCGGCAGCGCGGAGCTGGCGGAGAACAGCGTGCGGGCGATGGCGGGACGGTTCGGCGTGTTGTTGCAGAACCACGGCGCCACGACCTACGGCGCGACCTTGGCCAAGGCCTACGACCGGGGAATCTACCTGGAATGGGTCTGCCGGCTCTACCACCAGGCCCGGCTACTGGGAGAACCCAACCTGTTGCCTGCCGCCGAGATCGACGAGGTGGCCCAGGTCCTGCGGGGATACGGCCAGAGCGTGCGCTGACCACGAGGAGGTCTCCGCATCCAGAAATGAGGCGCCCAGATCCTGGGCTCCTTCGTGTGCGGCGCAGACCGCCTCGTCACCGGCCGGGTGGACCGGGTCGCTGAGGCACCGGTCACGGCGAGCTCAGGGCGTGCACAGCGCGTCGGTCGCCGGGCTCGCTAAGGGCTGAGGTATTTTCGGTGTCGGTCCGGGGAAACTGTTTCGGGCCCTAATCCGGTGTGCTTATTCGGTGGAGGCGGTTCTGATGGCGCAGAAGGTCGTCGTGGAAATGGTGGACGATCTCGATGGGGCTCCGGGCAGCGACGTTGCCACGGTAGGTTTCGCGCTGGACGGGGTGGCCTACGAGATCGATCTCCGCGGCAGCAACGCCACCCGGCTGCGGGAAATCTTCGCGGAGTTCATCGCGGCTGCCCGCCGCTCCCGGGGCGAACGCGGCGCCGGGCGTGCCCGGGCCAAGGCGGCGCCGGACACCGCGGACCGGGAACACGCCCAGGCCATCCGTGAATGGGCCCGAGGCGCCGGACACGAGGTCTCCGAGCGGGGCCGGATCCCGGCGTCGGTGCTTGAGGCGCACGAGGCGGCACACCGGCCGCGAAAGACCGAGGCGACGCCCGCCACCAGCAAGAACGGAAGCACTCCCACCTCGGACGACGGACAGGTGGCCTCGGCCCGTTCCGACTCCAAGGTGAACCTGCCCTCGTTCTCCGGCTGACCGTGGCAAAGCGCGCCGCCGACCGGAGCTGACCGAGGCGGCCGGCCGCGGTCGGCGTGCGGCCGGCTGTCCCATGGCCGGCAAGGACGAGGTCCGCCGCCGGGTGGGTTGTCCTGGCACAGGTGCGCAATTCGGGCGGATTGGCCCGGGATGCTCGACCAGCCGCCGATACAGATTGACGAGTGGGCCGAACGGCCGCACGGTGTGGAAGCGTACGGAGTAGACGTGCCGAGCCTTCTCCCGTTACTGGAGTGTTCAGTGCCGGTGAATGTCCGGGTCACGGGTTCCGCCGAATTGGGCATGGATCGCCGGGCCCGGTTGTTCCATCTGGGCGTGACCAAAGCTACCGAGGACCGGACCTGGCTGGTCGCGATATCGGCCGCGTTGTGGGGCACCGACGGGCTGCTGCGCAGGCCGCTGAGCGGGCAGGTGTCCGCCTCGGCGATTGTCTTCTGGGAGCACCTGGTCATCGTGTTGGTGCTGCTGCCCTGGCTACCTTCAGCGTTGCGTGCGTTGCGTGCGGCCCCGCCACAGCAGCGGTTTGCACTGGTGGTGATCGGCGCGGGCTCCTCGGCGCTGGCCACCGTACTGTTCACCGAGTCACTGCGGCTGGGTGATCCGATCACCCCGCTGGTGTTGCAGAAGCTCCAGCCGGTCATTGTGATCCTGGGGGCGACCGTGCTACTGGGGGAGCGATTGCGCAGCGGCTACTGGCTCTACGCGGTACCCGCGTTGGCCGGAGCGTGGCTGATGGCTTTCGCCAACCCGTTCGACGTCCGGCTCGACGCCGCGCTCGCGGCACTCGCCTCGGTCGCCGCGGCGGCGTTGTGGGCAATGGGCACGGTGCTCGGCCGCATGGTCAGCACCGAGATCGCCAGCCGTGATGTCCTGGTGCTGCGGTTCGCGCTGGGTCTGCCCGCCGCGTCGGCGGTGGTTGTGCTGAGCAATACCGGGATCGCGGTCACCGGCGACCAGTTCGGCGTGCTCGTGATGCTGGCGCTGATCCCGGGTCTGCTCAGCTTGGCGCTGTACTACCCAGGGCTGCGCATGACGGCGGCGTCCCGGGCTACGCTTGCCGAGCTGGCGTTCCCTCTCACCGCCTCGGTGATCGGCGTCTGGGCACTGGGCGCTTCGCTGTCGGCGAGCCAGTGGCTCGGCCTGGTGGTGGTTGCCGGCTCGGTGACCACGCTGGGCCTGCGGGAACGCTCCCGCCCGTCGGTGCTGTCCGGTCCGGCGCCTCGGACCGCCCCCGACTCCCTGTGACCTACCGCACGAAGGTCTCGGCGGCGGCCAGACGCTGATCGTGGCGCCACCCCGGGCACAGTGACCCGACCCGCACTACCGGGCATCGGACGACCGGAGCACGAACCACAGCTGTTCCCCATCGACTCTCGGCTGGCTACTCCACGTCTCGGTCAAGTTGTCGAGCAGAGCGAGCGTGCGTCGGTTCTGGCGCCGTGAGCTGACTGGGCGGATCATCCCGGGGCCGGTCAGCTCACCGCGCACGGTGAGGCGGGCCCGTAGCCGTCCCGGCCGGTAGGTCAGCTCGATTCGGAGCCGACCGTGCGGCGGAACCTGGCTCAGCATGCTGCCCAGCACCGCATCCACCAGCAGCTGGGCGTCTTCGACCAGCTGCGTGTCGCCGCAACCCCAACCTCTGAGCGCCTCCCGGATGACGTTGTGGGCGCAGCGTCGCGTGGGTTCGCCGCCAAGGAGATCCAGGGTGGCACGCAATGGTTGGCGCCGCCCGTCGCCAATGCCGGACCGGGTCTGGTCTTCCGGCTGTTTCTCCCGGATGCCCCGCTCAACCGCCGCGCCGCGCTGCGCGGGAACCGACAGGGAGCTGACCCGGCGTGAGCGGCTGAGGGGCAGCTTCACCATGGGTAGAACCTCCTGAATAGCACGACAGCCGAACCACATCGACGTGCTATCTATCTTTGTCGCGACAACCGGGAGGTTCATGGGCCGGCTGAGCGAAGTTGGCGTCCGATCGTTGCTCAACCGGCTGGCGGTTGCCCCTGCCGCAGTCGGGTGAGCAGTTCGGCGCCGTTGGGCACCCCGAGGCCGGTGCACGGATCCCAACCCGGCCCGGCCGGGTACGCGCCGTTGTTGCCGACCGTGATGTCGCGGAAACCTGGCGCGGTCTGGCCGGCCGACACCGACGCATAGAGCGCCGGCTGCAGTGGGCCCAGCTTGCGACCGGTCGCCTGTACCAACCGGGCTACCAGACCGGCCCAGAGCGGGGCTACCGCACTGGTGCCGCCGATCACACCGTCCCTGCCGTCCACCCGCACCCGGTAACCGGTCTGCGGATCGGCAACGGCGGCGACGTCCGGCACGCCTCGGCCGGTGGCGCCCGCCGTGCTGGGCACGCCTGCGGAGGCCTGCCAGTCGGGGCGTGGGAACACCCGGCTGATGCCGCCGCCGGTGGCATGGCCGCCCTGGTCGTTGTTCCACACGGTTTCGCTGGTGACCGCGCCGGTGCTCGTGTCGGCCTCCAACCGGGTGCCACCACAGGCCAGGGCGTGCGAGCTGGATGCGGGGAAGTCCACGTGCGGTTGGCCGTCGGAGCCGCCGGACTGGCCGGGGGCCTGGTCCGAGCTGCCGTTGTCGCCGGCGGCAGCGGTCACCGTGACACCCAGTGCGGCGGAATCCGCGAGCGCCTGGTCCATCGCCGTCCGGGCCTGCCCGGTCCAGCTGTCCTCGCTGCCCCCCCAGCTGATGCTCATGGCGGCGGGCGTCGGGGTGGCGTGCGCGGCACGGCTGATCGCGTCCAGGAAGCCCGCGTCGGTGTTGGGCGCGAAGTAGACGACGACACCCGCGCCCGGCGCGAGGGCGCCGGCCACCTCGATGTCGAGCATGACCTCACCGTCGGTGTTCTGGTCGGTACCCGGCGAGTTCTGGGCGCCGTCCACTCCGACCGCATCGACCTTGGGCAGGGTGAGGCCGAGGCCACCGAAGTAGGCGTTGAGGTCATCGGTGGCGAAACCGCCCCCGAGCTCGATGATGGCGATCCGCTGGCCGGTCCCGTCCACACCCTCGGGGAACTGGTAGATCCGGGCGAGGTCGAGCGGGGTGTAGCTGACGCTCACCGCTGAGGGGTCCACCGTGCGGAATCGGGTTCTGGCCTGCGGTCGGTTGTCCAGGCCGAGCACCGCGGTGACCACGCCGTCCAGTTCCCTCGGCACGCTCAGCCCACCGGTGCGCCGGCGCTGGGTTGCCACGGTGTCAGCTCCGGCGTCGCTGGGCTGGGTGAGGGAGGTGCCGAACACCCGGCTGAGCAGTCCGACCGTTCCGGAGATACGGATCAGCCGCGCCGCCGCGTCCACCCCGATAACGTGGGTGCCTAGCCGGGTCAGTGTCTCGGTCACCCGGGTGACGTCGATGGGGTCGGCGCCGTAGCGGTCGGCGAGCTCCCGTGGGCTGATCGGCTGGGTGCCGACCGGCGATGGCGGCTCCCCCCGGCGCCGCAGCACCAGCGTGACCTCGATGACCGAGTCCTCGGGAACGGCCGACACGTCGCGCGGGGTCGGGGTGGCGGGCCGTTCGCTGCCGGCGAGAGCACGTAGCTCAAGAACTTCGGCGGGGCGATCTTGGGCGGCCCGGTGAGATTCGTTCATGCACAGTCCTTCGATCCGGCGATCGGCCGGACCCAACCACAGTGCATTCGATCGCGCGAATCGGGCCAGGGGCCGAGTCGAGGCCCGGGCACCGCGGCCGGGGGTCGGCGGCGTCCGCACCGGCGGTGCCGAGCACGGCCGGCGGATGACAAAAATGATCAACAATGCCCCGATAGGTGCACTTAAATGGGCGGCCACCGGTCATCGTTTGTGGCGACCGGAGGTGTTACTGGTTGCGTCCCGAGGAGGCCGGCACCGCCGAGTTGGACCACACCACGGCCGGCGCCGCGTCCGAACCCTGCTGAGCCAGGCCTGATCCGTTGCGGGCGGAGGGCTCCGCCCCGGTGGTGTCCGAGGGCAGCTCAAGCGTCGCGGTCAGCGCCAGCAAGACAGCCAACGCCACTAATGTCCAGGCCAGGGCCGTCGCGAGCCGATCCTGGATGCCAGTCGCCCGCTTGGGCGCGGACAGCGCGATCCAGAGCCCGACAACGAGGCCGAGGACGCCAATTTCTTCCACCCCCTGTAACTACACCTCGCCCGGCGGCGAGTCACCACTCGCCCGGGCATATCTGACGGGCTCACGGAATGTGATGGTGCGCGTGTGGGTGCTATGGTCGCCCGTCGAGTTCGGCCCGCTGGACCAATGCTTACCCTTTAGTTAGTGGAGCGTCCGAGGAACGAAGGGTTACGTCGGTAGCCGGGCTCGGGTCGGTTGGGCTTTGCTCTTCAGCTGGTTGCGTGTGCGGGCAGCTGGCACGTTCTTGCTCGACGCTCTGGACGTGTCGACGGCGGTGCTGGACGACCTCGCGGTCCAGCTGGAAGTGGCCGACCCGTCGTGGGTGAAGCGCTACACCGAGCGTCGCCCTTGCCAAGGGCTACCCCCGTCCTCGATGCCGACGTCGCCCACCTCTCGGCGAATGTCCGCAAGCACATCAACGTGCGCGGCAATACTCGTTCATCCCACCCGGTCGTGCCGGACTGCGCGCACTACGTGATCCCGACGCAGCAGAACCAGACGACTAACGAGCCGCACCGGGGTGGTGTCCTAGCATGCGACGATGGCGCGATTCATCCTGCTCAACGGACCTCCCGGAATCGGCAAGTCCACGCTCGCCCAGCGGTACGCGGACGATCATCCCGGCACGTTGAACCTGGATGTCGACCAGCTGCGGAGCATGATCGGGGGCTGGCGGGACCGATTCGCCGAGACGGGACACATTGTGCGCCCTCTCGCGTTGGGCATGGCCGAGACGCATCTTCGGGGTGGCCGCGACGTGATCATGCCGCAGTACCTGGGCCGCGTTGAGGAGATCGAACGCGCCGCGACCATGACCGTGCGAGCTGGAGCGGCGTTCGCCGAGATCGTCCTGATGGACACCAAACAGGCCGCGCTGCGCCGCTTCGCCCAACGCGGCACCAACGACCCCCACGACGACTCCCATCTGTGGCATCGCTACGTCACCGAGCACGTGCATCACCACGGAGGCGACACCCTCCTCGCCCAGATGTACGACGACCTCACCGCCGCGATCGCCGCCCGCACCACCGCAGTGGTCGTGCCCACGATCCCCGGCACCATCGAGCAGAGCTACCTCGCCCTCCGCCATGCGCTCGCTACCCACGCTGCCACGTGACCTGGGGCGTTCGCGAACGTGCTCATCTATTTCCGGGAAGACCCAATCCCGTTTCGACTACGCGCCCACAGGGCAGATAGTAGCCCAGATGTGGAATGACGGCGACGACACCGTGAAGCGCGGAATGGTTCGCGCGGTGAAAGAATTCTGGGGAATGATCCTCGTGAACC
>DASYBQ010000112.1:0-14434 GCA_036500625.1 Pseudonocardia sp. | reverse complement strand
GTCACCTCGGCGCTCTACCCGATCTTCGCGACCTATGCCTACCTGGTCACGCTGCCGATCATCGCCGGCATCGACCGGGACACCCTGCTGCCGCTGGTACGGCCGAACGAGGGCCTGCTCGCGGTGGTGATGGCCGGCGCGGTCCTCGGTGTGTTCCTGCGCTACCTGCGCGGTGACGACATCCGGCCACATTTCCTGCCCTCGGTGGACGCGCCGCTGGCGGTGTTCCTTGTGATGGCGACGGTGTGGCCGCTGGCCTCACTGACGTTGCGGGGGCAACTGCCGACCGGCGCGGAGTACGCCTCGATCCTGCCGATGGTCAAGCTGGTGGGCCTCTACTTCCTGGTCCGCTACACGGTGCGCACCGAGCGCGAGACGATGCGGCTGATCCGGTTCATCGTCTGGCCCGGCGCGGCGGTGGCCCTCATCGCGGTGCTGCAGACGCTGAAGTTCGGCCCGGTGCTGAACCTGCTGCAGACCTACTGGGACAGCGGCCCCGGCGGCTCCGGTGGCGCAACCGACACGGAGCTGGCCGAGCGCGGCAGCGCCACCCTCGGCTCGCCGATCGCCGCCGGCGACGTCATCATCATCAGCCTCATCCTGGTGCTGTGCTGCGGCGCCAGGGGCCTGCTGGGCCGACGCGAGCGTCTGACCCTGGCGTTGGTCCTGGGTACCGGGGTGTTGGCCGCCGGCCAGTTCTCCACCTGGATCGCCGCGCTGGTCGGCCTCGCGCTGCTCGCCTGGCGCTTCCCGGACCTGCGCCGCCAGGCCACCCGGTTCGCGCCGCTGGCCGGTGTGGCGCTCGTGGTCGGCGCACCGGCGTTCCTCGGGCGGCTGGAGGGCGTCGGCGAGTACGGCGTCCCGGTCCCGGAGAGCTGGCTGGGGCGGTTCGACAATCTGCGCTACATGTATCTGCCGCACTTCGACTGGGTGACGGCGTTCATCGGCGTCTCACCGAACTGGGAGGTGACGGCCCAGGAACGCTGGCGCGAGGTCATCTACCTGGAGTCGGGCGTCCTGTACTTCCTGTGGGTCGGAGGTATCCCGCTGCTCGCGTCGTTCCTCTGGTTGTCACGGAGGGTGTTACAGACAGTAAGGCCGGCTATCCGCCATCCGGGTGCCTTCGGAGCTTGTGCCTCAAGTTTGGAAATCGTTTGGCTGTTCTTGCTCGTTCTAACTCTTATTGACCCACATCTTCAGCTGCGCGGCACCGGGGATCTGATTTTTACGTTGCTGGCGATCACCGTTGGAGGGATCGATGCCCGACGTCGGACTTGACTCTGCACTGCCAGTGGCAGCTACGTGGGAGTCGGTCGCTCGACGCGCTGTCGACCTGACGGTGGCCGGCTTAGGCTTGCTCGTCCTGTCGATCCCGCTGATCGTCATCGGCCTGGTGATCCGGTGGACCAGTGTCGGCCCGGCGCTGTTCCAGCAGCAGCGGGTGGGCTTCGGTGGCCGGTCGTTCACCATGTACAAGTTCCGCACCATGCGTACCGGTGTAGGCGATGAGATGCTGCGTGAGCTGATCGCCGCCGAGCTGCGCGGTGAGGACACCTCGGTGGACGGCTCCTACAAGCTCGACAGCGACCCCCGGGTCACCCCGATCGGGGCGTTCCTGCGCAAGACCAGCCTTGATGAGCTGCCGCAGCTGCTCAACGTGCTGTTCGGGGACATGTCGCTGGTCGGGCCGCGCCCGTGCCTTGAGTGGGAAGCGCGGATGTTCCCCTCGGAGTTCCAGCCGCGGTTCTCGGTGCGCCCGGGGTTGACCGGGTTGTGGCAGGTGTCGGGCCGCTCCACCATGGGCACGCTGGAGATGCTGCACCTGGACCTGACCTACGTGCGCACCCGCAACCTGCTCGGCGACCTGTCCATCCTGGTCCGTACCGTGCCGTCCATGCTGCGGGAGAACGGCGCTCGATGAGCCTGTTCCACAACCAGCCGTTCCACAACCGATTGAAGAACGCGTGACCACGCTGTACGTCGCCACCACCGGTGGTCACCTGGCCCAGCTGGACGGACTGTCCCGGCGCATCCCGCCCGACCCGGACTCGGTCTGGGTCACCCACGCCAACGAGCAGAGCACCTCGCTGCTGGCCGGGCGTGATGTCTGCTATGTGCCCTACATCGGCTTCCACTCGGTGCCCGGGGTGCTCAAGAGCATGCCGCACGCAATCCAGCTGCACCGGGAACGCAAGATCACCCGGGCGGTGTCAACCGGCTCCGGCATCGCGCTGGCCTACCTACCCTACCTGGCCGCGCGGGGCGTCGAGTGCCACTACATCGAGAGTGCGGCGCGGGTCACCGGCGCCTCCTCGACCGGCCGGTTGCTGCGCAAGGTGCCCGGGGTGCACACCCACACCCAGTACCCGCACTGGAGCGACCCCGGCTGGCACTACGGGGGCAGCAGCTTCGACGTCTACCAGCCGGAGCAGCGCGCCCACGAGCTCGGCGAGGTGGTGCGGGTGGTGGTCACGGTCGGTACCGCCGCCGAGTTCCCGTTCCGCAGGCTGATCGAACCGCTGGTGGCGCTGCTGGGCGAGGACGGTCCGCTGAGCAAGGCCACCGAGCGCCCGGTGCAGGTGCTCTGGCAGACCGGGTGCACGCAGGTGGACGGTCTGGACATCACGCCGAGGCCGTTCCTGCCGGCGGCCGAGCTGAACGCCGCGCTGGCCGAGGCCGACTTCGTGATCGCGCACGCCGGCACCGGTTCCGCGATGGCAGTGCTGGACGGCGGCCGTTACCCGCTGATGGCACTGCGCAAGGAGCGTTACGGCGAGGCGGGCGACGACCACCAACAGGACCTGGCCGCCGAGCTGGAACGCCGTGGACTGGCCGCGACGATCCCCGACCCTGCCGAGCTGACCGCCGACGACCTGCTGGCCACCCTGCGGACCAGCATCGCAAAAACCGACAACCCGCCCCCCTTCGAGCTCTACCCCTAACCGGCTCGTGAGTGCTGAGTGCCGCTACCGCGAAGCGGCACCGAAAGGCGTAGCGCGACTCAGCGCTCACATGCTTTTCGTCGTGAGTGATTAGTCGCGCTATAGCGTCACTTATCACTCACGAGCGCCGAAGGCGCAACACAGACGGCACACAGATCCGGTGCCTAGCGTCGGGGACGTGTTCGCCACAGTGCCAGTGCCAGTGCCAATCCCAGCGCCGTTGTCCGCGGCGATGCCGCTCCCGGAGAGCCTCGCGGGCCACCGGCCGCCGGCGGTGTCCGTCACCGTCACCGACTCGCTCGGCCCGAAGTCCTCGGCCGAGTGGACCCGTCTGGTCGGCGGCGGCAAGCACAGCCCCTCGGACGGCGACGTGGCCCAGCTGCCCGCCTGGGCCCGGTTGCGCGGCACCGTCGGCTTCACCGCCCGCTACGTGCTGGTGCACTCCGGGCCCGACCTGGTGGCCGGGGCACAGCTGCTGGAACGCCGGTTGCCGCTGCTCGGGCGGGTGGGGTACCTCCCGTACGGCCCGGTCGTCGCGGACGGTTTCAGTGGCCGTACCTCGGTCACCGCCGCGCTGGCCGACGCACTGACCGACCTGGCCCGCACCCGGTTGCGCATGCTATTCGTGCAGCCACCGCCCGGCGGCGAGGCGATCAGCGCGGCGCTGCTCGACAGCGGCTTCCGGCGCTCGACCGCTGACGTCGCGCCAGGCCGGTCGCTGCGGCTGGACCTGCGCCAGGACTCCGCCGAGCTGCGTGCCGGACTGAGCAAGCGGCTGCGCACCTGGACCAACCGCTGGTCCTCCCGGGGGGTCAGCGTCCGCATCGGCACCGACGCCGACCTCGACCTGCTCGCCACCCTGGTTGCCGACACCGGCGAACACCAGGGATTCGCGCCGGTCTCGGCGAGCTACCTGCGCACGTTGGTGCACGAGCTTGGCCGCGACGCCGTGCTGTTCGTCGGTGAGCTGGACGGCACGCCGGTCGCCTCGGCGCTGTTCACCCGGTGCGGCGGCACGCTGAAGCTGCGCTTCGCCGGGATGAACCGCTCCGACGAGGTCGGCCACGCCAATGTGCCCGCCGCCGTGCAGTGGCACGCCATCGGTTGGGCCAAGCAGGCGGGACTGCGCTGGTTCGACTTCGGCGGGATCAGCGCCGAAGCCGCGGAGCTGCTCGCCCTCGGCGCCGGCCGGGGGGAACTGCGCGGCGTGGACCGGTTCAAGGCCAGCTTCGGCGGTCAGCTGCACCACTGCCCACCCGCCGTCGAGCTGATCTCTTCGCGGCTGCTGCGTGCCGGCTACGACCTGTCGCGGCGCTGGCCGGCAGGGCGCCGCGCGATCGAGCTGGCCAAGAGCGCGCTGCGCACCGGCCGCACCCGCTGACCAGGAACTTCCTCGGGTGGCGAAGGCCGCTGCCCGTGGGGCGAAACACCGCGCGGGCCGGCGGCGATACCCAGTACAGCGGGGGCCACCTGGCCACCTGGAGAGAACGGAGGCAGTCGCTATGGCTGCGCAACGGCCGACGCCATCCCGAGCCGCCTCGGCAATCCGCGAGCTGCGGCTGGACGCATGGCAGCCGATCATGGGTCCGTCGGCACCTCGGCTGCTCGGCTCATTGCGCCCGATCCTGGGTGACTTCGCCCCGGCCGTCTCGCTGACCGCGCTGGTGCCGGCCCAGCGGACCGTGCCGGAGGTCGCCGCCCGGCTGCGCCGAGGCAGATAGCCAGCCGGCTCAGGGCTGGTTGCGGTTGTTGCTGGCGGCCACCGGTTCGGACTGCTCATCGGACTCGAGCACATCGGAGTCCCCGCGCAGCACGTTGTCCGCGACCACGGTGTCCTTCGAACCCGACGAGATGTAGACCCCTCGGTACAGGTTCGGGCCCATGATCGTGTTGCCCCGCACGTCCGCGTGCGGGTAGTTCTCCAGCAGTACCGCCTGGGAGCCGCCGACGTTGCAGAAGTTGTCCCGGAAGATGATCGAGCGCACCCCGTTCGGGACGCCGGGGTTGCCCCGCTCCCCGGTGGCGATCAGGCACTGCACGTCGACCCGTTCGCACCGGTTGTCCGAGATCACCACGTCATAGGTGGGCGGCGCGTCGGAGTCGTAGGTCTGGAAGCAGTCGGTGTGCGGCGCCTCGTCCGGCGGGTAGCCCTTCTCCGAGATGTCCCGCACGGTGTTGCCGGTGATCCGGATCGCGGTGCCGAAGAACCGCATGCCGTCGGCGTCGGAGGCCTCCCGGCGCACCGAGCCGCTGACCTCGTTGTCCCGCACGGTGATCCGGTCGCCTTCGACCCGGATACCGGTGCCGTCCGTACCGTCCACCACGTTCGACTCGATCACGGTGTCCGTGCACTCGCAGCTGATGCCGCTCATCGTGGCGTTCAGCACGTTGTTGTCGTGCGCCCGCAGGCCGGTGCCGTTCAAGGTGATCCCGCCGCCCTCCCGCACCGTGAACCCGGCCACCACGACCTGGTCGGCGCGCACGTCGATGCCGAGCACCGTGGCGCCGTCGGAGAGCAGCTGGACCGGGGCACCGGGTACCCCGCCCCGCATCACCTGCAGGTGCGCCGAGGCCAGCGCCGGGCCGCTGAGGCAGATCAGCGCGCCGGGACGGGCGTTGTTCAGTGCCTGCTGGGCGGCCACCGGGTTGGCGATCTTCGGACCACACCCGGTGGGCGGCAACGCGTCACGCGAGGGCGGCACGGCACGCGAGGCCGGTACCCCGCCACCCGGCGCCTGGGCGCCGCTCCGCACCGCCTCCCCGCACCCGGCGAACAGACCCAGCACCGCAACCAACACACCGACCCGCAACAACAGCACTGCACCGACCCTAGTCACAGTTGTGGTCGGCGTACCTCGACGGTATGGCCCGGGCCGGGCAGCCGAGGGCCTCGCATGGACAGGTATCGTGGAACGCAGCCGCTCACGGTCAGTAGCCAGGCCCTTCGTCGCGCCGGTGTCGACTCGGATCGGGCGGCCACCAGCGCACCCGATCGAGGAGAGCACCGTCAACGCGATTCACCCGGTCGATCCCCGTACGGACCGGAGGTGGCGCCAGCTGGCCGGTGGGTCGGCGGGCAGCCTGTTCACCTCGCCCCCGTGGATCCAGGCCGTCTGCGACAGCTATGGGTTCACCCCCGAGGCACGGCTCTCGGTATCCGGCTCGGGTGACCCGGTCGGCGGTTTCGCCTGGGTGGCGGTCGACGACATCCGGGGCGAGCGGATCGCCGCGCTGCCGTTCTGCGACCGGGCCGACCCGATGCTAGCCACCGCGACCGGATGGCCGGGGCTGGCCGACGACGTGCTGGCCACCGGCACCCCGCTGACCCTGCGCTGCTTCTCCGACAACCCGGCCGCCGCCGACCCCCGGTTGCGCCAGGTCGGCGAGGCCGCCTGGCACGGCACCCCGCTGGACTGCACCGAGGACGAGCTGTACACGCGGATCAGCTCCACCTCGCGGCGCAACCTCAAGGCCGCCGACCGCAACGGCGTCAAGGTGCTGGCCAGCACCGAGCTGGATGCGGTACACGAGTTTCACCGGTTGCACGTGCGACTGCGCAAAAACAAGTACCGGCTGCTCGCCCAGCCGCTGGAGTTCTTCGAGCGGATCTGGCAACAGTTCAGCCCCGGCGACAACGTGGTCACGCTGCTGTCCGAGGTGGACGGCGAGATCGCCGCCGGCGCGATGTACCTGGTCTGGGGGGACCGGCTGTACTACAAGTTCGGCGCCTCCCTCTCGGAGTACCTGCCCATGCGGCCGAACGACGCGCTCTACTGGGCGGCCTGCAAGCTGGGTCTTTCCAGGGGGTTGGCCAGCGTCGACTGGGGCATCTCCGATCTCGACCAGCCGGGCCTGGTCTCCTACAAGCGCAAGTGGGCCAGCGAGGAGCGCCGGGTCGTCACGCTGCGCGGCGGACAGGACCCGAAACCGAAGTCCGAGGTCGGCGCCATGCTCGGCGAGCTGACCAGGCTGTTCACCGAGGAATCGGTGCCCGACGACATCAGCACCAAGGCCGGTGCACTGCTGTACCGGCACTTCTGCTGACCCGAACCGAAGAACTAGAGGGGTTTCGTTCATGACGCAGGACGCACGCGGCCGGGTGGTCATCCTCGGCCAGGGCTACGTCGGGCTACCGGTTTCCATGCGGGCCGTCGAGGTCGGCTACGACGTGGTCGGTTTCGACGTGGCCAAGGACCGGGTGGACCGGCTGCGCAGCGGAAAGACCTATATCGACGACATCTCCGACTCCGAGGTCGCCGCCGCGCTGGCCACCGGCCGGTTCACCCCGAGCTACCACCCTGCGGACATGGCCGAGTTCGACATCGCGGTCATCTCGGTGCCCACCCCGCTGCGCGACGGCGCCCCCGACCTGTCCTACATCGAGAAGGCCACCGACAGCGTCGGGCCGTACGTGCGGCCGGGCTGCCTCGTCATCCTGGAGTCCACCACCTACCCGGGCACCACCGAGGAGGTGGTGGTCCCCCGGCTGGAGGCGATCAGCGGGCTGCGTGCCGGCGCCGACTTCCGCGTCGGGTTCTCCCCGGAGCGGATCAACCCCGGCGACCCGGTCTACGGCCTGCGCAACACCCCCAAGATCGTCTCCGGCGTCGACGAAGCGTCGCTGAACGCGGTGGCGGAGTTCTTCGGCGCGCTGGTGGACAAGGTGGTCCCGGTCAGCGGTACCCGGGAGGCCGAGCTGGCCAAGCTGCTGGAGAACACCTTCCGGCACGTCAACATCGCGCTGGTCAACGAGCTGGCGATGTACTGCCACGACCTGGGCATCGACGTCTGGTCGGTGATCGACGCGGCGGCCAGCAAGCCGTTCGGCTTCATGAAGTTCACCCCCGGCCCCGGGGTCGGTGGGCACTGCCTGCCGATCGACCCGTCCTACCTGTCCTGGCAGGTCCGGCGCACCCTCGGGCGCAACTTCCGCTTCGTGGAGATCGCCAACGACGTCAACGACCACATGCCCGACTACGTGGTCACCCGGGTCACCTCGAACCTGAACAAGGTGCGCAAGGCGGTCAACGGCGCCGACATCCTGCTGATCGGCCTGGCCTACAAGCCCAACTCCGGCGACGCCAGGGAGTCCCCTGCCATCGCGGTGGCACACCGGCTCGCCGACCTGGGCGCCTCGCTGCGCGCGGTCGACCCGCTGATCCCCGCCGACCACGTGCCCACCGGCATCGAGATCGTGGAGTGCACCCAGGCCGAGATCGACGCCGCCGACCTGGTCGTGGTCCTCACCGACCACGAGGTCGTCGACTGGCCCCTGCTGGACCGGCACGCCGACAAGGTCCTCGACACCCGCAACCGCCTGCGCTCCCCCTCGGTGGACCGCCTCTGACCAGCCCCCACTGTGCCGTACCGACACTGTGGCCGTACCGACACTGTGCGGCCACGTTGCCACGTTGCGGGGGTGTCAGCGGCCCAGGATGTCTGCGGTGGTGAGCGTCAGATCGGGGACCATTGTCGGGGTGAGCTGCTCTCCGGGGCGCACGGCGCGCACCGCGCGGTAGCTGTTGGTGCCCGGATCGGTGTGCACGTGCACGACATCCGCCACCAGGTCGACCAGCCACACCTCGACAACGCCCTGGTTGGCGTAGATCGGCAGCTTCATCGCGCGATCGGTACGCAATGAGCTCTCCGCCACCTCGATGACCAGCAGCACATCCTCAGCGGTCGGGTGTGCGCTCTCGTAGCAGTCCCGACGATAGCGCGCGACCATGACGTCCGGTTGCGGTTCAGAGCGGGGCAGCAGCCGCAGCGGATTCCGCACGATTACCATCGCGGATTCGTGCAGCCGAGTCACAAGCAACCTGTTCAGGCGGTTGACCACGCCGGCATGCCTGGCGCCGATCGGGGACATGTAGACGATCTTCCCCTCGAGCAGCTCAACCCGCGCTTGCGGGTCGAGAATGCCCACCTCGCCCATGCGCTCGTACTCCTCGACGGTGAACCGCCACTCAGGAGCAACTGTCGGATCCGCCGCCACGACACAAGCCTACCGCGACACCCCTCACCACCACCCGTGACGAACGGCCCCACCACCTCGGACCCCGGCGCCGAAACCAACCCGCTGCGCACTGTCGTGGGCGACCGCCGCCGCTGCCCCCGGGGGGTGTTCCTGTGCCCTCGCTCGCGCCTGAGGCGACTCCGGCCGCGATCCGGACGCCGTGGAACTCTCCGATCACGGCGCTCGGATCGAACGTCTGCGCGCCTTGTGTAGTGGTCAGCCGCGGGCGCGGGGGCGGTACCAGCGGCCGACGGCGAGCACGCTGAGCACGGTGAACAGGGTGAACACCGCGATCCCGTAGAGGGTGGACAACAGGATCGCGGCGAACAGGTCAGTGGACTGGACCCGGGAAAGGTACACCGACAGCAGCGTGCCGAGGCCGGGCTGGCCCTGCACGAAGAAGAAGTCACCGACCAGCGCGCCGACCACCGACAGCCCCGCCGAGATGCGCAGCCCGGCGAAGATCGTCGGCAGCGCGGCGGGCAGCTGCAGCTTGACCAGCCGCTGCCACCGGCTCGCCCGGTGCAGGGTGAAAAGGTCGTGCGCCCCGCGCTCCACCGAGTGGATGCCGAACAGCGTGTTCGCGATCATCGGGAAGGTAGCGATGATCACACAGACCACCACCCTGCCGCCGAGGCCGTAGTTGAACCACAGCCCGATGAGCGGCACGATCGCCAGGATCGGCACTACCTGCAGCAGGATCGCGAACGGGTAGAGGCCGCGCTCCAGCCAGGAGGCCTGGCTCATCACGATCGCGGCCAGTATGCCCAGCACACTGGCGATCGCCAGCCCGGCCATCGACACCTGCACGTCGAGCAGCAGCGCGGCCAGCATCGGCTGCAGGTGCGACCAGCGCAGCACCGACTGGGTGAGCACGTCCTGCGGCGGCGGGACCAGGATCGTGCGGCGGTCCGGGGTCAGCAGCAGGTAGCTGACCGCCAGCCACACGGCCAGGAAGGTGAGCACGGTGCCCAGCACCGGCAGCACGACCCTGGCCAGGCCGCGCAGCCTGTTCGGGCTCATGTGTGCTCACCGGCCAGCGCGTCGGAGACCGTCGCGGCGAGCCGGCCGAACTCGGCGTCGAACCGCAGCCGCGCCGGCCGGGGATGCTCGAACGGGATGTCGATCTCGGCCACGATACGGCCCGGCCGCGCCGAGAGCACCACGACGCGGCGCGAAAGGTACACCGCCTCGGACACCGAGTGGGTGACCAACAGCGCGCTGAAGCCACCGGCGTGCACCAGGCGCTGGACCTCCTCCTGCAGCCGAAGCCGGGTGATCTCGTCCAGAGCGCCGAACGGCTCGTCGAACAGGAACAGGTCCGGGGCCAGTACCAGCGCCCTGGCCAGCGACACCCGCATGCGCATGCCGCCGGACAGGTGCGCGGGCAGCTGGTCGGCGAAGTCGGCGAGTCCGACGGTGTCCAGCGCCCGGTTGGCCTGCTCGCGGCGCCGCGAGCGGGACATCCCGTGCAGCTCGGCGACCAGCTCCACATTGGCAAGTGCGGTCCGCCACGGCAGCAGCGTCGGGTCCTGGAACACGAAGGCCAGCCGGTCCGAGCTGGCCCGCACCCGGCCGCCGGTGGGTCGCTCCAGGCCCGCGGCCAGGCGCAGCAGGGTGCTTTTCCCGCAGCCCGACGGGCCGACCACGCTGACGAACTCCCCGGCCGCGACGCTCAGGTCCACCTCGGACAGCGCTTCGGTGCCGGTGTCGAACCGCTTTGCGACGCGGTGGAACTCGAGCGCGGTCGCCGTGCGGGTCGGGTCGAGCCGGGTCGGGCCTGTCTCATCCGCCATCCGAAAGTCTCCTGACAGCGCCGACTCACCCACTCACCGAACGTGTTCGATATTCGATTTACCTTATCCAGTCCCGCCGCCGGCCGCCGGGTTTCGGGCTTGGCGCAAAGCTCGTTCGCCCCGGCTGGGCGGAGTGTCCGAGGCAATAGGGTGGAGCGCGATGGACGTCGATGGTCACGGATGTTGCGCGCCGTCGCGCGGCGTCGCAAGCACCGCGCAGGACGTGCGCATCGCGGCGGTGCCCAACGGTACGGGTGACACCGACGGCGTGGTACGGCTGCCCGGCGGGGCGTTCCGGATGGGCACCGAGGACGTCGACGGGTTCGCCGGTGACGGCGAAGGGCCGGTCCGGACGGTCACCGTCGACCCGTTCTGGATCGGGGTGCACGCGGTCAGCAACGCGGACTTCGCGGCGTTCGTCGAGGCCACCGGCTACCGCACCGAGGCCGAGCGGTTCGGCTGGTCATTCGTGTTCGCCGGGTTCCTGCCCGCGCGACTGCGCCGGGACGCGGGCCGCCCTCCGGGCGCCCCGTGGTGGTGCGGCGTCTCCGGGGCCACCTGGCAAGACCCGGAGGGGCCCGGCAGCTCTGTTGACGAGCGGTGGGACCACCCGGTGGTGCACGTCTCGTGGCACGACGCGGATGCCTACTGCCGGTGGTCCGGCAACCGGCTGCCCACCGAGGCCGAGTGGGAGTACGCGGCACGGGGCGGGCTGGACCAGCGCCGCTACCCGTGGGGCGACGAACTGACCCCGGGCGGTGTGCACCGGTGCAACATCTGGCAGGGCCAGTTCCCGACCAGGAACACCGCCGAGGACGGCTACCGGGGCACCGCGCCGGTCAGCGCCTACCCTGCCAACGGATTCGGCCTGCACAACGTCTCGGGCAACACCTGGGAGTGGTGTGCCGACCGGTGGAGCACACCAACCACCGAGCAGAGTCGAGTGATGCGCGGCGGCTCGTACCTCTGCCACCACTCGTACTGCAACCGCTACCGGGTGGCCGCCCGCACGAGCAACACCCCGGACAGCTCGAGCGGAAACCTCGGTTTCCGCTGCGCACGCAGCCCGAACTGACGCCGGCCATGCGTCGTGAGTACTCCCTAACGGCCAAGAAGCAGGCCGCCCACCCGGCGGGCCCTTCGGATCGCGGTGGCCACCGGGCCCGGCCGCACGTGCATGCTGTCGGCCGGCAGCCCCTCGGCGCGCAGCTCGCGGCGCACCGCCCGGTGGTCGTAGCGCTCGGCGAAGAAGCGCACCTGCGCCGGTCCGCCGCGCTCCGGCAGCTCGAGCAGCGCGAACCGGGCCAGCGGGTGAGGCTCGCGCTGCCGGGACTGGCCCACCGAGCCCGGGTTGACCAGGTAGCGCTGGCCCTCGACCAGCTCGGCGGGCTCGGTGTGCGACACCGGCAGCGGCCCGGCGACGTGCCGGTGCAGCATGGCCCGGTGGGTGTGGCCGAGCAGCAGCACCCGCGCGTCGGGGTGCGCCTCGGCGAGCCGGTCGAGCTGGGCCGTGGCCTGTTCCGGGCCCCGGATGTACTCCTCGGCGTCGGCCAGCGAGCCGTGCGCCATCACCAGCCCCGGCAGCGTGGCGGTACGCGGCAGCGTCGTCAGGTACCGGCGAGTGTCCTCGGCCAGCTCATTGCGGGTCCAGTCCAGCGACTGCTTTGCCCGGCGGCTGCAGCGCTGCCCGGACAGCTCGCCCAGCGCGATCAGCTCGTGGTTGCCGGCGATGCACACCGGGTCGAGAGCGGCCAGCTCCGCGACGCACTCGTTGGGCTGGGGTCCGTAACCCACCAGGTCACCGGCACACAGCCAGCGGTCCACACCCTCAGCGCGCAGTCGGCTCAGCGCGGCACGCAGCGCGGGCAGGTTTGCGTGGATGTCCGAGACGACCCCGTAGCGCACTGGGCGAAGGTCTGGCTCAGGTGAAGTCGCCGCTGCGCGCGCGGGACATCGCCATGCCGAGGAACGGCCCCGGGTCGCGCCAGTACCAGAACGCCTTGGCCTTGCAGCCCGAGGCGAACCGCAGCCAGGTCAGCAGCGGAATTCCGCTGGCCCTGGCGGCCAGGATGTCCTTGGGGTGCACCCAGTCGACGCGGCGGGGATGCTGCGCGATCGCCGGGCGGGGGCGGCCGGTCAGGTCCGCGTACACCGCGGCCGGGATGTTCACCCCGGCTCGCGCGCCGGGATGGTTCCACAGGCTGGTCCGGGCGTTGATCTCGAACAGGAAGAGCTGGCCGTCCGGCGCACGCTTGAAGTCGAACTTCGCGACACCGCGCAGGTCGAGCAGCTCGACGAGCTTGCGACCGGCGTTCAGCACGTCGGGCTCGTCGGTGATGCTCAGCGCGGTGGTGAAACCGCACTCCAGCGGATAGGTGCGGATCTTCTTGCCGGTGAACTCGGCGGCGATCTCGCCGGAGCCGTCGCAGTAGACGTGGTAGCTCTCGATGGCACTCTCCGGGCCGCGCACGTACTGCTGGGCGACCAGTGTGCGACCGAGCGCGGCCAGCTTGGGCCACACCTCACGCAGCCGTTGCTCGGAGCCGATCACCAGCGCCTTGACCTTGACGTCGCCGGAGTCCTTGATGTCGCGCCAGCCGCGATCCCGCCGCTCCGGCTTGATGATCAACGGGAATCCGAGGTCGGAAAGGTCCGGTACGGGGGCGTCGGCGCCGCGGTGCGAGATGACCGTGGTGGCCGGCACCGGCAGGCTCCGCCGTTCGGCCAGCTCGGAGAAAAGGCCCTTGTCCGTCATCGCCTCGACGAGGTCGGCCTCGGGAACAGCGAACCGGAAGCCGCGAGCCAGCCGCTCGCGGTGCCGGGACACGAAGAGCAGGGCCTGGTCGGAGCTGTAGAACAGCACCGGTGCCTCCGGCTGGCTCAGCGCCCAGCCGACCAGCCGGTCGGCGAGCGCCTCGTTGTGCGCATCCAGTGGCTGCGACCAGTCCCAGTGGAACACCGAGGTGGCCCAGGACGAGTACTTGCTCGCATCGGCGGATGGCGCGACAACCGCCGTCGGGATGCCGGCGAGCTGGAGTGAGCGAACCACCTCGACCGCGCCGCCGCCCAGCACGAGCGCCACCGCAACGCCGTGCTCGGCGTCAGCGTCGGCTCGGCTACCAGTTTCGGCTGTGCGACCAAGAGCCACGAACGCTCCCCCATCCGCCGATCGGCGTCTCCGCCAGCTCGGCAAGTGTCTAACTTCTTTCATCAGCGCGTCCCGGTCTTCGACGTTACTGAGCGGCTACCTGCTGGGGGCACCCGGTCCTGCCACTGGATCTTCGCGTCCAGCTGAGCTGCGCAGAGACTAGTTGACACGGCATTTGAAGTGTCTCCGGTGTGCCCAGCTCGTTCTGAACCAACCCGTTGATTGCGCAATATGGACTCAACGACCGCGAAATGAGCCAGGTTCGGGCCCAGGTGCGGCACAACTTCCAGCTGATTCTCGACCTTATGCTTCCACTCTTCTACCTGACGTGTGCGATATCTCCGCGCGTCTCACGATGGTGGCCGATAGACTTTGCACAAAGGGTGACGATTCAAACACCCAGTGCGACGATGCTCCTCACATCGAGCTAGCTCATTGCCAAGATTCTGCTCAGTGCCGGGGCGATGTCGCCCAGCCGGAGCACCGGCTCGTAGCGTCCGCCGGCCCGCCGTGCCAACCCCCCGGCGACCTG
>DASYBQ010000111.1:0-2696 GCA_036500625.1 Pseudonocardia sp. | reverse complement strand
ACGCGGCCACTGGTCACGCGCGAGCATGAGCACGGTCCAACCTTGCATGAGACAACCCCGTCCGAGAGTTCGACCGACATGCTCGGCTACCGACGGGGTCCGGATCGACACCACCGAGAGGAACGGCCGTGATGGTGCACGACACCCTACGCGTTGCGGCCGCCTGCGTCCGCCCGGCTCGGGGAGCGTCGGACACACGATCATGAGTGGGTGCCACGATAGGGTAAGGAGGATTCGGTGACGGAATCTACTGGGAAAGCGTCTGCTGGGCTTGATGGTGGGGCCGCCGCGATTCTGGGGTGGGGTAGAGGAATTCCGGCCGCTGACGGGAGCACCGCCACAATGAGTGAGCGTCTGCAGGGGGTGTGTATCGAGTGGCACTGTTGCGCTGACGCGGAGGGAGTCAGGTGCCTCCCTTTTTCGTCGGGGGTGGGTTCATATGGCGAGAGCGAGTTCGGTGAACGCGGCGGCGAGCAGATGCCGGGGGGTCGGCGTCGACGCCGATTTCGTAGTGGCCGCGGCGCAGATTCTGCACGCAGCCCTGGCCCTCTCCGGCGCACTCGCGATGGCCGCCTTGTGGGCCGGCCTCGGTCTCGCCTACGCCATCCCAGCCTTCCCACCCAGCTTCACCCTCATGACCACCGCCGCCGCCGAATACGCCCTCGCCGCCACCACCCCAGGACAACACCGCCACCAACGGCAGGGCACCGAACCCACCAGCATCACTACATAAAGGTGCCCGGCGCCGGCCGGCCCGCACGGTACTTTCCGCGCTCTCACACAGGAAAGTTCCGACCTGGCCTTCCCGCCAGCGCCGGGTGACAATATCTACCTCATCCCGGAGCAAAAGAGGCCAGCAATGGCTCGACGCCGCGGTCACTGGTGCTCGCCGGTGCAGGCGGGTGGCTTCGTCCTGCTGATCGTGATGGCCCTACTGACCGCCGGGTCCCCGCCGGCCGTGGCGCATGCTGGCGAGCCGATCGCCGCATCCTCGGTCGATCCCTGCTCCCTGCTTACCCCGAGCCAGTTGCATCGACTCGCGGTGAACGCGGGGTTCACGCGGGGCGCCGCGTGTGTCTGGACGACCATCTCGCGGGCACCCTGGCGCGGTGAGTACCTCGCGCAGCTGCTCCAGGGGCCGGTGCCCGGGGGCAACCCGGCCGCGCCCATCTACAACCACCCCACCGTGGACTACACCCCGGCCAACCTGAATCCGAGGGCCTACTGTGTCTATTTGGTCGACCTCGGTGGCGGAGTCACGCTGTGGGCGCAGTACGGCGCGCCGGACCAGGCCGGCATCAGCCACACCGTCGCGTGCAAGAACAACCAGACCGGGGCGGCCGACATGATCAGCACGTACAGCGTGGTCACGCACTGAGCGCGGCTCACACAAGCGCCTCCTCGGTATGGCGGGACGGCGCGGCGACGATCGCCGCCACCTCCGGCGCAAGGCGTCGGTGCATCGGCTCTCCCCCACCGAGGGAGCCCACGAGGTTCGGCCGCCTCGCGCCTTGACGGTCATGGCGAGCGCGACGGAGGGCACCCGCGCCGACTGCTCGCCGGGGTTGGTCGATGGTGGCCGCGATCATTTCGACTCTGGCGTACGGTGCTGTTACTCGTGTGTCGTATGTGCCGAACGTGTGCCGGCAACAGGGTGACACCGCGACTCGCCTCGGCGGGCCTGCCTGGGCCGAGGACTCTGGGCGGGGAAGATCGAGTCACCGATGTCGGTGACGGGGTGAGGTGAGCGGCATGCGGGCCTCGGTTTCGGCCGGCGGGCGATTCGGATATCCCTGCCTTGCACCCGCGCTGGGACTTGCCGTGCTACTGGGGTGGCACGCGGTCGCGGGCGTTCTCCTGGTCCGGGTTGCGGCGCCGGGCGCGACGAGCGTGGCGATGGTGAGTCGGGTGGCCGCAATCCGCCGGCCGGCGGGCAATGCCGGGTTGGTGGCGGGCACCCCGTGCACGGCGGCGGCCAAGGCCTGTGTGAACCTGACCACCCAGCAAGCCTGGTTGATCAACCGGGGCGCGATAGCGCGGGGGCCGGTACCGATCCATTCCGGTGGGCCGGGGCACGCCACGCCACAAGGCAGTTTCGTGGTGTCCTGGAAGGACGGCCACCACGTGTCCTCGGAGCTAGGTGGCATGCCGATGCCCGACGCGGTGTTCTTCGCCGCCGGCGGGATTGCCTTCCACCAGGGCAGCCTGGCCAGTTCCTCGGCCGGGTGTGTGCACCTGTCGGCGGCCGACGCGGTCGGGTTTTACGCCGCGCTGCGCCGCGGCGACCAGGTACAGGTACGCGCCCCGGGCGGCGACCTCGCATCCGGTGTTCCAGCCACCTCCAGCAGTCCGGGAGCGCACGGTCCCGGGCCGGTCGTGCCGGGTGCCGGCGTCCGGGCGCCGCGGACACCTCCGGGTACGGGTGACCGACTATCGGTGGCGCGAGCAGCCGAGAGCGCCGGGCGAGTCCAGCATGGGATTCCCGGTGTGGCGCCGGTCGGACCGGCGCCACACACCTGACGCGATAGGGCCCCTCCCCCGCGACGGCCCGGTGCGGCCGGCAGCGGGCATGCGCGGCCCGCCGACCTGGCCGCTTCTTCACCCCGATGATCGGACCGAGGACGGCCTCGCCAGGCGCCGCAACGGCTCGGGCGAAGCGCTGTTGATCCGCCCGGACGCGCAGTTAGCTGACAGCA
>DASYBQ010000110.1:0-30758 GCA_036500625.1 Pseudonocardia sp. | reverse complement strand
AGGGTGAGCACAAGCGCGCTCTTTGGGCCGAAGGCGAACTTGCGGAGGCGGGCCCGAAGGGTCCCCGATCGGAAGTTCTCGCGCGAGAACAGGCCCTATAGTACTAGCCAAGTAGACCTGGCTCTCGCCGCCATAGACACGAGGCCAGCTTTCCCGGTGCCGACGCTCTCCAGCACGCCACGGTTCCGACGGGACTTCGACGAGCCGCAGGACCAGGCAAGGACCCGATTCCAGACGGTGGTGCGCGACCAATTCGTTCCTGACTTGGTAACCGGCATGTTCCGCCCGGACCTACGAGCCAAAGGTGTCCAGGGCGCTCTCGGTGTGTACGAGATGACCTGGGCTCCGGACGGGCGCGCCACCTGGCAGTACGGCGACGAGGTCCGCGAGGGCGAACCGCACGTAATTTGGCGGCGGATCGGCACACACGGCGTGTTCGACAGGCCCTAGGAGCGCTTCGACTCTCGATGATGACGTTGCGTGCCAACAAACCGGTACTGCTCCGTTACCAGTCAAGTGGGCGGCGGTCCAGGAAGAAGCCACCGGTAAGTCCGTCGTCGGGAAGCGTCGCTAGCCAGACAGGGGTGTCGGCGCCTTCGGTGACGTCGCGCGGAGCGCGTGGTCCACCGAGGTCGGTACGGACCCATCCCGGTGAAGCAGAGTTGACCAGAACACCGGTGCCGACCAATCCGGCCGCGAGAGTGCGCGTCACGGCGTTCAGGCCGGCCTTTGACACCCGGTAGGCGGGCTCACTTCCCGAGGTCATCCACGCGAGGGAACCCATTGTGCTGGAGACGTTGACGATTCGCCCGTACCCGGCGGAGGTCATGGCCGGGATCACCGCTCGGGCGCAGCGCCACGCGCCGAGCACATTCACCTGCCATACCTGGTCGGCCAGCACCAGGTCGGCCTCGATGGCCTGCTGGTCGCCGTCGCTGATCCCCGCATTGTTCACCAGGACATCCAGCCGCCCGGTGCTGTCGAGGACTGACGCGATGCAGGAGTCGACGCTGGTCTGGTCCGTGACATCCAGTTGGCGGGCCTCCAGTGATCGCCCTGTTTTTGCATGGTCATCGGTGATCCGCTGGGCGTGGTCGCGGTTGCGGCTGGTCAGCACCACGTGCAGTCCCTGATCGGCGAGTTGCAGCGCGATCTCGACGCCCAGCCCACGGCCGGCGCCAGTTACCAGAGCGACCCGGGTCAAGGTCTGGCAGTCCGATTCAGCAGGCTGCCGTGGAGTTCGTCGAACCGGCGGATGGCCAGATGGGTTGCGCTTGAGTCCATGCGTCAGTATCGCTCAAGTGCCAGGATGGCAGACCACGCTGGCGCAAGCGAAGGAGTCCCTTGGCGACCTCGACTCGGTTCGTCACCGCTCGCGCTCTGGACGGCTTGCAACTAACCGGCACGCTCGTCCTGCCGAGCAGCTCCGCTGACCAGGCGGTCGTCCTGGTACACGGTGGCGGCGTGACACGTGACGAGGGCGGCTTCTTTACCAGGCTGGCAGATGGCCTCGGTGAGGCCGGTGTCGCGTCGGTACGTTTTGATCTTCGTGGCCACGGGCAGAGCGAGGGGAAGCAAGAGGATCGGACGCTGAGTGCGCATCTGAACGACATACGCGTTGCGCTCGAGGAAGCACGAAGTCTGGTTGGGGCAACAAAGCTGAGTTTGCTCGGCGCCAGCTTCGGTGGCGGTTTGTGTGCTTACTACGCCGCGAAACGGCCGGGTGAGCTCGAACGGTTGGTGCTCTTGAATCCGCAGCTCAAGTACAAAGATCGGTACATCGACCAGAAACCGTATTGGCACGATGACCGACTCGATGAGAGAGCGGCAAAACAACTGGCAGAGGCCGGTTATCTGCAGCACTCACCAACTGTGAAGCAGGGTAGGGCATTCCTCAACGAGACCTTCTGGATCAATCCGTTTGAAGTACTGGGTGAGATCACTGCACCCACCATGATCGTGCACGGCACAGAGGACACGTTCGTGCCCATCGAAAGCTCACGCGCTGCCGTGACGCAACTAACAACCAGGCATGAGCTGATCGAGATCGAGGGTTCGGAGCACGGTTTCGCCGTTCACGATGATCCGCGGTATGCCGACCCACAGAGCCAAGAATGGCAAGCGTTCGTCATCAGCACAGTAGTTGCGTGGGTTACAGGACGCTCCTAACACACCTGCCTAGTTCACCGGTTGCGCCTGGACCACTTCGCGCAGCGCTCGTGGCCCCGGCCGGTTTTCCCAAGGTCTGAGCGTGACGACAGAGCGCATGAGCTCCCGGCGTGTTCGCTGCGACTGGGTTGCGATCGCAAGCTGTGCCGCTTTGAGACCTGTACGGGCGGCTTCGTCGGGTTCACCGGAGAGCGCTAGCGAAAAGGTCAGACGAGCCAGGAAATACCCTCGATCCCGCCGAGAAAGCACATCGCCGGCTAGAACCTGCTGATACAAACTTGCTGCATGGTGCGGCTTGCCGGCCTCGATGTAGCAGCTCGCGTCCCGAAGGATAAGCGTGTCCTGCGTGTAGGGGCTCCCGAGCTGGGTGTGTACGTCGGCACCGTCTGCCTCGCCCACAAGGCAACGGGCCTTATCTAGCTTTCGCTCCACAACGAACAGCGGCTCACCAACCATCGCTAGACCACGCGCCTCCTGTTGGGTGACCTCAGCTCGGACAGAGTTAGAGAGTGTCCACGGTCCATATTGCGCCGCTTGTGCCAGAGAAAGTACATGACGGGCGTCGCGCTCGTCATACGCCATCTGCGACTTCTTCAATAACACATATCCCTGCATCGCTGTATCGTTTGCTTCTTGAGCGAACTCCGTAGCACGGCCGTACCAAACTCTCGCGTGGCGCGCGTCGTGTGCATCGCGGTTGAGCCAACCAGCGAATTCTGCCCCTCGTGCCGCTACTGAGAGCAACTCGGTCAGCACCGGCCACTCCACTTCACCGGCACATGTTTCGATCGCACCGAGAATCCCAAGCACTCGAGGCAGTGTGGGTACGGCGCCATTGAGGCCGTCAGCTTGCGCGCACGCATCGAGCAGCCTTCGGAAGTAGGAGACTACGTCGTGATCCACGAAGCGCCGCGCATCCTGTAGCGCGGCAACCATGTGCTGCCGCTCATCATCGTTCAGTTGATCTTCACTTGTGACGGACGGACGTTCCGGCTCATGCTGGTCGAGTAGGCAACTGAGTCTTGAACGAGAAACACCCAGGAGCTTGGCCAATCCTGGCTGCAACCAGGCCGAGGGTTCGGTCTCGCCAGCCTCCCAACGCCCTACCGTCGTGCGGTCGACCCGAAGTCGATAAGCAAGCTCCTCCTGGGTCAGACCAGCACTTTTACGCGCCTGCCTCAGACCTTCCCGCTTCCGGCGCACCGACTTGCACCCTTCCAGACCAGGGACCATGACTCAAGGAGCTTGAGCGTACCGAACCATGCAGTTCCGCTGGTTGGATGCCGCATTCTTGCAGCATCTGATACAGCATGGATGCGCTGGGCACCCCCCGTGACCCGAAGTTTGACTAGCGCCCATGACCGTAGAGGTGATTCATGACTAGCCGAGCCCGTCATGTTCCCGCTAGAAATCACCACATGCCGCGAACGCACCTTCGATGACCGCCCGAGCCGGCGTGCCACTCTATTTTCCCGATTGAGCCGGAATAGGTAGCCAGAGCGCGAACCTGTCAATTGCCCCCGGACAGCGCTTCGCCTCCGTTTCCCTTCACCACGGGGAATGTCACGAGAGTGGAATCCCAGCCTCCCCCACTCCCAGCTGGGATTCCACTTTCCCATGCCCACACCGCCCTTCCTGATGGGAACCGTGCCCGGACCTGTCCCGATCAGCCGTCCCGACGACGACCGGCGCTGAAGTGTGCGCGGGCAGACATCGCCGCCGGCGCGGGGCTCCGCCGCACCACCTGATCCTCGGCCCGCCACGGCGGAGTTTCTGGGGCTGGTTGAAATCTCGAATCGGCGGTTAGTCGACCAGGCGGGCTTTTTGGACCTTTCCCATGGCGTTGCGCGGCAGGCTGTCGACCAGGCGGACCTCGCGCGGGCGTTTGTGCGCGGAGAGCTGGCCGGCCACATGGTCGACCAACTGCTGCTCCCGCACCCCCTCGGCCACCACGAACGCCACGATGCGCTGGCCGAGGTCGGGGTCGGGAAGGCCGACCACCGCCGCCTCCGCCACCGCCGGGTGGTCCAACAGCGCCGCCTCCACCTCGCCGGCGCCGACCCGGAAGCCGCCGCACTTGATCAGGTCGCAGGAGCGGCGGCCGACGATCCGGTGGTAGCCGGACTCGTCGAGCACCGCCGCGTCACCGGTGCGGAACCAGCCGTCCTCGGTGCGGCTCTCGGCGGTGGCTTCCGGGCGGCCGAGGTAGCCGTCGTAAAGGCAGGCGCCGCGCACCTGCAGGTCGCCGATGGTCTCCGCGTCCGCCGGCACGGCTGCCCCGCTGTCGTGCACCACCCGGGCCCGCACGCCGTCGATCGGCACGCCGACCCAGCCGGGGCGGCGCTCCCCGTCCGCGCGCACCGCCAAGGTGATCATGGTCTCGGTCATGCCGTAGCGCTCCACCGGCGGCTGCCCCGCCAACTCCGCGATGTCCCGGAACACCGAAGGCGGCAGCGCCGCGCTGCCGGACACCAGCAGCCGTGCCGAGGACAGCGCCCGCGCGCTGTCCGGGTCCGCCGCGATGCGCGACCAGACGGTGGGCACACCGAAGAACACGGTCGCGCCGTGCTCGGTGGCGGCCCGCGCGTAGCCGCTGGGACGAGGTCGTTCGGTGTGCACCACCGGGCTGCCCACCCGCAGCGCGCCGAGCACACCCAGCGTCAGGCCGTGCACGTGGAACAGCGGCAGGCCGTGTGCCAGCACGTCCTGGGCGGTCCAATCCCAGGCTCGCGCCAACCCGTCCAGCCCGGCGGCCAGCGCCCCGTGCGAGATCAGCGCGCCCTTGGGGCTGCCGGTGGTGCCGGAGGTGTACATGATCATGGCGGTGGAGTCGGGCGCCGGGGCCGGCCAGCGGGTGGCCGACCGCTTCGCCGGGTCGACCCGCACCGCTTCGAGGTCGGCCGCCTCGTCGGGTGGCGTGTCCCCCAGCCAGAGTGTCGCGCCGCAGTCGCGCAGCAGGTGGGCCCGCTCGGTGGGTCCGGAGTCGGGCGGCACCGGCACCACGGGTACCCCGGCCAACAGGCAACCGACCACCGCGACCACGGTCCGCACGCTGGCCTGCGCATCGATCGCGGCTACCGGCGCGCCGTGCACCCGGTCCGCAACGGCCGAGGCCGCCTCGAACACTTCGGTGCGGCGCAGTCCGACCGTGCCGACGGACACCGCTACCCGGTCGTCCGAACGGTCGATCGGGCCGAACAAGGAGGTGTCGGACACCCGCCCACCCTACGTCGACGTCCGCGCCGAGTACTTGACCGCGACATAGTTTTTTATCTAGATTAGAATATATGCATACCGAGCGACGCTCCGTGGACGCGCTGGTGATCGGCGCGGGGGCCGGCGGGCTGTGCGCGGCGGCCCGGCTCGCGCACCAGGGATACCGGACGTTGGTCGTGGAGCGGCTGGACCGGGTGGGCGGCAGGGCATCCACCTATGACGTCGACGGCTTCAAGGTCAACAACGGTGCCATCGTGCTGGAGCTCGGCGGGATCATGGAGCAGACCTTCGCCGAGGTCGGCGCACCGTACGACGTGCGCATGCCGAAACCGCCGCTGATGTACCGGATCGGCGGCAAATCGGTGGACATCACCGGCGGCGGCTGGGGTTTCCTGCTGTCCAAGCTGACTCGCCACGGCGCCAAGCTGGTGACCGGACTGGGCGCGGCCCGCCACGACAGCGGACTGCCCGAAGACCAGCTGTCGCTGGCCGACTGGGTCAGCAGCTACACCTCGAACGAGACCGTGCACGGCGTGTTCCGCAACATGTGCGCCTCGGTGTTCGCGGTCGGCTCCGAGGAGCTGCCGGCACGGGTGTTCCTCACCTACTTCGCCCGTCGCAGCGCGTTCAAGAAGTTCGGCTTCTGCCCCGAGGGCACCGTCGGGGCGATGAGCGCGCTGGCCGACGTGGTGGCACTGCACGGCGGCGAGG
Organism: Pseudonocardia sp.; assembly: GCA_036500625.1. Taxonomy (GTDB): domain Bacteria; phylum Actinomycetota; class Actinomycetes; order Mycobacteriales; family Pseudonocardiaceae; genus Pseudonocardia. The sequence goes on along the minus strand of DASYBQ010000110.1, from coordinate 24,662 downwards.
TCTGGCTTGGCTCAACGGTGCGTGAGCTGCGCACCGACAATGGCCAGGTCATCGGCGCGGTGGTGGAACGCGACGATGCGAGCATCGAGGTGGACTGCCGGTTCGCGGTCAGCAACATCGGGCCGGCGGCCACCACGTCGCTGTGCCCCGAGCTGCCGAGCGCCTACCGGGACGAGGTGCGGGAGAAGTCCCGACCGTGCGCCATGATCACGGTGAACTTCGCCAGCGAGCGCGCACTGCTCGAAGCACCCGGGCTGACCAGCTTCGGCCGGACCCGCCGGCTCTGCTACGTCGCGAACTTCACCGCGACCTGCCCGGAGATGGCACCGCCCGGCTGGCACCTTTACGCCGGTGCCGGGGTGCCCAAGCCCTCGGTCGGCCAGTTCGATGCCGACGCGGAGACCGAGCTCATCATGGCCGACCTGCGCGACGAGGTACCCGGCTTCGAGACCGCCAGGGTGCTCTCCGTGGCGGTGATGCGCGACGAGTGGCCGCCGCAACGTGCGGTGTCCGGTTTCGACCTGCCGAGCGAGACGCCGATGCCAAATCTGTGGAACGTCGGCGACGCGGTGAAGGAGTACGGCAACGGCGGTACCACGGCGTGCGCCGAGACGGCCAAGCTCGTGGTCCGGCGGATCTCTGAGCGCTACCCCGCCGCGGCCTAGGATGTCCCATGTGCCGAAACAACGTTCGCTGCACGGCGAGGGCCCAGCCCGCGCCGAGTCCTCCAAGTCGGCGCGGACCAGGGAACGCATCCTCGATGCGGCCGCGAAGGTGCTCAACCGCAACGGCTATGTCGGCACCAGGCTGTCGGACATCGCCGAGCTGGCACACGTCCAAGCGCCGGCGCTGTACTACTACTTCGCCTCGCGCGAGGACCTGATCGAAGAGGTCGTCACCCTTGGCATGGCCCGGGCGCTGACGCACGTCAGCGAGTCACTCGACGCGCTGCCCCCGGAGACCAGCAAGCTGGAGCGAATCTGCGTCGCGGTCGGCGCGCACCTCGAGGTGGTGCTGCGGCTTTCGGACTACGCCTCCGCGGCCATCCGCAACGGTCCCCAGCTGCCACCCGAGCTCCGGCAACGCCAGCTGGCCGAACAGCGGACCTACGGCGAGGTGTGGCGCCGGCTGTTCGAGGAGGCCGACGCGGCGGGTGAGCTGCACCCGGAGCTCGACCTGCGGTCCGCCCGGATGATCGTGCTCGGCGGGCTCAACTGGGCGACCGAGTGGTGGGATCCCAGCCGAGGCTCACTGCCCAGCGTCATCCACACCGCCCAGCTGCTTGCCCGCCACGGCCTGGCCCGCAACGCTGCGCCCGACACCACCACGCGGGTACCCTGCACCTGAGTCAGCGGCACCCCAGCGGCTGACCGGACCCCTCGATGACGAGGAGGCAGGCCGTTATGAGTTTCGCGGACAAGGTCGGTCACAAGGTTCAGGAGTGGCGCGGGCGGATGAAGCGCGGCGCCGGCGACGCCACGGACAACCCGAGGCTGCAGGTCGAAGGCCGGGCCGATGAAATGTCCGGCGACTTCAAGCAGGCTGGCGAGAAGGTCAAGGACGCGTTCCGCACCAAGGGTCCCCGCCGCCGCCGGAGGTACTGATCCGATAGCCAACGCACCGTCGACTTACTCGACAATACGTCGAAATAGTCGACAAGCTGTAGCATGGCGGCATGTCCGGTACGCCCGCGCCCGCCTCCCCGCCGCACTCCCGAGGTCGCCGCACGGCGCGCCCGTCCGGAGACGATCGCGAGCTGGCAATCCTGGTCACCGCGGAGAAGCTGCTTCGCGAGCGCCCGCTCGGCGAAATCTCCATCGGAGACCTTGCCGAGGGCGCCGGAATTTCGCGCCCGACCTTCTACTTCTACTTCCGCTCCAAGGATGCGGTGCTGCTCACGTTGCTCGACAAGGTCGTCACGGAGGCGGACGCGGCGGCCGAGGCAGCCTTCGACCCCACCGACGCGGACCCGGCGCGACAGTGGCGGCATGCCATCGACGCCTACTTCCAGACCTTCCGGGCGCACCGCGCGGTGACATTGGCCGGCGCCCAGCTCCGCGCCAGCAACCCGGAGGTGCAGCAGCTGTGGGCGACAGTCCTGCGGCACTGGGTGCAGCGCACCACCGAAGCGATCGAGTTCGAGCGCGAGCGGGGCACCGCGCCACCCGGGCTGCCCGCCGCCGACCTCGCCACCGCGCTGAACCTGATGAACGAGCGGGCCATGTACGCCACGTTCGCCGGAGAGCGCCCGGCACTGCCCGAGTCGGATGTGGTGGACGTGCTGCTGCGGATCTGGCTGAGCAGCATCTATCAGTCGGGGGCTCCGCTCAGTCGGGAGGCTCCGCCCCCCAACAGCCCCCCGAACGGCGTTGACCCGGACAGTCGGGGGGCTCCGCCCCCCAACAGCCCCCCGAAGCATTGACCCGGACTCGCCGGGGTGTCTTTGTTCCGCCGAAGCGAGCTTCGGCCGCTATGCGGAGCGGCGTAGTTTTGGGCGGCGGGGCTTGGGCACGACCTCGTAGCAGGCATCCACCTCGGCGGTCATCTCCAGGATGGCTCGTGCCACCAGCCGGGGGTTGTCCCACATCGGCACGTGACCCACCCCGGGCAGCATGACGAACTCCGCGCCGCGCACGACGTCGCGCATCGGCAGGCCGTAACGCCGGTAGGGAATGAACCGGTCCCGCTCGGCCCAGGCGATCTTGACCGGGCACAGTGCCACGTCGAACTCGGCGAGCTGGTGCAGATCGGCACCGCCGCCGAACAGCGCGCCGAGCATCTCGCACTCGGTGAGGTCGGCGAACAGGCTGTCCATCTCGTCGACCGGGATGCGCGAGGGATAGGCGAAGGACCGGGCCAATGCCGCCCTCCGGACCAGGCGGTTGCGCGCCAGCACACTGAACCGGGAGTCTCCGGTGGCGACGCAGCCGAGCCGGATCATGAGTAACAGCCGCTGCAGGTCCCGCTTGGCCTTCCAGGTCCCGGCCGGCGAGATGGCCAGTAGCGACTTGACCCGGCCTCGCCGGGCCAGCTCGAAGCCGAGCCAGCCGCCCAGCGAGTTGCCGACCACGTGCGCGGTCTCGATGCCCTGCTCGTCGAGCTGGTCACATAACACGTCAACCATTGCGCTGATGCCCGGCTTGGCACCCGGGCGCAGGTCGGGCCCACCTCGGTGACCGGCAAGGGTCGGTGCGAAGACATCGTGCTGGCCCACCAGGAACGGCAGCACCGGGTCCCAGATACGCCAGGACATGCTGACGCCGTGCAACAACACGACCGGGCTTCCGGTGCCTTGCCGGAACGACGCGGTGACCTGTTCATGCCTAGGCTGTTCGGGGACCGGGAGCAGCTGTGCCATGGCGACGTCGCCTCCTTCATCCCGAGCGGGAAACCGGTAACTGTTCGGACTACCGGCTACGCCGCGCGAGTGATGTTTCACAGACGTTAATTGAACGGCCGATAAGCAGGCAAGCGCTTGACTGCTCGGTCACAACGGTTCAGTCGACTGGGTTACCGCTGAGTTAACTCCCTGTGTTCACCCACTGGCCCGGTACGCCCATGCGGATTTCAAACTGCCCAGTTCGGGTTGGTATCGCGGACCCGGATCCCAACCTCCGTGATGACCTCGGAGATCTTCGGGGGGATCCTGCCGGTTGCTGCGCAAGCTGCTCTGACGGCGGCCGGGTACTACTTACTCCGCGAGCCGCCGGTACATCTGCGCCGCGGCGCGGGAGAAGCCCTCCGGCAGGCCCAGCTCGGCCATCGCCTCGGCCGCCTCGTCCATCTCGCCGGCCCAGCGCCCCGCCTTCCCGCCGGCCTTAGCGGTCACCGAGGCGACCCGTTCGTCCAGGTCGACCCCGGTCCTGGCCAGCTGCTCACGCAGCGCCTCGGCCACCCCGGCCTTGGCTGCGGCGTCTGCGAGCTGCAGCCACACGGTCGGCAGCGCCTTGCTCTGCAACGCGAAGCAGGCCTTGAGTGCGCTGGCCGGGCCGAGCTGGTCCCCCAACACCCTGGCCTCGAACGGCGAGCCGTCGAACATCTCCGCCACGGCGCCCGCGTGCACTCCGGACAGCCACAGCACGCTCCGGCCGCGCTGCCACGCCGGCGGCCCGATCACCGCGCCGTCCACCACGTTCTCCCTGCCGAGCAGCTCGCCGATGCGCCGCACGGTGGCCGGCGCGATCGCGTTGGCATCCAGGTACAGCGGGCGGTCCCCGAGTGCCCGGTCGGTGAGGCTGGCGGTCACCTGCTCGGCGACCTGCAGCGCGGCGTGCGGCGGGCAGATCGAGACGACCAGGTGGCTGCGGCGGGCCAGCGCGGCAATGTCCGGGACCGCGATCAGGTCGGCCAGCTCCGCACGTTTCGAGGTCGCCTGGGTACGTCCGGCGGCCGCCCACACCACCACCCCGGCCCTGGCCTTCAGCGCGGACCCGAGCGCCGCGCCCATCGCACCGGGGTGCAGCACCCCGACCACCGGCCGTGGCCCCAGCCGGCCCTGGTCGCGCCGTTCGTTCTCGCTCATCCCAGCCATCATTCCCGGTGCGCAGATCATTACACCCAATTGGCCCTCTATCCGTGCCGGACGGCGAGCGGCAAGATACGGCGATCGTGAGTGCTCCGGAGGTGTCGTGTGGCCAATACACCCGAAGTGGGCAACCGGACGCCGCGACGGCGCGCGGTGGTCGCCAGCGCCGTGGGCACGACGATCGAGTGGTACGACTTCTTCCTCTACAACACGGCCGCCGCGCTGGTCTTCCCTGCGTTGTTCTTCCCCGGGCACGACGAGTTCGCCGGCGTGCTCGCGGCGTTCGGCACCCAGTTCGTCGGGTTCGCGGCCCGCCCGATCGGTGCCGCGATCTTCGGCCACTACGGCGACCGGATAGGGCGCAGGACGACCCTGATCGCCACGCTGCTGCTGATGGGCTTCAGCACCTTCGTCATCGGCCTGCTTCCCGGCTACACCTCGATCGGCGTCGCGGCACCGCTGCTGCTGGTACTGCTGCGGGTCGTGCAGGGTCTCGGCGTCGGCGGCGAGTGGGGCGGGTCGGTCCTGCTCGCCATGGAGTGGGGCCGCGGCCGCAGGCGCGGTCTGTTCACCAGCTGGCCGCAGCTCGGCGTCCCGCTGGGCCTGCTGCTGTCCACCGCGCTGCTCGGGTTCATGAACTCGATCGCAGGGCCGGACTTCCTGGTCTGGGGCTGGCGGGTGCCGTTCCTGCTGTCCGTGGCGCTGGTCGGCGTCGGGTTGTACGTGCGGCTGCGGGTCCAGGAGAGCCCCGAGTTCGAGCGGGTCAAGGCGACCCGGGCGGTGGCGCGGCGGCCGGTGCTCGAGGTGATCCGGCGCAACTGGCGCGACATCCTGCTCTCGGCGCTCGTGCGGATGTCCGAGCAGGCGCCGTTCTACCTGTTCGTGACGTTCGTGCTGACCTACGGCACCAGGACGCTCAAGCTGGAGCGGGGCGCGGTGTTGTCCGACACGCTGATCGCGGCGGCGGTCGGCCTGGTCAGCATCCCGGTGTTCGGCTATCTGTCCGACCGGATCGGCCGGCGGCTGATGTATGGCATCGGCATCGTGTGCACCGGGTTGTTCGCCTTCCCCTACTTCCTGTTGCTGGACACCAGGGCGGGTGGGCTGGTGCTGCTGGGCATCGTGCTCTCGCTGGTGTTCCACGACATGCAGTACGGGCCGCAGGGGGCGTTGATCGCGGAGGTGTTCGGCACCAACCTGCGCTACAGCGGCGCGGGCCTCGGCTACCAGCTCGCGTCGGTGATCGCCGGTGGACCGGCACCCCTGATCGCGGCCTACATCCTCAACGCCACCGGGTCGAGCACCGGCATCAGCTGGTACATCGTGGGGTGCTGTGTGCTGTCCCTGGTGGCGCTGGCGCTGATGCCCAGCCGAGCCCGGGTGGAGCGCCGGCTCGCCGAACCTGTCGAGCAGGCCGGGGTCAGCTAGCGGCCGTGCCCGTTCGATGGCTGCCCAGCTGGGCCAGCACCGCCTGGTAGGTGATCCAGCCGACCAACGGGCCCCGATCCTCGGCGAGCACCGGCAAGCCGGCGCCGTGTGCCTCGGTCAACGCCTGCAGCGCGGCCGGTAGCTCAGTGTCCGGGCGCAGCGGCTGGGTGCGGTGCGTGATGTCGCCGACCGTGACCGACTGGTGTTCGGCCAGCGCCTCGGCCACCGAGCGGGCCCGCAGGGTGCCCAGGTAGCTGCCGTCCTCGGCTGCGACCGGCAGCACCCCGTGCGCCGACTCGGACAACCGCGCGGCGGCGCGCGCCACGGTGTCGTCGGCACGCAGCGGCTCAGGCGGCGACTCCATCACCTGCGCCACGGTACGGCCGGCCAGCGCCTGTCGTTCCTGGTCACCGTCCAGGTCGATGCCCCGGCGGCGCAGCTTCAGGGTGTAGATGGTGTCCCGGTTGAGTACTCGGCTGGTGAGGGTGGCCAGCACGATCGCGGACATCAACGGCAGGATCAGCGAGTACTCACCGGTAAGCTCGAAAATGATGATCACGGCGGTGATCGGGGCCCGCGCCGCGCCGGCGAACACCGCGCCCATCCCGATCAGGCCGTAGGCACCGAGCACTCCGACCTGGCTCGGCGCCAGCGCCGCCACCCCGTCGCCGTAGGCCATGCCGAACATGGCACCGATATACAGGCTCGGCGCGAACACCCCGCCGGAGCCGCCGATCCCGATCGTCAGCGAGGTGGCCAGCATCTTGCCGACCAGCAGGACCAGCAGGAACCCGGCCAGATAGCCGCCGCCGACCGCGCGTTGCAACGTCGGGTAGCCGACGCCGTATAGCTGCGGCAGCGCCAGCAGCAGGCCGCCGAGCAATATCCCGCCGGCGGCCGGGCGCAACCATTCCGGACCGCGCCACGCCCAGTCGCAGGCGTCCTCGATCCAGTAGAGCACCCGGGTGAACAGCACGCCGATGGCCCCGGCGAGCACGCCGAGCAACGCGAACAGCAGGTACTGCGATCCATGCTGCACGGAGAACGCGGGCAGCCGCAGGAACGGCGCATCACCGAACGCGGCCCTGCCGACCACGCTGGCGGTCACCGAGGAGAGCACCACCATGCCGAACGACTCGGCGGTGAAGTCCCGCAGGATCAGCTCCATCGCGAAGAACACCCCGGCCAACGGGGCGTTGAAGGTGGCCGCGATGCCGCCGGCCGCGCCGCAGGCCACCAGGAGCCGCAACCGGTCCTCCGACAGCCGTACCAGTCCGCCGAGCGCCGAGCCCAGCGCGGAGCCGATCTGCACGATCGGCCCCTCCCGACCGACCGAGCCACCACCACCGATACACAGCGCGGAGGCCAGCGACTTCACCACCGCGACCCGCCCGCCGATGCGCCCGCCCCGCCGGGCGACCGCGAGCATCACCTCGGGCACGCCGTGGCCGCGGGCCTCGCGGGCGAAGCGTTGCACCAGCGGCCCGTACAGCAGCCCGGCGACCACCGGCGCGAGCAACACGAAGTACGGCCCCAGCCACGGCACGTGCGGATTGGGCGCGTGGCCGGCCTCGGAATAGTCGGCGTGGCCGGACAGTACCCGGGTGCCCACGCTGATCAGCCAGCGGAACACGATCGCGCCGACCCCGACGCCGGCCCCCACCGCGAGCGCAAGCACGATCATCTCGGCGCGGCTGGTGCGCAGCATCTCGAGCGGGCGCATCCAGGAAATGATTCGGCGCTGCAGCGGTGCGGGTGTGCTGCGCACGGGCACGGCTCCTGACGGATTGGAGTCCTTTGCAGTATGCAAGAGGATTTCCTCTGCAGTATGCAAGAGAATGAGCCGCACCGCCGGTCCAGCCGGTTGTGAGGAGGGGCACCATGGATGAGCAGCGGGGCACGACCCGTGCCGACGAAGTGGTGACCGCGGTGCTGACGGCGTCCCGGCTGCTCGTCGCGATGTCCGCCCGCTCGCTCGCGTCGGTGGAGGACACCCTGACGCTGCCGCAGTTCCGCATGCTCGTGGTGCTCGATGTGCGGGGAGCGCTGAGCCTGACCAGGCTGGCCGAGCACCTCGCGGTGAACCCGTCCACAGCGATGCGGATGGCGGACCGGCTCACCGCGATCGGCGCGGTGGCGCGACGGGGCAACCACGCCGACCGCCGCGAGGTACGGCTCGAGCTGACCGAGGCGGGCCGGGCGACCGTCACCGAGGTCACCGCCCGGCGGCGGGCCGAGATCGCCTCGGTGGTCGCCGCGATCCCCGAGGACCAGCGCACGGACCTGGTTCGCGCCCTGCGTACCTTCGCTGTCGCCGGCGGCGAACCGCCGGCCGTACCCCCCGAGCAGGTCTGGTGAGTCCGTCCGTCACGTCACGGCGTCAGACCACAGCGCGGCGGCCAGCTCGCAGAGGAAGTCGACCTGGTCGGACGGGCTGGCTTTGACCCCGTAGGGCGGCAGCACACCGAGCGTGGCGATCTCGACGCCCGCGTCGAGGTACGCCCGCACCCTCGGCGCGATGTCGCGGGGCGAACCGGTCAGGAACAGGTCGTGCACCACCTGGTCCGGGATGACCTCGACGGCCTTTGCCCGGTCGCCCCGGTCCCACGCCTCGGCCATCTCGGCGAGCTGCTCGCCCCGACCCAACCAGCGCTGGAAGTTCGCGTACACCGGCACGCTGAGGTAGGCCGCGATCATCCGGCGGGCGGCCAACTCGGCCGGGTCGCCCTCGCCGGTCACCACGAACACCCTGGCCTGCACCGCGAGCGGGTCGGGCAGCTGCCGGTCCACCCCCGCCGCCGCGTCGCGCACCGTGGACACGTCCGAGGCTGCCAGGAAATTCAGCACCACCCCGTCGGCCTCGGCAGCGGCCAGCCGCTGCATCCGAGGGCCCAGCGCGGCCACCACCAGCGCCGGTGGCCGCTCCGGCGGGCGGCCCAGCTTGAAGTCCTCGATGCCCAGCGCGGCCGCCGACTCCGCGACGGTGGATGCCCGCTGGCCCGACAGCGTCGCGCGCAGCACCCGCAGGGTGTGCGCCACCCGCGAGTACGGCTTGGTGAACGGGATGCCGTTCCAGCCTTCCACGATCCGGTCCGACCCGGCCCCGATGCCGAACCGGGCCCGCCCTGGCGCCGCCTCGGCAAGCGCGGCCGCCGTGCTGGCCATGATCGAAGGGCCCCGGGTGAACGCCGAGACCACGGCCGCGGTCAGGGTCAGCTCCGGGCGCCAGGCGGCGGCCAGCAGCAGCGGACTGAGCGCGTCCAGCCCGTTGGACTCACCGGTGGACACCTCGCTGATGCCCGCGTCCGCCAACCGTTCGATCGCCTCGCGGTGCTGGTGCAGCGGCAGACCGTCGAACGGCAGCGTCACGCCGACCTGACTCATGCGCAGTTCCTTTCCTCGGGGGACGCGGCTGCTCGGTCTACTGCGCGGCGGGCACGACGCACACCGAGCGCAGCGCAACACCCAGCGCGTCGCGGTGCAGCTGGTCCAAGGGCTCGGCCACCTCGGTCCGGGCCTTGGTCAGCCGGGCGTCGCAGTCGGCCGCACGGCGCTCGCTGTTCGTCGCCTGTAGCTGCTTCATGATCGCGGTGGTGAGCTGGTCGAGCTCTGGTCGGACCTGCTTACCAAGATCGGGCCGTCCGGCCGGGCGCTGCTCGGGATGTGTGGACCACCGCTGGTAGAGCCCCCGCTGTACGACCTTGCTGGCCTCGATCTGGTCGCGGAAGAACTGGGCGGCCTCGGTCGGGTCGACCCCCAGCGGCGCCGACTCGGCGCCAGCAGCTCGCAGCACCGCCTGCTCGCGGACCGGGTCATCGATCGGCGAGGTACTGCCGAACTTGGCCGAAGCGACCTCGTCACCGGTCATGATCCGGTGTACGGCCAGCGCGGCGAGCCCACCGAGCGGGTCCTGCCCTGGCGCGGCCGGCTGTCCTGAGCACGCCGCTGTCAGCAACCCGACCAGCAATGTCGTGGCGAGCGCCCCGACGACCCTCGGCCATCCCTTCCGGTATCTCCGCATGATCATGACCGTCTCATTCCGATCGGGGCGGCGCCAACCGAGAGCCGTGGCCAAGTACCTATGGTGATCGAGCATCCGCCCACTCCACCCACTCCGCCGGCTGAGGGAGCCTCGTGCAGGAACAGGAGCGGCTGGCGCGCCGGCTGCCAGCGGTGCTGACCGGCTGGTGGCACGAGCCCACCGAGATTTCCGAGCTGCACCGCCTCTCCGGCGGGGCCAGCCGGGAGATCTGGTCGCTGCTGGCCCGCGCGCCGAGCCGGGAACAGCGGCTGGTGCTGCGGCGGGACCCGCCGGCCGCGCCGCGCCCCCGGGCCATGGCCCTCGAAGCGGCGGTACTGAGCGCCGCGGCACTGGCCGGTGTGCCGGTACCCGCCTTGGTCGGCCACGGCGACGGCTCGGACGGCGTGGGCAGCGGCTACCTGCTGATGGAGCACCTGACCGGCGAGACGATCCCGCGCCGGCTGCTGCGCGAACCTCGTTGGGCCACGGCAAGGACCGGACTGGCGGCCGAGCTGGGCCGAGTGCTCGCCGCGATCCATGGCATTGCCCTGGAAGAGCTGCCCGAGCTGGACGGCGGCGACCTGCTGGACCAGCTACGCGTCCGGCACGACGGGTTCGACGAGCCGCGCCCGGCGCTGGAGGTCGCGCTGCGCTGGTTGGCGGAGAACCGGCCACCGGCGCGGGCGGAGACCCTGTTGCATGGCGACTTCCGCAACGGCAACCTCATGCTGGGCACCGATGGGTTGCTCGCGGTGCTGGACTGGGAACTGGTACATCGCGGAGACCCGATGGCCGACCTGGGTTGGCTGTGTGTCAAGTCGTGGCGGTTCGGCGCCTCGACGCCGGTCGGCGGCTTCGGCGGGCGCGAGGAACTGCTGGACGGCTACGCCCAGGTGGCCGGCTGGCGCCCCTCGGAGGATGAGCTGCACTGGTGGGAGGTGTTCGGCACAGTGCGCTGGGCGGTGATCTGCCGGGAGCAGGCGCAGCGTCACCTGAGCGGTGTCGAACCGTCCGTCGAGCTGGCGGTGCTTGGCCGGCGGGTGTGCGAGCCCGAACACGACGCACTGCTCGCACTCGGCCTCACCGAGCCACTCGAGGTGCCCGACCCGCTCCTGCAGCCGGAGGCGCCCGGTTCGGGCAGCCCGCACGACCGTCCGAGCGTGTCCGAGCTGCTGGCCGCCTTGGCCGACTTCCTCACCGGTGAGGTGATGGCCGCCGACGGGATGGATGACCGGGTGCGCTTCCACGCCAGGGTGGCAGCCAACGCACTGGCAATCGCCCGGCGCGAGCTGCTGGTCGGCGCGGACCAACATGCCGAACACCAGGAGCGGATTCGCGCGCTCAGCTGTCCGGACGACCACGCGCTGGTGGCCGCGATCCGGGACGGCTCACTGGACACCCGCTGGGACGAGGTCCTGGACACAGTGCGCGCGTTGACTGTGGCCAAGCTGACCGTCGCCAACCCGCGCTACCTGGCGCAACCCAGTGCATAGGCCTGCCCTGCGGCTCAGAACGGTGGCGGGTCCGGGCCTTCGGCCGGGGGCGTGGTCGGCGTTGCTGGGTGATCCCGTTGTCGCTGGTGGTGTGTACTGCGGGTCGGTGGTTCTGGTGGGTTGAGTGGTTCGGCTTGGGTGCGGTAAGTGCGTCCGAGGGGGCTGGTCCATTCGAAGACGCCCGGTCGGGTCTGGCTCATCTTCCAAGCACCGGCGGACTTTCGGAGGTGGTGGCTGGGGCACAGCGCGGCGGTGTTGGCCTGGGTGGTGGGCCCGCCCTCGGCGTGGTCGCGGGTGTGGTCGATCTGGCAGGTGGTGGCGGAGCGTCGGCAGCCTGGTGCCACGCAGGTGCGGTCGCGGATGCGCAGGAATCGGTCGAGCCCGGTGTGCGGGAACCGGTCGCGGGGCCGGGCGTCCAGTTGGGCGAGTAGCCGCTCGCGGTCGGCGTACTGGGCGGCGATGTCGGCCAGCACCGCCGCCCACCTGCTCAGCCCGGCCGACAGCGCGCCGGGGCCGTCGCCGGTGAGGGCGGCCAGTAGCTCAGCGGGAATGTGTAGCTCGACGATCCCGCCCCGGCACCTCCCGGGTGGTTGCCCCGCGGGGAGCAGGGGTCGGCGGCGGGTGAGCCCGCCGAAGACGATGTGGCCTTCGGTGTCGGTGACCGCGAACCGCCACTCCGCGCCCCGATACTGCTTGGCGACGCGGCGCCGGGTGATCTCGGGCAGCACGTAGTCGAACCCGCCCAACTGCCCACACCGTTCGTCCAACCCCAACAGGGTGGCCAACCCGACCCGGATCTCCACCCCCGGTGACCGACTCAACCCGGGTGCCGGGGGCGGTGGCCTGCCTGTCGCCGTCGACACCGGCACCGGCGGGGTCAACCCCCTCACCGCCCTGGTCGTCGTAGCCCTGGTCGTCGTAGCCCTGGTCGTCGCGGCGCTGCTCGCCGCCCTGGTCGTCGGTGGTGTCTGGTGGGGTGGGTTCGGTATCGTCGGGGCGCACCCGGCCAAGCATGGCGGTGATGATCTCGCCACGGTCGCGGTGCGGCAGCGAGCCATCCAAGAGGCCCACGTAGAGGTCGGCGCGGATTTGGGGCAGCAGGCTGGGGTGCCCGGCACGTCGGATCTCGGCGGCGAGTTGGTCGATGCGGGCCATCGCCGCGGCGGCCTCGTCGGGGGCCAGGCCGTGGCCGCTGATGGTCATGGTGCCGTCTGGGTCGAGATAGGCGATCACGCCGCGTTCGCGCACTGCCTTGCGGTAACGCCGGGCCGCCCACTCGGGGTCGTGTTCGAGGATCATGCGCCGCAACCGGTTGGCCAGTTTCCCGGCGGTCCACCCGGCCGCCGGGCCGACCAGCGCGGCACAGATCGAGGCCTGCAACGGTGCGGGCAGGTCGTTGAGGTGATCGGCGAACACCCACGCCTTGTCCCGATCCAGCCGTCCCGCCACCAGACCAGCGTGTACCTGGGGCAGGTCAGTGACCACCCACTCGGCGAAGCACAGTTCCCGAGCAGCTTTACGATCGGTCCAGGCCAGCAGCGCGGCGATCTCCCCGTCGGCCCATTGGCTGGGGTAGGCAAGTCGGTGCGACTGCCCGGGCGGGGCGGGGGCCCGCCGCCCCGCCTCCACGAGCGCGGCCAGCTTCACCCCGAGCTGGTGGTTTTCCTGCCGCTGCTGGGCCTCGAGGAAGGTCAGGGCATCGTCGTGGCACAACCGTGTCGGGTCGACCCCGGCCAGGGCGGCGACCAGCGCTGGGCCGGGCGGTAGGTCCGCTAGGCCCGGGGGGAGTGTCTGGATCGCCGTCGTCATGGTTCGATCATACATTCGAACACCGACAGTTTACAGCACCAGTCGATCAACGGTACCCACCCTGCGGCAACCGGTCTGACTCGCACAGCAGCCCGGGGAAGGCCGATCCAGACGCTAACGCAACGCCTTGGGTACGAACGAGCTGCGCCGCCGGGCCCGCCGAGGCGCCGCGTTGGCCAGCAGCACAGCGATCCACTGCAACGGCCCGGTGACAATGATGATGATCAACCCGGTCCACCACGCCCGAGCGTAGAGCGAGCCGCCGACGGCGAACCCGACGAGGTGGATCGCCATGATCACGGTGTACACCCGGCGTCGGCGGCGCAGCTCCGCCTCCGCCGACGGCTGCGCGTCGGTGACGGAGAACGTCTCGTCTCGATTCCAGTGCACCACGTTCGACGGTAGCGTTCGTCACAGTTCCGCGCTGTGTCTGAGCAAGTACCTTGACGGGCAGTCACCGGCGACGGGAGGTTCGATGACCGGCACCGGCGAGCGCGCGGCGGTCGTAACCGGCGCGGCGAGCGGCATCGGTAGGGCCATCACCGAGCGGCTGCGCGCGGACGGCGTACGCACCCTGGCGGTGGACCGGGCCGCCGAACCCGACGATCCCGACTCGCTCGGTGTCGACCTGACCACGCGCGAGGGCAACCGCGCCGCCGTGCAGGTCGCGCTGGACCGGTTCGGCCGGCTGGACATCGTGGTGGCCAACGCCGGATTTCAGCACGTGGCACCGATCGCGGAGTTCGACCCGGACCGCTGGGACGAGCTACTCAAGATCCTGTTGACGAGTCCGTTCCTGCTCGCGCACTACGGCTGGAAGGCGCTGTCCGAGGCCGGGACGCGGGAGCAGGGCGGCCGTTTCCTGGCCATCGCCTCGGCGCACAGCCTGGTCGCCTCGCCGTTCAAGGCCGGCTACGTCTCGGCAAAGCACGGCGTGCTCGGCCTGGTCAGGACGCTCGCGGTGGAGGGAGCGGAGATCGGTCTCAGCGCGAGCGCGCTGTGCCCCGGCTACGTGCGCACCCCGTTGGTGGAGGCACAGATCGCCGACCAGGCAAAGGCACACGGCCTGACCGAGGACCGGGTGCTCAGCGAAGTCATCCTGGCCCGTCAGGCGGTCAAGCGGCTGCTCGAGCCTGCCGAGGTGGCCGACGCCGCCGCGTTCCTGTTGGGTCCGGCCGGGCGCGGGTTCACCGGCGCCGCGGTCCCGATGGATTACGGATGGACGGCCCGATGAGCAGCCCCACCGCCCGCATGCTGAACGAGTTCGCGCTCACCCCGCTGCGGATGGCCACCGCCGCGACCAACGGCTGGGCGCACTATGTCTCGACGCTGCCCCGCTCGGCGACCCCGCTGGATCTCAACAGAGACCTGCTGACCTGGTGGCGGGCCCGCTCGGTGCGCGAGCGACCGACCTGGACGCACCCCAACGAAGTTGTTCGGGAATGGCCGGTGGCCCGGCTCCGCGACTACTCCGCGCCGGAGCCTAGCTGCGCGCTGCCCACCCTGCTGCTGCCCCCGCAGGCCGGGCACGACTCGTGCATCGTGGACTACGCGCCGGGCCAGAGCCAGCTGCTCACGCTGCGCGAGGCCGGGCTGGACCTGCTGTACACCCTGGACTGGGCCGGCGCGAGCGCGGCGAACCTGCACGCGACCGTCGAGGACTACCTGGCCGTGGTGGCCGAGACGGTTCAGCTGGTCGGCGGCAAGGTCAACCTGGTCGGCGACTGTCAGGGCGGCTGGCTCGCGGTGCTCTACACCGCGCTGCACCCCGAGCGGGTCAACACGCTCACCATCGCCGGCGCGCCGGTGGACTTCCACGCCGGCGAGTCGCCGTTGCGGGACTGGACCCGGCTGCTGGGTTCGGCGGGCCGACGCGGCGGCGCCGGCGAGATCGCGCTCTACCGGGCCATGGTCGAGCACAGCGGCGGCGCACAGCGCGGGCGCAGCCAGGTGCTCGGTTTCAAGCTGCTGGAGCCGCTCGCCGAATGGGAGCGGGACGTCGCGCTGCTGGCACACATCCGGGACCCCGAGTACGTGGCCAGGCACATCGAGTTCACCAACTGGTTCGAGTGGACGCAGGACGTGCCCGGCGGTTTCTACCTGTGGATCGTCGAGCACCTGTTCCTGAACAACGAACTGGTGACCGGCGAGCTGGTGGTAGGTGGTCTGCGCGTGGACCTCGGGCTGATCGAATGCCCGCTGTTCCTGATCGCCGGCACCGCCGACCACATCACCCCGGCCGACCAGGTGTGGGCGTTGGCCCAGCACGTCGCGACGCCGCCGGAGTCGGTGCACCGTGAGCTGGTGCGCGGCGGGCACCTGGGCTTGTTCATGGGCCGCGAGTCGCTGCGTGACCATTGGGCGCCGCTCATGCGCCGCGTCCGCGCGCTGTCCTGAGGACAGTGTCGCGGTCGACACATCCCTTGCCTGTCCGAGCGGGGGTGTGGCAACGTGGAGTTTGAATTCAAATTTGACCGGCCGGAGCCCCGCTGGTCGGCCGCGGAGGAACGGATGCCCAAGCGCTACGGCGTCAAGGACAAAGATGTCGCGGTGGCGCACATCGTGTCCGGACTGCTGAACGGCAGCCTGCGCCCCGGCGACCGGATCGACCGCACGGAGATTGCCACCGTGCTGGGCATGAGCCGCGTTCCGGTGCAGGAGGCGGTCAACCAGCTGGAACGCGACGGGATCGTGGCCATCCCCTACCACCGGGGCGTCTTCCTGGAACGCTTCGACGCAGAGGTGGTCCAGGAGCACTACGAGATCTACGGCCTGCTCAGCGCCGCCGCGTCGGCGCGCGCGGCGGCCAGGCGCCCGGCGGGGCTGGTGAACCGGTTGCACGCGCTGGTGGCCGAGATGACCGGGACGGTCGAGGTTGGCGACCCGGCCCAGTTCGAGGACCTGGTGTGGGAGTTCCGGCGGGCGATCAACCAGTCGGTCAGCGGGCCCCGGTTGCGCGCCGCGATCAGCACCTTCCATGGCTTCATGCCGACCGCGTTCTGGCTGGCCTGCGCGGACCGCAGGGGCCAGATGCTTCCGCTGTACCGGGAGGAGCTGCGTGCGATCGAGCGCGGCGACGGCCACGCCGCCCGGCAGGCGGTCATTCGGCGCACCGAGGAGATGGCCGAGACAGTGATCGAAGAGCTGTACCGCCGAGGCGTGTTCAGCCGGCTTCCGCGTGACACACCCGAGCAACTGGAGAGGATCCGTCATGCCTGAAGCCGTCATCGTCGAGGCCGTGCGTACCCCGATCGGCAAGCGCAACGGCTCGCTGGCCGGCGTGCACCCGGTCGACCTGTCCGCGCACGTGCTGACCGCGCTGGTGCAGCGCACCGGGATCGACCCGGCCACCATCGACGACGTGGTCTGGGGCTGTGTGAGCCAGGTCGGCGACCAGTCCAGCAACATCGGCCGCTACGCCGCGCTGGCCGCCGGTTGGCCGGAGACCGTGCCGGGAGTGACGATCAACCGCGCGTGCGGGTCGAGCCAGCAGGCGTTCGAGCAGGCCGCGCACGGCGTGATCGCCGGGCAGTACGACCTGGTGGTGGCCGGTGGCGTGGAGTCGATGAGCCGGGTGCCACTGGGTATCACCCGCACCACCGGTCAGCCCTTCGGTCCCACGGTGCGCGCCCGCTACGACAACTTCGAGTTCAACCAGGGCACCGGCGCGGAGCTGATCGCGCAGAAGTGGGGCTTCTCCCGCCACGACCTGGATTCCTTCGCGGCGCGCTCGCACGCGCGGGCCGCCGCGGCGATCGACGCCGGCGCGTTCACCGACCAGATCGTGCCGGTCCCGTTGGACGACGGCGGGATGTTCGACACCGACGAGGGGCTGCGCCGGAGCAGCACCCCGGAGACGTTGGCCAAGCTGAAGCCCTCGTTCGCCGAGGACGGCGTGATCCACGCCGGCAACGCCTCCCAGATCTCCGACGGTGCGGCGGCGCTGCTGGTCACCACCCCGGAGAAGGCCAAACAGCTCGGTCTGACCCCGATCGCCCGCTACACCGCGGGCTCGGTCAGCGGGGCTGACCCGATCATGATGCTCACCGGGCCGATCCCGGCCACCGAGCGGCTGCTGGCCCGTACCGGGCTTTCCATCGGTGACATCGGCGCCTACGAGGTCAACGAGGCGTTCGCGCCGGTGCCGATGGCCTGGGCGAACGAACTGGGCGCCGACCACGAGCGGCTCAACCCGCTGGGCGGCGCCATCGCGGTCGGGCACCCGCTGGGTGCCTCCGGCGCGATCCTGATGACCCGGCTGGTGCACCACATGCGGGCCAACAACATCCGCTACGGCCTGCAGACCATGTGCGAGGGCGGCGGCACCGCCAATGCCACCCTGGTCGAACTGGTCTCCTGACCCACTCCGCCCCTGTTTCCGCGAATCGGGAGAGGGCTCGGTGGTGCCGGATGGGGCTGTGCGAGCGGCTAGGGTGGCGGGGTGGACGCGAGCACCAAGACGGCGGCCGGGCGGCGCCCCTGGGTCGTGTTGCTGTACTTCTACCTGGCTGCGCTGGTCGGCTTCGGCTTCGTCATCACCGGGGTCACCACCGGGCTGTTCGGCGCGAAGGAGCTGGCCTTTCCCGAGCTGGGGATCTCCTCCTACACCTACGATTCCGCGCTGCGCAGGGACAAGGACGGCACGATCATCGCCACCGACGCGGAACGCTCGGCCGCGCGGGCACGGGCAGTCGAGGACCGCCGCCGAGAGGGCGCGGACGACCTGGTGGACGGCGCCATCCTGGCCGCGGTAGGGCTGCCCACGATGATCTGGCACCTGCGCCGCGGTCGCCGCGTCGGCGCGGCCCCCACCACCGCGCCGGACGCCTGACCGACCTCAGTTACCTTGCCTCGGGTACCCCCGGCAGAGCCAAGCCTCGATCTGGCCGTCCCGGCAGCGCTGCGCAAACGGCGAGTTCGGGTTCTTGGCGGTGAAGTCGTTCGGGTTCGGAATGGTGATGGACCACCGGTCGCCCGAGCGGCCCGAGCCGGACGGCTTCTGCTCGGTGGGCCGCACAGCCGAGGGCGAGCGCGGGGCGGCGCCGGTCGGCGCCGACGCGGTACGTGACGGTACGGCAGGGGCCGAGGGTGCGGCGGACATGGCGGGAGCGGAAGGCACGATGGGCACGGCGGCCGACGGCGCGCTGGGTGCCACCGCGCTCGGCGGATGACGCACCTGGGGACCCGGGGGGACCGCTCTGCCGCTCACCCGCCCGGTGTAGCCGACCAGCACGATCGCGTCGGCGAGAAGCACCACCACCGCGAGCGCGACGAGCAGAGGACGGGCCACCGGCGTGCGGCCGATCAGGTCATCGATGGCACTGGGCATTGCATGATTGTCCCGAGTGTGCACAGGCACCGGACCGCGGGCCCGGCACCTGTCGTCTCACATCACACAACTACCTCGTCAGTACACCTCGGTGCTGCCGCCGGCTCAGTTGTCTGCGCTGTTGTCCTGGCTGCACTTGCCACCGTGGCTGTCGCTGTTGCGCTGGCCCGAGGCGAGTACGCCCAGCACGCCCTCCAACACGCTGTTGTTGCACAGCTGGATCGGCACCGAGACATTGGTGTTCTGCAGGTTGACCAGCCCGGACTGGGTGTTTTTGCTGCCGTGGTGACCGTGGTGGCTGCTGTGGCCGCCATCGTCGCCGCCGCCCTCGTAGTCGCCGGCGAACGCGAGCGGGCTGAGCGCCAACAGGACCGCAACGGTAGCGGCGACAACGATTCCAGCCTTCTTCAGCACAGGGTGTCTCCTTGCTCAGCTCACGGGGCCGAAGCCACCAGATGGGGTGTCGGCGGCACGGTTGGGGAGCCAGCGCCGACGCCCGAAGCTAACCCAGCCGAGCCCCCGGTCAAAACGGTTACCCGCAAGTTGGGGTAGCGGGCCGAGAGTCGGAATAGTTATGCGTCTGTTCCAGTGAAGTCGTAGCGGCCATCGGCGCCCGCTTCGCCGCCGCAATCCGGCGACCGCGACCGGGTATGCGTCGCCTTGGGTGACAGGGCGCCCAACAAGTCGTGCACCGAATGGCCTAGGTACCACGGTGCCAACCGCTCGCAGCGAGCTGCACGCCGTTCACCGCACGATCTTGGTAGCCAGTCCGCAGACCCGGTCAAGCCACCGACCAGAGGCCGGTCACGGTGGCCGCGACCCGGCCGTCCTGGCGAGTCAGCTCGGTGTGCAAGGTGCGGAAGCGACGGCCGTTGCGCAGGTACTCGGTGTCGCAGGACAGCTCCGAGCCGTCGGCCATCGCGGGCCGCAGGTAGTCGACCTGGATGCTCAGCGGACTCGGTGCGGCGCGCTCGACATTCCCCTTGACCCGAGGGACCCACTCGACCTGCGCCCGGCGCTGGGCCAGCTGCCCGATCGCCATCAGCACGCCGCCGTGCACCTGACCACGCGGGTTGGCCAGTTGCGGTGTCGCTGTCACCGTCCACTTGTCCGGGTCCGCCTCGGGCCGGCCGGCCAACGCGGCGAGCAGCTCGTCGGGCCGGTCGAGCACCACACCGTCGAACGTGGCCCACTCCTGCGGCTGGGCGCCCGCCCCAGGGGTATCCAGCACGAAATGGCCCTGCGCGTGGGCCAGCTCGCGGCCCTGCTCATCGACCACGTCCACGGTGATCGACGCGGCCTCGCCGACCGTGTGGCGCAACCGCGACTCGGCGATCATCCACCGGGCGTCGTCGGCCGGCGGCCACGCATGGTCCACCCGCAGCTCGATCGTCGGGCCGCTCAGCTCGCTGCCCTGGGCGAGCGCCGTGGCCCAGCCGCCGGCGGCGTCACAGATGACCGACAGCCCCACCGCGATGCCCACGTCGCCGGCCGAGCCGGGTCCGCGCGGGATCGGGGCCCGCAACCGCACACCACTGGGCAACAGCTCCTCCAGCCGCAGCGCGAGACAGCCGTCCACCGGAGACGTCGACACCTGGTCGAACAGCCGCCGGACCATATCCACGTCGCCGACACCAGCGGCCACCCGCATTCACTTCACCCTCTCGTCAAGCCCTTGCACGTCACGCAATGCACAACGTCGGCCCCGCCGAGCGCGCGGGCCAGCCACCGGCGCGCCGGGCACCGCTTCTACCCTGAGAACGTGCCCTTAGTCCACCATGCCCGTACCGCCCGCTCGCTGGCCACCACCGTGCTGCGCGCCACCGTGTTCGGTGCCACAGCCGCGGGGATGGGCTTGTTGGCCCGCGCGGCATGGGGCATCCCGAGCGCACTCGGGGCCTCCGCCGCCGCGATCAAGCAGGTGGCGAACGGCTCACCGCAGTTCGAAGGGGGCACCTTCCGCAACAGGCTGCCTCCCGAGGTGGTCAGGCCGGCCAGCTTCGCCTCGATCATGGTCGCGGTGCTCACCCGGGGCCGCATCGGCGAGCCCAACGGTCCGGTGCCGCTGGTGGAGCCTCGGCATCCGACGGTGGCCGCCGAACTCGCGGTCACCTGGTTCGGCCACTCCAGCGCGCTGATCGAGATCGACGGGCGGCGGGTACTGGTGGATCCGGTGTGGAGCGACCGCGCGTCACCCTCCGGCGTCGTCGGCCCGCGCCGGCTGCATCCGGTGCCGGTCGCGCTGGACCGGCTGCCGCCGGTGGATGTGGTGTTGATCTCGCACGACCACTACGACCACCTGGACCTGGCCACGGTGCGGAAACTGGTGCGCGGCTCCCGAGCGCCGTTCGTGGTGCCGCTCGGTGTCGGCGCGCACCTGCGGGCATGGGGGGTGCCCGCCGAGCGGGTGGTCGAGCTGGACTGGGACGGCCAGGCGCGGGTGCGCGAGCTCACCCTCACCTGCACCGAGGCGCGGCACTTCTCCGGGCGCGGCCTGACTCGCAACACCACGCTCTGGGCGTCCTGGGTGATCGCCGGCCCGCAGCACGGCGCGTTCTTCGGCGGCGACACCGGCTACACCCCGGCATTCGCTGAGATCGGCGCCCGGTTCGGCCCTTTCAACCTGACCCTGCTGCCCATCGGGGCCTACCACGACCAGTGGCCGGACATGCACATGAACCCGGAGGAAGCGGTCCGCGCGCACGGCGACCTCGGCGGCGGGCTGCTCGTGCCGGTGCACTGGGCGACCTTCAACCTGGGGTTCCACGAATGGTCGGAGCCGGTACGCCGACTCTGCGCCGAGGCGAAGCGGACCGACGTCCGGGTCGCGGTGCCGAGGCCCGGCGAGCGGTTCGTGGTGTCCGCCCCGCCGACTCAGGACTGGTGGAGCGCCCTGGCCTGAGCCGCGAACCCCCTCGGAACATCAGGCACTTCTCGGAAATCTCACAGATCTCTCACAGGTTCGGCGTCGACAGTGGAGGCATGACGAACTCACGGGCGGGGCTCCCGGCCCCGGCCGACCAGACGGGCCCCGAGCACAGCCCCGGGGCGCACGAAGGCCGCGCCGGTCGCACGGACGAATCCGCAACGACATTCCAGTACCCGGCGTACGGCAGCGGCCCGTACACCACCACACAGTTCGGCACCACCACGCCGTACGGGCAACTTCCACCCACCGGAAACCCGCCGGCCGGTTCGGAGGCCCCCTCGGGCAAGCCACCGCGCAGCCGCCGGATGGCCGGGATCGTGGCGGTGGCCGTACTCGCCGCCGCGGTGGGTGGCGGGGTGGGTGGCATCGTCGGCCACGAGACCGCCACCCCCAGCTCCTCGGTCGGCACGCTCAGCGAGCCCACCCCGGCAGCGGGTGACCAGCCGGCCGGCGCGATCGCCTCGGTTGCGCAGAAGGTGCTGCCCAGCGTGGTGGAGCTGTCCGGCTCACAGGGCAAGGGCTCCGGCGTGGTCCTTTCCCCTGACGGCCTCATCCTGACCAACGCGCACGTGCTGGAGGCCGGCAACAACCTGACCGCCACCTTCCAGAACGGCAACACCGCACCCGTGCAGGTGGTGGGCCGGGACACCCGCGCCGACCTCGCCGTGGTGCGGGCCCAGGGTGCCTCCGGCCTTACGCCAATCCAGCTGGGCAACTCGGACGGCCTGCAGGTCGGCCAACAGGTTGTCGCGGTTGGCTCACCGCTCGGCCTGGCCGGCACCGTGACCAGCGGCATCGTCAGCGCGCTCAACCGGCCGGTGGTCACCCAGCAGGAGCCGCAACAGGCGCCAGGCCAGGGCTCGGAGGGTCTCGGCGGTTTCGGCGGGCTGGGTGGCTTCGGCGGGCTGATGGCGCCTCGGCAACAGGCTCCGCAGACTTCCGCGCTCGAAGCGGTCCAGACCGACGCCGCGATCAACCCTGGCAACTCCGGTGGCCCGCTCGTCGACATGCAGGGCCGGATCGTCGGGCTGAACTCGGCGATCGCCTCGCTGGGCTCTGAAGGGAGCGGCGGCCAGAGCGGCTCGATCGGGCTGGGCTTCTCCATCCCGATCAACCAGGCCAAACGGATCGCCGACGAGCTCATCGCCACCGGTCACGCCAGCCAGGCCCAGCTGGGGGTCGCCGTACGGGACGGTTCCCCCAACGGCGCGCAACTGGTCAGCGTGCAGCCCGACTCGGCGGCGGCCAAGGCCGGTCTGCAGCCGGGTGACGTGGTCACCAAGATCGGCAACCAGATGATCACCGACTCCACCGCGCTGGTCGCGGCGATCAACTCCGCCGCGCCGGGCAGCACGGTGCCGCTCACCGTGACCAGCGGGGCAGGCGCACCGCGCACCGTCTCGGCCACCCTGGGCAGCGTGACCGCCGGCTGAGCAACTGACTCTCTCCTGGGTCGGCTCGGCTGGGGAGCGCGAGACCGACCGAACAGAGGTGGGGACCACGAAATGTGGACCCCACCTCTGCTTTTCGGACGTACTGTCGCTGGTATGGGGATGAAGGTGCGAATCGGTATCGGGACCGTCCCGGAGGCGGCACCGGAGCCCGGTGCCGGGCTGGCTGAGCTGGTCGAGGAGCTGGAGGCCCGCCGGATCGACTCGATCTGGCTCTCCGACCTGGTGTCCGCCGAACACAACACGGACCCACTGATCGGGCTGGCCTACGCGGCCGGCCGCACCCAGCGGCTCAAGCTGGGCACCGGTGTGCTGGTGCTGCCCGGGCGCAACCCCGCGTTGGTCGCCGCGCAGCTGGCCGGGTTGGCGGGGCTGGCGCCGGGGCGGGTGCTGCCCGCGTTCGGGGTACGCCCGGCGCTGGCCGCCGACCGCACCATGTTCCCGGTGCCGGACGGCCGCCGCGCCGAGGTGTTCGAGGAGGCGCTGGTCGTGGTGCGCGCGCTGCTGACCGAGCCGACGGTGACCCACCACGGCGAGTTCTTCCACCTGGACGACGCCTCGGTGGCCCCGCTGCCGGCCAAGCCGCTGGACCTGTGGCTGGGCGGACGGGCGCCGGTGGGCATGCGCCGGCTCGGTCGGCTGGCCGACGGCTGGCTGGGCAGCCTGGTCACCCCGGACGAGGCGGCCGACTGCCGAGCCCAGATCGAGCGGGCCGCCGCCGACGCGGGCCGGGAGATCGAGGCGGACCACTACGGCACCAACCTGGCGGTCGCACCGGACGGCTGCGACGAGTCCGAGCTGGCGAAGGCGCTCGCCCAGACCCACAGGCGGCGCGCCGACCTGGATCCGGAGCGACTGGTGTGCCGAGGCTGGGCGGCGGCGCGGGAGGAGTTGCGCCGGTTCACCGACGCCGGGCTGACCAAGTTCGTGATACGCCCCGCCGTGCCGGTCCGCTCCCGCCGGGATTTCCTCGACCAGTTCGCCACCGAACTGCTCCCGCTGCAAACCTGAGGCATACCCCCACTTCCTGCGGTATAACACCACGGACGAGCGAGGGGGATTCATGAGCGATGAGCGGGAGAAGCTGGAAATTCCTGGGCGACGGGTACCGGACGAGTATTTCCGGGTCAAGTCGTCGGCGCGGGTGTGGAACTACTGGCTCGGCGGCAAGGACAACTACGCCGTCGACCGCGAAGCCGGCGACGAGTACATCCGACTGTTCCCCGAGATTGTCGAAACCGCCGTGCAGGTCTGCCAATTCCTGATCCGCACGGTGACCTACCTCGTCAGCGAGGTAGGTCTACGCCAGTTCCTGGACATCGGCACCGGGCTGCCCACCATGCAGAACACCCATGAGGTCGCCCAAGCCATCGCACCGGAGTCAAAAGTCGTCTACGTCGACAACGATCATTGCAAGTCGGGTTGTGCACACGCATCTTCGCGTGGGGTCTGGCAGCTTGGTGACCAACCCCGGAGGGGGACGGTGACGGGGCGTCCGCCAGCGTCTGAGTCAAGCGCGCTACCGTCCTTCTGGACGGTCGCGGGCAGGTGGACCACTGAGGCGTGTGGACCTGAGGCGTGCGGCACGAACGATCGCGTGAGGCTTTCGTGACAGATTACGGTGACAGGCAGCTCGGCGGCCGGGCAGCGCTCGCCGGCGCACGCTGAACCCTGAGC
>DASYBQ010000109.1:0-2060 GCA_036500625.1 Pseudonocardia sp. | reverse complement strand
ATCGCCAGCCATCCGGTCACGTCGATGTTCTTGGCCTTGTCGATCGCGACGGGCTTGCTCGCCGCGTGGCAGCACTTCCGGATGGACTACGCCGGGCACACCGAAGTCACCGACAGCCGTCGCAACCGCGTGCTGGCGTCGACGCCACTGCTGGTCGTCGCCACCATCATGGTGCTCGGCGAGGTCGGGTCGCTGGCCAAGGGTGCGGTGTTCCGCTACCCGCTCTACACCACCGCCAAGGCCAACCTGGCGGCGCTGGAGTCCGGGCTGTCGACCACCAGCTGCGCCATGGCCGACGACGTGCTGACCGAGCCGAACCCCAATGTTGGCCTGCTGCAACCAGTTCCGGGCCAAACCTTCGGCCCCGACGGCCCGCTCGGCGGCGTCAACCCGGTCGGCTTCAAACCGAACGGGGTGGGTGATGACCTGAGGTCGTACCCGGTGGTGACCAAACCGGGCGTGGTCAATTCCGACGCGTCGCCCAACAAGCCCAACGCCTCCATGACCGACTCCGCGGGCACGGCCGGCGGTAAGGGCCCGGTCGGGGTGAACGAGTCGAACGTGGCACTGCCGTTCGGTCTGGACCCGGCCCGCACGCCGGTGATGGGGAGCTATGGCGAGAATTCGCTGTCGGCCACCGCCACCTCTTCCTGGTACCAGTTGCCTGCGCGCACACCGGACCGGCCGCTGGTGGTGGTCTCCGCCGCGGGCGCCATCTGGTCGTACAAAGAGGACGGCACCTTCACCTACGGGCAGTCGCTGAAGCTGCAATGGGGCGTCACCCGTCCCGACGGGACCACGCAGCCGCTCGCGGAGGTGCAGCCCATTGACATCGGGCCGGAACCGGCGTGGCGCAATCTGCGCTTCCCGTTGACCTGGGCGCCACCGGAGGCCAACGTGGCACGCATCGTCGCTTACGACCCGAACCTGAGTGAGGATCAGTGGTTCGCATTCACGCCGCCGCGGGTCCCAGTGCTGCAGACCCTGCAGCAATTGATGGGGTCACAGGACCCGGTGCTGATGGACATCGCTACCGCCGCAAACTTCCCGTGCCAGCGGCCGTTCGCCGAACACCTTGGCGTTGCCGAACTTCCGGGGTACCGGATCCTGCCCGATCACAAGCAGACGGCGGCCTCGTCGAACGGGTGGCAGGCCGGCGCGACCGGCGGTCCGTTCTTGTTCACCCAGACGTTGTTGCGGACCTCGACGGTCTCGACCTACCTACGCGGCGACTGGTATCGGGATTGGGGATCGGTCGAGCAGTACTACCCGGTGGTGCCCAGTGATCAGGCGCCGAACGCGATCGTGGAACAGGGCGTGATGACCGTGTACGGCTGGAGCCGGCAAGGACCGATACGGGCACTCCCGTGAGCGTCATCCACCACGAAGAGCAGACCGCCACCGGCGACGGCGGGACGCGTGACGGCGTCCGGGTCACCCGCTGGGTTGCCACGATCGCCGGGCTGATCGGCTTCCTACTGTCGGTTGCGACACCGTTGCTGCCGGTGGTGCAGACGACCGCGATGCTGAACTGGCCGCAGAGCGGCCAACTGAATAGCGTTACGGCGCCGCTCATTTCACTGAGCCCGGTCGACGTGACGGCCAGCGTGCCCTGTGAGGTGGTGCGCGGTCTGCCCGCCGATGGCGGCGTGATGCTGAGCACCGCACCCAAGAAGGGCAAGGACGCCGCGCTCAATGCGCTGTTCGTCGTCGTCAGCGCCAAGCGCGTCGACGTCACCGACCGCAATGTGGTGATCGCCAGCGTGCCGCGCGAGCAGGCGGAGTCCGCGCAGTGCCAGCGCATCGAGATAACCTCCACGCGCGCGGGCACTTTCGCGACCTTCATCGGGTTGGCCGACCCGGCGGGGAAGCCGCAGTCGGGCGGTTTCCCGGACCCCAACCTGCGCCCGCAGATCGTCGGGGTGTTCACCGACCTGACCGGTCCCGCGCCACCCGGGCTGAAGTTCTCGGCGACCATCGACACCCGGTTCTCCACCACCCCAACGACACTGAAGCTGCTCGCGATGGTGGGCGCGATCCTGTCCACCATCGTCGCGCTG
>DASYBQ010000108.1:0-28080 GCA_036500625.1 Pseudonocardia sp. | reverse complement strand
CCCAGGTTCTGCGACGTCACCGACGCCAACGCACCCGAAGCCGACACCCGCGTCGACACCTCACCCCGCTCAACCCGCGACGTCGGCGGCGCCGAGGTCGACGAACCACACGCCGACACACCAACAACCACCAACACCAGCCAGACCGCGACCGCCCGAGATCGCGCCGACCTCGCACCCATCCAGATCGGAGTCACCGATGCTCCCCACTCTATGTCTCTAGGTGGACCAACGGCTGGAATGAAAATAAGGTACGGTGCGTTTACTAAGAAGTTCCCGCCGAGGGGTGGTCCATCGGCACACGCACGTCGAGGTTGGAGAGCAGGATGGCAGGCCCAGACTCCCGGAGCGGCACAGCTACCCAAGACAAGCAGCACAGCAACGGAGCTGCGCCGACGCCGGCCGAGCCCACGCCACCGGTGAAGAAGAAGATGAAGCGGTCCAGCCGGATCGCACTGATCGTCATCGCGATCCTTGCCCTGCTGGCCGGAATCGGCTTTGCCGGGGCGTACTTCCTCTACTCGCGCAACTACGTCACCACCGACAACGCTCAGGTGGACGGCGACAAGATCGACATCAACGCACCCACCACCGGCACACTCACCAAGTGGGAGGTCAATCAGGGAAGCACGGTGCGCACCAACCAGATACTCGGGCGCATTGAGATGACCGGCAGCATGGCCCAGCCACAGAAGATCATCAAGTCGCCGGGCAACGGCACGATCGCGGTGAACACCGGCGTCAACGGCATGTACGTCACGGCGGGCACCGAACTGGCCACCGCCTACGACTTCAACAAGATCTACGTCACCGCCCGGGTCGACGAGACCGACGTAGGCGACGTGCACCCCGGTGCGCTGGTGGACATCAGCGTCGATGCCTACTCCGGCACGCCGGTCACCGGCACCGTCGAGGACGTACAAGGCTCGGCGGCCGGGGTGTTCTCGTTGTTCCCCGAGTCCAACAGCTCGGGCAACTTCCAGAAGGTCACCCAGGTCATCCCGGTGAAGATCGCACTGACCAACACCAACGGGCTGAGCCTGGTACCCGGCATGAACGTCACGGTGCACATCCACAAGCACTGACCCAGACCTGCCAGTTCGGCGAGCTGAGCCGGTACCCGAGCGTTCGGGTACCGGCTCAGCCGTTTGTCGCGGACTGGGTCGTCGCCGGCCCGCCAGCCGAGTGCCCGCCGCACTGGTGCAGCCGCGCGACGGTGCGGATGGTGGCGAGCAGGCGGGACGCGACGTCGTGCTTGGCCACGAACGCCGCGACACCGGCCAGCCGGGCACGCGCCCGGGTCTCGATGTCGTCGTGCAGGCTCAGCACCACCACCGGCAGGTCCGGCTTCGCGGCGCGCAGTGCCGCAAGAATTGTCATACCGCCCGACCGGGTCATCTCCAGGTCGACCAGCACGATGTCCGGCCGGGCCAGGTCCAGCAGCGGGACCATGTCAGCACACTCGTCCGATTCTCCGACGATGTCCAGATCGGGTTCGAGGGCGAGCCACATCCGCAAGCCGCGACAAACGACCGGCTGATTGTCTACCAGCAAAAGTCGTATCGTCCCTGGCCGGGCCATACGCATAGACTCGGACAGCGGGGGGCACCGGGCAACCCGCCATGCGTCGGACCCGTTCACGGCCTTTGACCGAGACGGCATCGGCCATAGGGGGGAGATGGCGGTGCCGGTTCGGGTGCTCATCGCTGACGACCACAGCGTGGTTCGCCAAGGCCTGCGCATGTTCCTGGGCCTTGACCCGGATCTGGAAGTGGTGGGCGAGGCCGCCGACGGCGCCGAAGCGATCCGGATGACCAAGGCACTCACGCCGGATGTGGTACTGATGGATCTGCTCATGCCCGGCACCGACGGCATCGCCGCGACGGCACGGATCCGCGCGGACACACCGGCGACCGAGGTACTGGCCCTGACCAGCGTCCTCGAGGACGCCTCGGTGGTGGGTGCGGTGCAGGCCGGCGCGGTCGGCTACCTGCTCAAGGACACCCAGGCCGACCAACTCTGCAAGGCCATCAAAGCGGCCGCCCTCGGCCAGGTCCAGCTGGCGCCGCAGGCCGCCGCCCGGCTGGTGCGGGAGATTCGCTCCCCGGACAACCCCGAGTCGCTGACCGCGCGAGAGGCCGATGTGCTGCGTGAGCTGGCGAAAGGCTTGACCAACCGGGAGATCGGCCGTGCCCTGCGCATCGGCGAGCGCACCGTGAAGACCCATGTCAGTCACCTGCTGAGCAAGCTCGGCCTGCAGAGCAGAACCCAGGCGGCCCTCTACGCGGTGCGGATCGGCCTGGTGCCCGAGTCCGAACTCGGCGAGGGCGGATGAGTCTCGAGGAGGCACTCCTCGACGGGTCCGAGCTGCTCGAGGTGCTGTTCGAGCGAGCACCGCTGGCGGTGGCCGTACTGGACCGGGACCTGGTGCTGCGCAAGGTCAACCAGGCCTTTGTCGACTCGGTGGCCAGGCACGGTGCTCCCGAGGCCGGCCCGGTACAGATCGGGCGCAGCCTGCACGACTACTTCCCCGATACCGTGGACCAGACCATCGCGCTGATGGACCCGGTACTGGCCGGTGAAACCGTGTGGCACCGCGGTGTGCCGCACGACCACCAGGGCCGACTGAGCTATTGGGACCTGCTGCACGTCCCGCTGCGCAGACACGACGCGGTGGTCGGTGTGGTCCAGTTGTTCACCGACGCCACGGAACGCACCGAGGCGCAACACGACCTGGCCCGCAGCGAACGGCGAGTGCGGTCGATCTTGCGCAACTCGGCCGACATCGTGGTGTTGATCGACGCGGCGGGTGTGCCGCGCTACATCGCGCCATCGGCCGACAGCCAGCTCAAGCTGGCGCCGCGAAGGTCCCGGGGCAACACCCATGTGACCGCGCTGGCGCATCCGGACGACGTGGCCCGGGTCCGTGAGCTGTTGGCCCAGGTAGCCGCCAAGCCGGGCGACAGCCCGGTCTTCCGTTGCCGGCTGCGACACCGGGACGACACCTGGCACACCTTCGAGGTGGCGCCGGTGAACCTGCTCAAGGATCCGGACGTCGAAGGCATAGTGCTCACCGCACGGGATGTGACGGACCGGGAGCAGGCCGAGGACGAGCTGCGCCGCCGCGACGCGATCCTGGAGGCGGTCCGCTTCGCCGCCCAGCGGTTCCTGGAGTCACAGTCGTCCTGGCGGGCCAGCATCAACGAGGTGATGGCGCAGCTCGGCCACGCCGCGGCGGTGAGCCGGGTGTACATCTTCGAGAACTTCCAGGACGAGGACGGTGTCCACTGGACCAGCCAGTCCCACGAATGGGTCGCACCCGGCGTGACATCGCAGATCGACAACCCGGCACTGACCGCCATGTGCTACGAGACCACTGGATTCGCCCCCGCGGCGCACGCACTGGCGGAGGGCGAGGTGGTCGCCGGCGCGGTGTCCAGCCTGCCGGAGTCCGAACAAGAGCTGCTGGCTGCGCAGGACATCGCCTCGATCGCGCTGGTCCCGGTGTTCGCCGACGGAAAGTGGTGGGGCTTCATCGGATTCGACGACTGCGAACGGGAACGGAGCTGGTCGGCTTCGGAGATCGGCGCGCTGCGCGCGGCGGCCAGCACGCTGGGCGCCGCCATCCAGCGCCAACGCGCCGAGGACCAGCTACGAGAGCAGCAGGCCCGGTACCGCCAGGTGTTCGAAGCCACCGGCGACGGCTTGGTCATCACCGACCTGGACGGCAGGCTGGTGCGGGCCAACCCCGCGTTCCACCAGATGCACGGCTACCAGCCTGACGAGCTCACCGGCAAGCCGGTCACCGCCTGGACCCATCCGGACTTCCACGAAGCACTCGGCAGATGCACCGCCGCCGTGCTCGGTGGGGAGCAGCCCCGCTGCCCCGCGGTGGACGTGCGCAAGGACGGCAGCACCTTCCCTGTGCAGGTCCAAGGATCGGCGTTCACCTTCCAGGGACAGCCGCACATACTGAGTGTGGTCCGCGACGACACCGAGCGCACCCAGGCCTTCGGGCTGCTGGAGAAGCGGGTCGCCGCGCTGTCCACGATCGCGGCCAGCCTCAGGGTGAACCAGGCGCTGACCGACACGCTCGAAGTGATCGTGCGCGCGGTGGTCGGCGCGACACCGGCCGTCGCCTGCTCGGCGAGCGTCATCGACCCGGCGACCGACGAGCTGCGCATCTATGCGACCGTCGGCCTGCCGCCGGGCTACGCCAAGGCGGTCGAACAGTGCTGGCGCCTTGACCGGCGGATGACCGAGCAGCTCTGCTTCTCCACCGAGCCGCTGATCATCCGTGACGTGGTGCGCCAGGCCCTCGAGACACCGTCGATGGCGCCGCTGCACGCGCTGTTGCCCGGAGTGCCCTGGGACTGTGTGGTGATCCTGCCGATGGAAACGCAGAACCGGAAGTTCGGCTCGGTGAACGCGTTCTACCCCCGCGAGCTACGCCCGTCCGACGATGACTCGGCCTTTCTGCGTGCGGTGGCCGACCAGGGCGCGGTCGCCGTTGAGAACTCGCGGCTGCTGGCCGAGGCGCAGAACCGGGCCGGCCTCGAGGAGCGGCAGCGGCTGGCCCGGGAGCTGCATGACTCGGTGTCCCAGGCGCTCTACGGCATCGCGCTGGGCGCCCGGACCGCCGCGGCGCTGGCCAAGGACGGTCCGGAGCAGCTGGCCGAGCCGCTGGAGTACGTGCTGGCGCTGGCCGATGCCGGCATGGCCGAGATGCGTTCGTTGATCTTCGAGCTGCGCCCGGAGTCGCTGGCCACCGAGGGTCTGGTCGCCGCCCTGCAGAAACGGGTGGCCGTGCTGCGCAGCCGCCACCAGCTGAGGGTCTCCGCCGAGCTGGGCAGTGAGCCGGAGCTGCCGCTCGCGCTCAAGGAGACGCTGTACCGCATTGCGCAGGAGGCCCTGCACAACACGGTGAAGCACGCGCACGCCGAGCACGTCACCGTGCGGCTGACCCGCGCCGAGGCCGAGGTGGAGCTCGAGGTCGCCGACGACGGCATCGGCTTCGACGTGGCCGAGTCCCATCCCGGCCACCTGGGTCTGAAGTCCATGACCGAGCGGACGGCCGCACACCGGGGCTGTATCGAGCTGGACAGCAGAGCCGGAGCCGGCACCACCGTCAGGATCCGGGTGCCGGTACCGAGTTGACCCGAGCAAGGCTCAGGACTTGTGCACCTGGACCTCGTCGCCCAGCTCCAGGGTGTTGTAGAAGGCCACCGCGTCGGCATCATTGAGGTGCACACATCCCGCGGACGCACGGGCAACACTGCCGCCGTGGAAGGCCACCCCGCCGTCGGCGAAGAACACCGAGAACGGCATCGGTGCGCCCTGCCCGTTCTTCAGCTTGAACTCCTGGCTCTTGTGGTTCTTGTCCTTCCACTGCACGTTGAACGCGCCTACCGGCGTCTCCTTGCGCGGCCCGCCGGACGAGATCGGCACCGGTCCCCTTGCGACCTTGCCGTCCTCGTCGATCAGCCACGCCTTCTGTGTCTTGAGGTCCACACAGGCCCGGGCGCTGTCGGTGCACGGCGTGCCCGCCACCAGGTGGCTCTCACCGGCGCCGTCGCCACTGCTGCCGTCGCCGTCGTCGGCCAGCGCAGGTGCCGCGAACGCAAGCACAGTCACCCAGACCAACCCTATGATCGTGGCCACCCGCGCCCACACCGAAGCTCGCGCGTCGCGCGATCCGCTCTGCCTGGCCATCCCCGCCCCCTCCGCCGAATCCAGCGGATCAACGAGGGTTTCGGGCAAAGGTGACGAGCCGGAACTACTCCACGTGCATGCCCAGCCGATTTACTGGACTGAAAGAGTGCACTGCTCATACCGTACAGTTACATTACGTGGTCACTTGCCGCACGGACCGGGGGCGCGCCGGCCGGGTGCCGATCACCGAGCAGGTCACGCACCGCCAGATGGCCACCGGTGAGTCGCTCTCAGGGTCGGACCCGGAGAATGGGCGGGTGCGGCTGCTGAACTCGCTCTCTCTGGATCATCGTCCCGAAGTCGGGCGTGCGGAGCTGTGTTCTTCGGATGACCGGCCGTTCGCCGTCGGCGCCGGTGGTGCCGACGGGGACATCGACGGCACCGTCGAACGTCAGGGCCCGGCTGGCCGCGCTCTGGCCGCGGCGGGCCGCGCGGTGCGGGTAGCGAGGGTTCGCCGGCTGGCCGCCGCGCTGCTGGTGTCCCTACTGGTGCTCATCGGCTGCTCGGTCGGTGACGCGTTGCGCGCGCCCGGCAATGACAGCGTTGCCGCGAAGTTGGCCGAGTGGGGCCGTGACCACGGTTTCGACGGCGTGATCACCTGGCTCGAGCAGAAGACCTACCGCCCGCCGCCGACCGGCGGCGAACCGGTCGGCGGCATCGCCGAACCCGGTGGCGAGATCAACGTCACCCAGCAGCCCCGGCGTGACAGTCACCCCGAGGGGCTGCCAGGGCCGACAACCATGACACCGTTGACGCACAGCCCGGCGCTGCCGGGAGAAGGTGTGTGGCACCCGGTGAGCACCGTGCGCGGCCGTCCGGCGGTCCAGGTGGCGACATTGCGGCCGGACCCGGCGCACACCTCGTTCCTCGCCGGGTTGATGTGGATCGACCCGACCCTCGTCCGGGGGCAGCTACAGCCCGGCACGATGGACCCTGGTGGGCATTGGCAGGCCGCTGACCACATCACCCCGCAGCTGGCGCCCAGCCTCGTCGCCGTGTTCAATGCCGGCTTCCGGCTCAACGGGGCGAGTGGGGGCGGGTACTACAGCGAACACCGGACCGTTGTACCGCTGCGGAACGGGGCGGCCAGTCTGGTGCTCAACAACGACGGCACGGCGCAGGTCGGCGCCTGGAACCGGGACGTGCGGATGGGTCCGGCCGTGGCCAGCGTGCGGCAGAACCTGGTGCTGCTGGTCGACGGGGGCAAGGTCAACCCCACCTGCGCAAGCGGCGGAACCGCCCAGTGGGGCAGCACCATCGGCCAGGCCGCGTTCATCCACCGGTCCGGTTTCGGGGTGACCGCCAACGGCGCCGAGGTGTACGTAGGCGGACCGGCACTGTCGGTGTGTAGCCTCGGCAATCTTCTCGCCGCGGCGGGGGTGGTACGGGGAATGGAGCTGGACATCAACCCGAACTGGGTGAGCGGCACCTACTTCCACCGCAACCCACACGGCAACCCGAAGGGTTTCCGGCTCTTCCCCGGCGAACAGGTCTCGCCCGCGCACTACTTCACCACGTCCAGCAGGGACTGGTACGGCTGGTACGCCCGGCACTGAAGAACCAGTTCCGTCGAGGGAAGGACGGGCGCTGACCATGCGTGGTCGCGAGCCGCGACCAGGGGGCCATGTCGTTCCTCCGCGTACTCAAGCTCGAAGGACATACCCCGTGCAGTCCACAGCCGTGGATACATTGGGCACCGAACGTATGGCTAGGGTGACCGACCGTGAGACTTACGCCGATCTACGACGAGCTGCAGGAGCACCGGGCCACCGAGCACCGCTCAGGCGCCTCGGGCGCCCGACGAACCGGCCGAGGCGCACATCCGGCACATCCCGAGCCGGGCACAGTCGACCAGCTGACCGGGCGACGCGGCCTCGGAGGCCGCCACCGGCGGCCATTCTCGGGCTGACCAGGCGCGGCGCGCCACACTGATCACATTGTGACAACCTGGCCGGGTGGCCACCATCAAGACCGCTTGGCGAACAACGCTCACCCCGCTGGTCGCGGCCATCGCGCTGGTGCTGGTCTGGGGCCGCGAGCTCTCTCCACTGTTGACCGCGCTCACCGGACTCGTCCTGATCGCGGCGGTGCTGGTCGCGGTGCACCATGCCGAGGTTGTCGCGCTCAGGGTTGGCGAACCGTTCGGCTCGTTGATCCTCGCGGTCGCGGTGACCGTCATCGAGGTGGGCCTCATCCTCACCCTGATGGCAGGCGGCAAACCGGATGCCGCGAGCCTGGCCCGCGACACCGTGTTCGCGGCTGTGATGATCACTTGTAATGGGATAGTCGGACTCTGGCCTGTTGGTCGGTGCGTTGCGGCACCGGGTGGTCGCGTTCAACGCGGAAGGCAGCAGTGGCGCGCTGACCACCGTCGCCACACTCGCCACCCTCTGCCTGGTGCTGCCCAGCGTGACGGTCAGCTCGGCGGGGCCGACGTTCTCCGGCGGCCAGCTGACCTTTGCGGCGGTGGTCTCGCTGGTGCTCTACGCCGTATACGTTTTCGTGCAGACAGTTCGCCACCGCGATTACTTCCTGCCGGTGGAAACCGGCGGTGCCGAGCCGGCCGATGCGCATCTGCCGCCCACCAGCACCAGGGAGGCACTGATCAGCCTCGGGCTTCTTGCGGTGGCGTTGGTGTCGGTGGTCGGCCTCGCGAAGACCGTGTCACCAGCGATCGAGCACGGGGTCCGCGCCATGGGTGCCCCGCTGGGCGTGGTGGGCGTGGCAATCGCGCTGGTCGTGCTGTTGCCCGAGACCCTTGCCTCGGTGCGGGCCGCCTCGAGGGACCGGCTGCAGACCAGCTTCAACCTCGCCCTGGGTTCGGCGTTGGCCAGTATCGGGCTCACCATTCCGGCGATAGCGATTGCCACCATCTGGCTACCCGCTCCGCTGCTGCTCGGGCTGAGCCCGACCGAGATCACCCTGTTCGCGCTCACCATCGTCGTCGGCACTCTCACCGTGGTCGCGGGCCGGGCCACCGTGCTGCAGGGCGCCGTGCATTTGTTGATCTTCGCGGCCTTCCTGCTCACCTCGGTGCAACCGTGACTGCTCGGCCGGCTCACCGGGTGGCACGGATGGCGAACAAGGCGATGTCGTCGCTCTGCGGCGCCGAGGAGAATCCCGCCACGGCGGCCCGCACCGCCGCGATGACCTGGGCGGCGGGCCGGCCACCCGCGGTGGAAGCGGCAGCCAGTAACCGGTCCGAGCCGAACTGCCGGCGGCCACCCCGCCGCTCGGTGACGCCGTCGGTGTAGGCCAGCAGCGTCTCGCCGGTGTGCAGCCGGTAGCGGGTGGTGACCAACTGCACCTGCGGCAGCAGCCCGACCGCTGTGCCGTGCCTGCCGATCAGCTCGGTACGACCGTCCGCGTGCACCAGTACCGGTTGGGGGTGTCCGGCCAGCACCAGGTCGACGACCAGCCCCGGTGACTCGCCGGGCAGCGGCCGTGAGATCAGCGCGGCGGCCAGTGTGCAGAACTGGTACGGGTCGCCGGTGTCCAACATCACGTCGTTGAGCTGTTCGATCGCCTCGGTCAGCGTGCGGCCGGTGCGGATCAACACCCGCAGCACGTCACGCACCATGCTGGTCCGCGCCGCCGCCCTGGCACCCTTGCCGCATACGTCCCCGATGGAGGCCAGCCACCGGTTCTCATCTATGGTCAGCACGTCGTAGAAGTCGCCGCCGACGTCGGTGCCTGCGCTGGCCGGCAGGTACTCGGCGGCAAACTCGATACCCGGTGCGGCGGGCAGTGCCCGGGGCAGCAGCGCCTGCTGCAGTGCCTGGGACGTCGCGATGTGCGCCGAGGTCGTCTGCGCATTGTCGATGGCCAGCGAGGCGCGGCGGGCGATGTCCGCGACCAGCGCGACGTCCTCGGGCGTGTGCGAGCGCCGCGTGGGCCGACCGACCACCAACGCGCCGATCGGCTGACCCCGCGCGGTGAGGCCGACGACGATGCCGTCGGTCGGCTCGCTGAACCAGCCAGGCGCGGCGGCACCGTGCCGGATGTCGGCCAGGTGCCGGTCCAAGCCGGCCGGTGGCGAGGGTGTCAGTTCGGCGCGCAGGTCCGGGATCGCGTCGTCGTCGGCGTGCGTCAACGCGGAAAGCACCCGTTGCCCGCCATGCAGCAGATAGACCGCGCTCCACTCCCCCAGCCGGGGCACCACCACCTGCGGTACCAGCGCAACCACCAGCTTGGTGTCCATCGACTGGCCGAACAGCTCGCTGGCGTCGGCGAGATAGCTCATCCAGGCACGCCTGCGCAGGTCAGCGCCGCGCAGCCAGTCCATCTCGACGGCAAGCGCGATGCGCTGCGCGGCGAGGTCGGCGATCTCGGTGTTGGCCAGCGAACGGTCGTCGCTGGCCAGGATCCGCAGCGAGCCGCGCAGCGGAGCGGCTAGCGGCAACCCCAGCTCGACCAGCGGGATACCGGGCAGCGCGGTCGGGTCCGCGCCGTCCTGGGCCAGGGTGAACGCGCCGTGCCCGTCGCCGTGGTCCACCTGGACGACCACACCGTCCGCGTCGAGGATCTCGCGCAGCCGCCGGGCCAGCTCCGCGACGAGGGACGGCATGTCCAGCCGCACGCCCAGCGCGGCCGGCACGTGCAGCAGCCGCCGGACCTGCTCGGTGGCCGGCCAGTCCGGGGCCCGCTCGGGCGCCACCGCGGCAACCTGGAATCCGGACGCACCGACCGAAAGGGGAGCCGGTGCGTCCGACCGGATGGCACCGTCGCGCGGCGCGGCGGCGCCTCGGGCCAACGAGAACCAGGTGCGGTGAGTACCGTCACGGTGGTGGCGGGTACCCCATGCGGTGGCCAGCCGCTCGACCAGCATCAGGCCCCGACCGTGGCTTGCCGCGCGGCCGAACCGCGGCCGGGGCCGGGCCAGATACTGCTCGAGCGGGCCGGCACCCCGATCAGTGACCGAGACGACGACCTCGTCCGCGGTCACCCCGACCGCGACCTCGAACTCGGTACCGGCGTGCAGCGTCGCGTTCTCACACAACTCGCTGGTCAACAGCACCGAGGCCTCGGTGAGGTCCTCGTCTTCCGGTCCGTCGAGCCCCGCATCCGCCAACGCATGACGCAGCATCGCGCGGGCACGGCGGGTCGATCCTGGTTCCGGCGGCAGCAGAACACGCCGGTCAAGCCGATCTGGCACCCGAGCAGTGTGTCAAGAGGTCCGAGAGTTGGCATGGTGATGGCGCAGCAAAGCCACGGCGCAATAGAGTCGACACTGGGTGAGGTGTGGACAAGGACTGTGGACAAGGGTAGAGCCACGACTCTGCCGCAGCGTGGTCACCCGCATCTGACGGCGCTCATCGCGAACGCACAGGGGACAGCAAACCATGAGCACCATGAGCAATATCGCCGCACACGGGGACACCGGTCCCGAGTCGACGGAAGCGCTGCTTCAGGAGCTCGCCTCGGCGATGGTGGAGGTGAGGCGGGGCCAGCTGCGGGTACGGCTGCCCCGGCGGTTGGGCCTGTCCGGGGAGGTCTGCGAGCGCTTCAACGATCTGGTGATCATGCTGGACCAGCGCAACCGTGAGCTGCTGCGGATCAGCCGGGTCGTCGGGCGCGAGGGCCGGATGCTGGAGCGCCTCGACGAGGACGCGGTCGACGGGGCATGGGCCGAGACGGCGCATTCGGTCAACGCGCTGATCGACGACCTGGCCCGGCCGACCGCGGAGATCGCCCGGGTGCTCGCCGCGGTAGCCGAGGGCGACCTGTCCGAGCAGATGGCACTGGAGATCGAGGGGCGGCCGCTGCGCGGCGAGTTCCACCGCATCGGGCGCACGGTGAACAAGATGGTTGCCCAGCTGTCCAGCTTCGCCGACGAGGTCACCCGGGTGGCCCGCGAGGTGGGCACCGAGGGCAAGCTCGGCGGCCAGGCCCAGGTCAAGGACGTCGCCGGCACCTGGCGCGACCTCACCGACAACGTCAACCAGCTCGCGGACAACCTCACCGGGCAGGTGCGCAACATCGCACAGGTCACCACCGCCGTGGCCAGGGGCGACCTATCCCAGAAGATCACCGTAGACGCACGCGGCGAAATCCTGGAACTCAAGAACACCGTCAACACCATGGTCGACCAACTCTCCAGCTTCGCCGACGAAGTCACCCGCGTCGCCCGCGAAGTCGGCACCGAAGGCAAACTCGGCGGCCAGGCCCAGGTCAAGGACGTCGCCGGCACCTGGCGCGACCTCACCGAGAACGTCAACCAGCTCGCCTCCACGCTGACCTCGCAGCTGCGGGCCATCTCGGTGGTCTCCACGGCGGTTGCCAGGGGGGACCTGACCCAGCAGATCGAGGTCGCCGCGCTGGGTGAGGTCGCGGAGCTGCGCGACACCATCAACCAGATGATCGTGACACTGCGCGAGACCACCACGGTCAACGCCGAGCAAGGCTGGCTGGACTCGAACCTGGCCCGCATCGGCGGTCTGCTGCAGGGCCAGCGGGACCTCGGCGAAGTCAGTCAGATGATCATGAACGAGGTCACTCCCCTGGTGAACGCCCAGGTGGGCGCGTTCTTCATGCCCGCCGACCCATTGGCTGACCATCCCGAATCCAGTGACTGGGCTGACCCGGCCCGCGCGGTCTGGCGGCTGGATGCCGGGTACGCGGTGGGCCCGGAGGCGAAGTCGCACAGCTTCCGAGCCGGCGAAGGGCTGATCGGGCAGGCCGCGGTGACCAAGCAGATCGTGCTGGTCAACGACATACCGACGGACCACCTGCCGATCTCGTCCGGCCTCGGCACGATGTCGCCGACCACCCTGGTAGTGCTGCCGGTGCTGTTCGAGGGCCGCGCGCTCGGCGTGATCGAGTTCGGCTCGGTGACCCGGTTCTCCCACCTGCACCTGACGTTCCTGGAGCGCCTGATGGGGGCGATCGGCGTCGCCATCAACACGATCCAGGCGAACCGGCGCACCGAGGAGCTGTTGGTGCAGTCCCAGCGACTGGCCGTCGAGCTGCAGAATCAGTCCGGCGAGATGCAGCGGACCAACGCCGAGCTGGAGGAGAAGGCCGAGCTGCTCTCCGACCAGAAGCGCAACATCGAGATCAAGAACATGGAGATCGACGCGGCCCGGCGCGGCGTCGAGGAGAACGCCCAGGAACTGGCCAGGGCCAGCCAGTACAAGTCCGAGTTCCTGGCCAACATCAGCCACGAGCTGCGCACGCCGCTGAACTCGCTGCTGCTGCTTTCCCGGCTGCTCGCCGACAACGACGAACAGAACCTCACCCGCAAGCAGATGGAGTTCGCCACCACGATCCACAACGCCGGCTCCGAGCTGTTGGTGCTGATCGACGACATCCTGGACCTGTCCAAGATCGAGGCCGGTCGGGTGGATCTCGACCCACAACCGGTCGCGCTGCTTGAGGTGCAGGCATACGTCGAGCAGGCGTTCGGCCCGCAGGCCGAGGACAAGGGGCTCGAGTTGCGGGTCGACCTGGCCGCCGAGCTGCCCGGCACGATCACCACGGATGCCCAGCGCCTGCAGCAGGTACTGCGCAACCTGCTGTCCAACGCGATGAAGTTCACCGCGACCGGTGCGGTGACGTTGACCGTCGAGCCGGCTCCGGCCGGCACCGTCTTCACCGAGGCCACGCTCTCCTCGGCGCACCGGGTCATCGCCTTCACCGTGCACGACACCGGGATCGGCATCGCCGCCGAGAAGCTGGAAATGATCTTTGAGGCCTTCCAACAGGCGGACGGCACCACCAGCCGCAAGTACGGCGGCACCGGCCTCGGCCTCTCGATCAGCAAGGAGCTCGCCACCATGCTCGGTGGAGCCATCACGGTCAGCTCGGAGGTGGGCGCCGGCTCGGCGTTCTCCCTCCTGCTACCGGATGAGCTGCGCGGCACCACCGGCGCCACCAGGGTGCCGCACCGGCCGGTGCAGGCGCAGCAGACACACACCGAGTCGGCACTGAACGGCAGGGGGCCGATCCTGCGCAACCAGCACGGCTCGACAAGCACCGAGCGACCGGTGATCGAGCTGAGCGGGGTCAAGGTGCTGATCGTCGACGACGATGTGCGCAATGTCTTCGCGCTGACCAGCGCGCTCGAGCTGCACGGGCTCACGGTGCTCTACGCGGACAACGGCCACGACGGTATCCGGTTGCTGACCGAGCACCCGGACATCGACATCGTGCTGATGGACGCGATGATGCCCGATATGGATGGCAATGCCACCACCCGGTTGATCCGCGGCCTTCCCGGGGGCAGTGATCTACCCGTAGTGTTTCTCACCGCGAAGGCCATGCCGGGCGACCGCGAGTCCAGCCTGGAAGCCGGCGCTACCGACTATGTGACCAAACCCGTGGACAAGGAACAGCTGCTCTCCATCATGGCTTCGTGGATCTCCCGCGCCCGCGCCGCGCGCAGCCGGCTGTCGTGAGCGGCGGTGCGCGCGTTCTCGCGGTCGACGACCGACCGGAGAACCTGGTCGCCCTGGAAGCAATCCTGCAGGGTCTCCCCGTCGAGATCGCCACGGTGACCAGCGGCGACGAGGCACTCAAACGACTGCTGCTCGAGGACTACGCGGTCATCCTGCTCGACGCGCAGATGCCCGGTATGGATGGTTTCGAGACCGCCAGCCACATCAAGCAGCGGGAGCGCACCAGCCACATCCCGATCGTGTTCCTCACCGCCGCGAACTACGACCCGCACCTCGCCTTCCGCGGCTACCAGCTCGGCGCGGTCGACTACCTCACCAAGCCGTTCGACCCGTGGGTCTTGCGGTCCAAGGTGCAGGTGTTCATCGACCTGTGGAAGCTCAATGCCGAGCTGGCCGCGCGGGCGGAGGGCAGCGCCGCGCTGGAGAAGGCCGTGACCGAGACCCTCGACCTGTTGTCCGGCGAGGACTCACCGGCCGAACTCGTCGCGCAGGCGAAGACTCGGCTCGCGGCGGTGCTGCCCTATCTCGCGCACCCGGGCCGCGCCAGCCGATACCGGGGCTAGACCTGCCCACAGGCGGGTTGGGTGCCACCCTGCTACCGGCGCCGGCCGATCTTGGCCGGCCGGGACGGGGGCGGCACCACTGGGCCGATATCGCCGTCCGGCGCCTCGTCGAGATCGACCATGACCGGCGCGTGGTCGCTGGGTCCGCTGCCCTTGCGAGCGGCCCGGTCCACCCAGGCGGCAGCGACCCGCCGCGACACCGGCTCGGCCGCGAGCACCAGGTCGATCCGCATGCCGAGGTCCTGGTGGAACCGGCCGGCCCGGTAGTCCCAGTAGCTGAAGACCCTTTCGCCCGGCCACCGGTCGCGGACCACGTCACGCAGGCCGAGGGCGGTCAGCTCGGCCAACGCGCCGCGCTCGCCCGGCGTGACATGGGTGGAGTCGACGAACTGCGCCGGGTCCCAGACATCCGCGTCGGTGGGCGCGATATTCATGTCTCCGCAGACGACGGCACGCTCGGTGTCCGCCGCCACGGTGTCCCGGAGCGCGGCGAGCCAGGCGAGCTTGTAGGCATAGTGCGGGTCCGAAGGGGTACGCCCGTTGGGCACGTACACCGAGCTGATCCGCAACCCACCGCACAGCGCGGTCACCGCGCGCGCCTCCGGCTCGGGGAAGCCTGGCTCGCCGGGCAACCCGCGCGCCACGTCCTCGAGCCCCACCCGCGACAGCAGCGCGACGCCGTTCCAGCGCCCCTCGCCGTGGTGGGCGAACTGGTAGCCGAGGGCGGCAAGGTCGTCAGCCAACAGCTCGGCGAAACTGTCGTCGGGCAGTTTCGTCTCCTGCAGGCAGACCACGTCCGGGGCCCGCTCGTGCAGCCACGGCAACAGCCGAGGCATCCGGGACCGGACCGAGTTCACGTTCCAGGTTGCGATGC
The DNA here is from genome assembly GCA_036500625.1 of Pseudonocardia sp. Taxonomy (GTDB): domain Bacteria; phylum Actinomycetota; class Actinomycetes; order Mycobacteriales; family Pseudonocardiaceae; genus Pseudonocardia. The sequence goes on along the minus strand of DASYBQ010000108.1, from coordinate 12,535 downwards.
GCACCGGCTCAGCCCTTCGCCTCGTCGGGTCGCAACCGCACCGAGCCGGTCAGCGACGGCGCCCCGCCGGGTACCCCCACCACTAGCGAGCGTTCCCCTTGGTCCTGCTCGGGGAGCATCCAGGCCTTCACCGGGGAGCCCGCGAACGCCGGTCGACGCAGCCGGTAGCTGAAGTGCTCGACGCGCAGCCCCGGCAGGTGGCGCCGGGGCAGCTCCAGGGCCAACAGTGCCAACAGCGGTCCGTGCACCACCAGGCCCGGGTAGCCCTCGACCCCCGTGACGTAGGCCTGGTCGTAGTGGATGCGGTGGGTGTTGTAGGTCAACGCGCTGAACCGGAACAGCAGCGGCGGATCCGGCAGTACGGTCAGCTCGTGCTCGGCGACCGGCTCTTCCACCTGTTCGTCAACCGGCGGCAAGCCACCGGGCTGGGGCCGGGGCTGGCCGCGGTAGACGATGTCCTGCTCCTCGGCCACCGCGAGCTCGCCGTGCTGGCTGAACTCGGTGCGCACGGTCACGAAGGCCATCTCCCCACTGCGCCCCACCTTCACCTCGGTGGACAGAATCTCCGACCGGCAGTCGATGGGCTGGTCCACGACCAGCGGCCGCGGCTCCTGCCACCGGCCGCCGGCGAACATCCGGCGCCGGTCCGGGATGGGCGGCAGGAACGGCCCTTCCGCCGGGTGGCCGTCGGCCCCCAGCTGTGCCTGAGCCGGGTGCGGCAGGCAACCGAACAGCTGCCACATGGGCGGCACGACCGGGCGCTGCCGCAGCGGGCTGGGTTGGTCCAGCAGCCCGGCAAAGGCCGCCACCGACCAGCCGCTCAGCCGACCCGACCAGCGCAGCGGCGCCGGCGACCAACCCCGCAGACAATTCGCCAGCCCGCTCACACCGGTGCACCCGTGCCGAGGAGTCTCACGGGACGCGACGTTAGCAGCGCGGCAGCTCAGTGCGGTCGGATGACCCGCGTCTCGGCGGTCGCTGTCGCACGGTCTCGCCTCGGACCACCCAGTCGCAAGCCGCGGCGGAATTTCCGCGGCAGAATCCTTTCGCGGCACCATTGAGTATCAGGTTTGCCGCGCGCCGACCGACCGGCAGCCCGACAACGAGCACTGGAGAGACATGGGTCAGCAGCTCTACTCGTATTCCCCGATCGTGTCCCGGCCACCGCTGCGGTTCCCCGACGGCGCCCGGTTGGCGTTCTACGTCGGCCTCAACATCGAGCACTTCCGCCAGGACATGCCCCTCACCGCGGTCGGCGGCCCGGTGGCCGGCCCGGTGCCCGACCCGTTGTCGCAGGGATGGCGCGACTACGGCAACCGGGTGGGGATCTGGCGGCTGATGGACATACTCGACGAGGTCGGCGTCCGGGCTTCAGGCATCATCAACTCCGACGTGTGCACCGCGTACCCGGAGATCATCGAGGCTGGCGTGGCGCGCGACTGGGCCTGGGTCGCGCACGGCCAGACCAACTCGATCATGCAGTCGGGCATGTCGCCGGACGAGGAGCAACAGTTCCTCGGCGAGATGGTCGCGACGCTCGACAGTTCGCTGCCCAGCCGGCCGAGGGGCTGGCTTGGCCCCGGCCTCACCGAGACCGCCGCGACACCCCAGCTGCTCGCCGACGCCGGATTCAGCTACCTGCTCGACTGGTGCTGCGACGACCAACCGTTCCCGACGAACATCCCCGGCTTGCTTTCGATGCCCTACCACCTCGACGTCAACGACTACGGGCTGTTCACGAGCAACCCGAGCCTGTCCGGTCCCGACTACGAGCGGATCGTGCTCGACCAGTTCGAGCAGCTGCTGCAGGACTCCGCCAGCACGGGTCGGGTGATGGCCCTGCCGCTGCACACCTTCATCATCGGGCAGCCGTTCCGCGCCAAGTACCTGGCCCGGGTGCTGCGCGCGGTCACCTCGACCCGCGAGGTGTGGGTGTGCACCAGCGACGACATCGCTGAGCACTATCTCGCCGACCACGCCTCGGAGGTGGGCGACTGACCGGGCCCGACCGGTCACCGCGCGGCACGCCTCTCGGCGGAACCCCGGCGAGTCCGGCAAGATCGGGGCGATGCACGGTCGGGCGGGTCCACCTCGGATGCGAGCGGTGCAACTCGTCGCCGCCGCGCCGGGGCGTGCGCACCAGGTCCCGCCGACCTGTGAAGTGGTGGTGGTCGGTGGTGGGGTCGCGGGCGTCTCCTCCGCCGTGGTGCTGGCCGAGCGAGGCGCCCGGGTGACGTTGTTGGAGGCCGCCGACACCCTCGGCGGCCGTCTCGGTGCCTGGCAGTACCGGCTGCCGGACGGCACCGAGCAGGTGATCGAGCATGGCTTCCACGCGTTCTTCCGGCACTACTACACCTGGCGGGCCGTCCTGCGGCGGGCGGATCCGCTGCTGCGTTTCCTGCGCCCGGTCGACAGCTACCCGGTGATCGCCAGGCAGTGGCCGGACGAGGATCTGACCGGTCTGCCGACCATGCCGCCGTTGAGCCTGCTCGCGCTGTTCGCCCGTTCGCCGAGCCTGCGCTGGCGCGATGTGCTCGGCGCGAACCGGGCGCTCGGGATCGAGCTGCTGGGCTACCACCCCGAACGCACCCCGGCGGCTCTGGACGCGATGCCCGCGGCGGACTTCCTGGACCGGGTGAACCTGCCCGAGCGGGCCAGGATGATGCTCTTCGAAGCCTTCGCCCGGTCGTTCTTCTGCGATCCACGGAGCTTGTCCTCGGCGGAGCTCGTGACGATGTTCCACTTCTACTTCCTCGGCAACCCGGAAGGCCTCGCGTTCGACGCACCGGACACCGACTACCTGGAGTGCATCTGGCGGCCGCTCGACACCTACCTGCGGCGCAACGGCGCCTCGGTGCGTACCGGGGCACCCGCGCTGGCGGTTCGCCCCGGCCCTGACCGCCGGTGGCGCATCCAGCTGGACGGCGAGGAGCTGCTCGCCCGGCACCTGGTGCTCGCCTTGGACCCTGTCGGGCTGCGCGCGTTGCTGGACCGCAGCCCGCTGCTCCGTCAGGCCGCGCCCCGGCTGGCCGATCAGGTGGACGCGGTGTCGGTGGCCGAGCCCTACGCGGTAAGCCGGCTCTGGCTGGACCGGGACGTGTCGCCGCACCGTGCGGTGTTCTCCGCCGTGACCACCGAGGCGACCCTCGACTCGATCACCAGTTATCACCGCCTCGAGGCGCCGTCCCGAGCGTGGGCGGCGACAAACGGCGGCGCCGTGCTGGAGCTGCACTCCTACGCATGCACCGCACCGGACGGCGAACAGGCCGCCAGGCGGATGCGCGCCGAGCTCGACGAGCTGTGGCCGGAGACCCGCGCCGCGCGGGTGCGCCACCAGGTGACCCGCTACGAGGCGGCCGCACCCGCGTTCCCGCCCGGCGGCGCCGCACGCCGGCCGCAGGTGCGCACGGACGCCCCCGGGATCCGGCTGGCCGGAGACTTCGTCACGTTGCCGTTCTGCGCCGGTCTGATGGAACGGGCCGCGATGTCCGGGGTGCTGGCCGCGAACGAGGTACTCGCCGAGGAGGGAGCCGCCGCTGAGCCGATCGCCGGGGTGCCGCAACGCGGCCTGCTCGCCGGCCTGACGCCGTTCACCCGGCGGCCGGGGGCCCGGCGGTCACGGCGCTGACTTCACCGCGGCGAGCACCTGGTTCGCGGTGTTGCGCATGCTCAGCGCATTCGGGTGGAACGGGATCGCCGGCGAGGTAGGTGCCCGCCCCTCGATCCACCGGGTGCCGGGCGGCTGGCAGATGTCGTGGCCCATGCTGCTGGCCGCCGTGTCGACGTACTGCGCACCGGCCGCCTGCGCCTGCCTCTGCAGCATCGAGTTCAACTTCTGGAAGGTTTGGTAGAGGTAGGCCGTGTCTCCGGCGCTGAACGGCGCCTCGGGGCATCCCGCGCCGCCGGGTGCCAGGATCGTCGGGTAACCGACCAGCAGCACCCTGGCCCTCGGCGCCCGCTGCCTGATCCGTTCGAGCACCCTGCCCACCTTGGGGCCGGCCGAAGCGATCCGGGCGGCCAGCGCGTCGGAGCCCGAGGCGGTGTAGTAGGCCTTGCAGGCGGCACCGTTCGGCTCGGTCCGCGACCGGGAAAGGCATTGCGAGACGATCTCCGAGAAACCGATGTCGTTGCCGCCGATGCCGAGGGTGACCAGCGTGGTGCTCGCGCTCACCGCGTTGACCTGCGGCGGGTTGGGGCCGGTCACGGTGGTCTGCGCTCCGGTGATGTTCGCGGTGGTGGCACCGCTGCAGCTGACATCGCTGAACGCGGGCGCGCCGAGGCCGGCCCGGACCAGCGACGGATAGTTGTTCGTCGAGCGGAGGCAGCCCACCGGCATACCGCTCGTCCTCGGGATGCCAGGCCCCGCGACGTAGGAGTCGCCGAGGGCCGCGTACCCCTGTCCGCCCGGTGCGGGCGCGGCGAGGCCGTGGCCGGCGGATAGCAGGGCAACGCAGAGGCATCCGGCCAGTGCGAGAACCGTCTGGAACACCCGCCGCCGGAGGTCAACCGATCCCATCCGCACCCTCCCGCCGTGGGTTGGCCACGCTACCCTCAGGCGCCGGCGGGCACTCTCGCGTGCAGCTGCATGAGCACCGTGTTGGCGCTGTTGCGCATGCCCAGCGCGTTGGGGTGCACCGGCGCGGCGGGGGCCGTCGGCACCAGGCCCTCCACCCACTTCCGACCGGGCAGCTGGCACACGTCGTGCCCGATACTGGTCCGGTAGGTGTCCACATACTGCGCGTCGGCCTTGTCCGCCTGGTCGGCGAGCATGTCGTTCAGCTCGTGCGTGGTCTTGCGCAGATAGGCCACATCGCCGGGGGTGAACGGCACGACCGGGAAACACCCGGGGCCCGAGTCCGGCAGGATCGTGGGGTAGCCGACCACGAGTACCTTCGCGTGCGGCGCCCGCTTGCTGATCTCGTCGAGTACCGCCGCCACCTTCGGTCCGGTCGCGTCGATGCGGTCGGCGAGCTGGTCACGGCCGCCCTGGGTATAGAAGTCCTTGCACCCGGCACCGAACGGTTTCGCCGGCGACTTGATCGCGCAGTTCTTGATGATGTCGGCGAACCCGATGTCGTTGCCGCCGATACCCAGGGTCACCAGGGCGGTCCGGTCGTCGAGCGCGTCGAGCTGCGGCGGGTTCGACCCGCCGATCACCGCCTGCGGTGCGGTCATCTCCTTGGTCGTGGCACCGCTGCAGCTCGCGTCGCGGAACGCCGAGGAGCGCAGGCCGGTCCGGACCAGCGACGGGTAGTTGCGGTCCGAGCGCAGGCAGCCGGGCGGGTTCCCCGTCTGCAGCGGGATCAACGGCCCGGCCACGTAGGAGTCGCCCAGCGACACGTACGGACCCGACACGTCGTCGGTGTCGGCAAAGCTGTGCGCCGGGCTGAGCACCGCTCCCCCGAAGCACAGCGCCAGCGCGCCGACCGCGCTTACCACGAACCGAAAATGAGCAAGCCGCAACGCAGAGCCCCTCTGTGCGACCGATGAGTCCGGCGCAGGGTAGCCGAGAGTAGTTCCGTGCGGTGGTACCGCACCGCAGTCGTCCCCATACCGGGTGTAACTCCGCTGGGCGGCGCACCGCGGCTGAGAGTCACCTCGTTGGGAGTTCGCCGGGTGTGAGCAGGCCGACCAATCGAGGGGCCCCTGTGGATCGAAGTCGTTGGAGAGTCGTCGCGTCGGTGTTCGCGGTGCTCGCCGGCTTGCTCGTCGTCGGCCCGGTCGCGGCGGCCTCCGCCGCTGTGCCGCCCGCGCCGGACCTGCCCGCCCTCGGCCCTTCGCTGCTCGACCCGCCGCCACCAGGTTCGAACATCTGGAGTTGCAAGCCGAGCGACGCACACCCCAACCCGGTCGTGCTGGTGCACGGCCTCGGCGCGAACCAGGCGAACAACTGGGCGTACATCGCACCGATCCTGGCCCGCGACGGGTATTGCGTCTTCTCTCTCACCTACGGGCGCAACCCGCTGGCGCCTCCGCCGCTCACCCAGGTCGGTGGCCTGCAACGGATGGAGGACAGCGCCAAGGAGCTGTCCAGCTTCGTCGACCGGGTGCGACACGCGACCGGCTCCGACAAGGTGGACATCCTCGGTCATTCCGAGGGCAGCCTGATGCCCGACTACTACGTCAAGTTCCTCGGCGGCGACCGGTACGTGGACCGCTACATCGGCATGACACCGCTCTGGGACGGCACCCGGCTGCTCGGTCTCGACCAGCTGAACCGGATCGCCGTGCAGTATGGACTCGGTCCGGGTGTCGGCGTGTTGTTCCAGCCGTTCTGCAACTCGTGCCGGGAGTTCCTGCACGGTTCGCCGTTCCTGAAGAAGTTGAACTCGGACGGTGGACCAGCGGTACCCGGCGTGACCTACACGATGCTGATGACGAGGAATGACGAGTTGGTCATTCCGTACACCAGCGGTCGGCTGGACGGCGGCTCAGGCACCGACGTGACCAACATCGTGCTGCAGGACCACTGCCCGAACGACCTCGCGGAGCACGTCGCGGTCGCCTTCGACCCGGTCACCGTCCAGTACATCCAGAACGCGCTGGATCCGGAGCACGCCAGGCCGGTGCGTTGCTTCACGGTGGCGCCGGACGCACCGGGCGCGCGCCGGAGCTGACGGCCTGCCCGGTCGCCGGCCGGGCCGCGAGGTCAGCCGGCCAGCCTGCGCAGCGACTGCTCGGTCTCCGCCGGCTCGGTCTCGTCCAGCTGGAAGATCACCCGCAGCCCGGCGGAGGTCCGTTCCCGGTTCGACTCGACCGCGTGGCCGAAGCTCTCGACAAGCATGGCCACCAGGTCCTCGCCCGTGTCGAGCAGCCGGCCGCTGTGCACGAACGCCAGCACCAGGGTACGGGCATCGATGCCCGCCCGGTCGCCGAAAGCGCTGCCCAACCCGCCGTCGGTCAACGCAAGCAGGTCGGCGAGGCACTCCTGCACGGCATCCCAGTTACGGCCGAAATAGGACGGAAAGGCCAGGCCACGCGCCAGCGCGTCGAACAGCGCCGCCTGGTCACGGCACTGCTCGCCGTCCACCACGACAGCGTGCATGCCGCCCGGCCCGGTGGTCCTTGCCAACCTGGTCAACGACTCGCGGGTGTCCGCAGAGGACTCCCGCACCACCACCAGGCCGTATCCACTTGGCATCCCCGCAGCGTACGGTACAGCCGATCATCAGCCGGACGACGTCCGTGGGCTCAGGCGCTGGCCCGGGTCAACAACGGCCACAGGCCCTCGGCGCCCGCGTCGAGCGCCTGACGACCGATCTCGGCGTGCCAGTGCGCCTCGCTGCCGTCCTCGTCGCGCCAAGCCCACAGCCGGGTGGTGCACAGCCGCAGGTCGTGCTCCTCGGTGAAGCCGATCGCGCCATGCACCTGGTGCGCGATCCGCGCGACGGGGCCGGCCGCCTCACTGGTCCGTGCCTTTGCCACGGCCACCGCGAACCCCGCGTCCGCGCCGGCGAAGTCGCCGGCGGCGGCGATCCGCACCGCGGCCTCGGCCGCCGCCCGTCCCGCCGCGACCTCCGCCGCCGCCAGCGCCAACTGCTGCTGCACGGCTTGGAACTTGGCGATGGCACGGCCGAACTGCACCCGCTCGCCGGCGTAGCGGACGGTCTGGGACAACGCCCGCCCGGCGGCACCGGCCAGCAGCAGCGCCCGGCACAACGCGGCCCGGCGCGCCAGCAGGTCCCTGGTGCCCTCGGCGGCCCTGGCCACCGAGTCCCCCGCGAGGTACGCGTCCAGCAACACGGTGTCCCTGGGCTCACCGGCCAGGTTGGTACCGGGCCGGATGGTGACGCCGGGCACCGAAGGGTCCACCGAGGCCACCAGGTCCGCGCCGTCCGGACCAGGGCACAGCAGCAGCACCAGCCGGACCGCGTCACGGGCCCAGCCGACCCGCCTGAGCGTCCCCTCGATGCGCACGCCACCGGCTGCCTCGCCGCGCACCGTCGGCCCCGTGTCACCAGCCACCCCCACGGCCAGCGGGCCGCCGGGCACCGCGAGACCGTGGACGTGCAGCAGCCACCCGGCCAGCAGGTCCGTCTCGGCCAGCGGCACCGGGGCCGCCGCCTCCCCGGCCACCAGCAGCAACGCGGCGGCGTCGGCAAGCTCGCCGCCGCTGCCGCCGGCCGCCTCCGGCAGGGTCAGCTGGGTCAGCCCCAGCTCGGTCAGCGTGGACCACAGCTCGGCGGGCAACCCCTCGCCAGAGTGCGGCAGGTGGTCCTGGAACACCGACCGGGCCATCGCGGCCAGTTCATCCCGCTCTGTGTTCATGCCTCGCCTCCGCGCTCGTTGGACGTGCTCATCGCAGGCCCAGCCCTCTGGCCACCACGCCGCGCAGGATCTCGTTGGTGCCACCGCGCAGGGTGAAGCCGGGCGCGTGCAGCACGGCATCGGCCAACAGCCTGGCGAAGCCACCCTCGGCGCCGGGATCCGGTGGGATGTCGACCAGCAGCCGGGCGGCGTCGATCACCTCGTTCTCGAAGCGGGTACCCAGGTCCTTGACCAGTGCGGCCGGCACGTCCTGCGCGACGCCCGAGCCCAGCGAGGCCGCGATGCCCAGCGAGAGCCGGCGCAGCGTCCACACCCGTGCCACCAGGGCACCGAGCTCGCGCAGACCCGCCGCACCGAGCCGGTCGGCCTGTCCGGAAAGCTCGCCGACCAGCGACGACAGCAGCGGGAAGGTGGAAAGGAACCGCTCGGGGCCGCTGCGCTCGAAACCCAGCTCCGAGGTCACCTGGTGCCAGCCGGAGCCGATTTCGCCGAGCACCATGTCGTCGGGCACGAACACGTCGTCCAGCACCACCTCGTTGAAGTGGTGCGCACCGGTGAGCAGCCGGATCGGCCGAATGTCCACCCCCGGGGAGTCCAGCTCGACGATGAACTGGCTCAGCCCCGCGTGCCGGTCGCCGTCCTGCACCGGGGCGCTGCGGGCCAGCGCGAAGAACGCGTGCGCGTGGTGCGCCCCGGAGGTCCACACCTTGGTGCCGCTCAGCCGCCACCCTGCGTCGGCCCGGGTTGCCCTGGTCCGTACCGAGGCCAGGTCGGAGCCGGAGTCGGGTTCGCTCATCCCGATGCCGAAGTAGCACTCACCGGCCGCGATCCGAGGCAGGAAACGCTGTTTCTGCGGTTCGGTGCCGAACCGCAACAGGGATGGCCCGATCTGCCGGTCGGCGACCCAGTGCGCGGCGACCGGCGCGCCAGCCGCCAGCACCTCCTCGGTCACCACGTAGCGGTCCAACGTGCCGCGCCCGTGGCCGCCGTACTCGGTCGGCAGGGTCATACCCAACCAGCCCCGAGCGCCCAGCTCGCGGCTGAACCGCTCGTCCCAGCCGGACAGCCAGACGTCGCAGCGCGGGGTGAAGTGGCCCTCGGCGCGTTCCTTGGCCAGGAACTCCCGGACCTCGCGGCGCAGCTCCTCGGTCCCGGGGGCAAGCTGAACCGACGGTGGCACCAGGTTCAGCGAGTCAGTCGCAGGCACCCCGGCATCCTCGCACGCCCTCGGTAGCGACATCCGCCGTGACCGAGCACGAGCTGTACGAGGAGCCGGGCACCTCGATACCTGTGCCTATTCCCGATGGTGGTGTCATCGCCCGACTCCTGACCCTGCTCGTGCTGGAAGCGGCGGGAATGCGTAAGGGACACCTGGTCGAGGCGCTATGGCTGGAACCTAAGAACCCGCCGGCCAGCCCTGAACACCACGCTATGGGACTTGCGGCGGATCATCAGAAAGAAATCGGGGAATGGCCACGTTGCGCTCGTGTGGAACACCAACAAACATTGTTAGCCAGGAGATCATCCGACTCGGACGAGAACTCGACCGACCCGAGGCCGCCCATCAAATTCTCCATCCTGGCTTGCTCGCGAATGGCGGCCCGTCGCCAACCCGCCGCGTTTGTTTATGTAGTCGGCCGCCACTGTATTTCCGCGAGCGCTGGCCGCGTTAGCGGATTGCTGCGCCTCTCTGGCCTTGAACACAGCCAACTGTACTCGGCCTGTTTTCAAGGTGGCCCCACCTGAGCTCATCGATGGATCACGGGTCTGCCGATCGGATCGCCGCAGCGGCCGAGCGGGATCCGGACTGCGCTACCGGACAGAGCGGGTTAACGACCGGGCACAGGACGCGGCCGACCGCAACGATCCTGACGACGGCGGCCACCGCCATCCGGTCGCCGACACCACTCTCGCCGACGCCGGCTGGCTGCCGCCGCGGCGGCGCTCCTATTGATCAGCGCTGACATCGATCAGGCCAACGCCCACTTCGCCGAGCAACCCCCGCTCGGTCGGCGCGGGGAACGCTACGTCTGGCTCGCAGCCGGGCACGTGAGCCAGAACCTCTACCTCGCCGCCACCGAGCGCGGCCTCGGCGCGAGCCTGGTCGCCGGATTCGACGACACCCGGCCGCGCGCGCTCACCCACAAGCTCGGGACCGCAACCGCCGCCGAGCACCCCTGGCCATCCTCGCGATCGGTGTCCGGCGTGAGTAGCGAGCACCGGATGCGATCCGCGACGCTCTGCCGCTGCGCCCGGACCTCCGGCGCAAGGTCACGATCACATGGCACGCCGGTCGAAGCCCTGCCAGGGTGGGTGCCGAGCAGATCGAGTTCACCACCGGCGTGCACCGCGAGACCCACCGTGGCCCGCGTACGGTCGAGCGGTGGAGGACGACGTGCTGTGTAACGACAATCGCGTGATCGACCGCGCCGGTGGGGTCGTCGGCCTGACCTCGACGTTTACCAGAGGAGCAGAGACGATGATCGATGTTGCTGGCCCACCCGGACAGACCGCGGTGGGCGTCGTCGCCTCCTTCGACTTCACCCGAGACCGCGAGCTGTGGCGCTGGGCGCCAGAAGGAGTCTCGCTGTATCTCGCCCGCACCGACCCGGTCTCGATGCACGACAGCCTGGACATGGTCTCCGGACTCAACGACCCCGCACTGCTGGCGCGCCCCACCCGAGAAGTGACCCGGGAACCGATCGGCGCGCAGGTGGTGCTCTACTCCTGCACCGCGTGCAGCTTCGTCGGTGGGCTCGAGCGCGAACGCGCGCTGCGCGCGGCGATGCGCGACGCGGGAGCGCCGCACGCGCTGACCACCTCCGGTGCCCTGCTCAACGCGCTACAAGCGCTCGACGCGCGCCGCATCGCAATCGTGCACCCCTACATCGACACCATCGGCAAGCGGCTCTCGGCATTCCTGACGGCGGCGGGCATCACGGTGCTCACCAGCCGAGGCCTCGGCCTGGAATCCCGGGTCATCAGCACCGTCGACTACGCCACCGTCGCCGAGCTGATCGCCGCCGGTGACCACCCCGACGCTGAGGCACTGTTCGTCAGCTGTACCGCCCTGCCCACCTACGACCTCATCGCCCCGCTGGAACGGGAACTAGGCAAGCCGATCATCACCGCGAACCAAGTCGGCATGTGGGCCGCACTCTGTACTATCAACACCAGCGCCACCGGACCGGGCCAACGACTGCTCAACACCAGCACCTGACGCCCCGCTAGCCATCACCCTCATGCCCGCTGCGAGTCTGACGTTCACGACTTCCTGATGGACCAGGTTTTCCCCGGACGTGGCGCACGGGTCGTTCGCTGCCGAGATTGGATCGAAGCCCTACCGGATCCCGATACCTACGCCAGCGATGTCAACCATTGACCCGACGCAGTCGCTCCAAGAGATGGGCCTGGCAGGACGCCCACTCGGAGGCGATAACGGAGTACATGGCCGAGTCCCGAAGTCGGTTCTGCTCACCTGGAGCCCAGGACATCGACCAGTTGCGCAGGATTCCCTCGAACCTCACACCGAGGGCGTCGAGGGCACGTCGGGACCGCTCGTTGCGGGCGTCAGTCTTGAGATCAACGCGGGCTACCCGAAGCGACTCAAAGGCATGTCGCAGCAGCAGAAGCTTGGCCTCGGCGTTGATAGCCGAACCCTGCGCTGACGCGGCGAGCCAGGTAAAGCCGATCTCGACGGCCCGAAGGTCCATCCGCTCCCGCCCCGGCCAGTAGCGAGGGTCCCAGTACGCGGTGCAGCCGACCGCGTGACCGTCGGCCAGTCGTACTTGCGCGAAGGGAACCAGACCCTGCTCAGCGCGCTCGAACTGCGCCGCGATGTAGCTCTCGACCTCGTCGGCGCGAGGTACCAGGGTGAAGCGGTAACTGCTCCGGTCTTCCTCTGCGGCCACCGCCAAGTCCTGGACATGAGCGAACGACAACGGCTCGAGCCGAACGAGGGAGCCTTCAAGTGTGGGCACGCGGAACCAGGGAACCACGGGAACAACTCCTCATCGTTCCTGGCATTGGCACCTTGCCGCAGGGCAGGTTGCCGGACCGTCACAGGGCCAGGTCCCTCAGATCCTCTGGATGAACGACTGCACGCTATCGCAGCCACCGTGCACACTATCAACGCCCGATCGCGGCCGGTGGTCATCGTCGACTCCGGCGGTGACACAGCCGCGCGGTCACCGCCGGTGCCGCTGTAGGCTAGACCTGCCGGGTGTAATCGAGGGTGCAGCAGCGCAGCGACGTGGCGGTAGGGGTC
>DASYBQ010000107.1:0-4072 GCA_036500625.1 Pseudonocardia sp. | reverse complement strand
CCTGGACAGCGCCTCGACCCACGAGATCATGAAGTTGCTGGTGGAGCTGAACGACACCGGCCGCACCGTGGTGCTGATCACCCACGAGGACGAGGTGGCCAACTTCGCCAAGCGGGTCATCCTGCTGCGCGACGGCCGGGTCGTCAGCGACAGTGCGCCCTCGGAACGCACGCTGGTCCACTGAGCAGTTGGGGGGCTCCCCCAACTACCCCCCGAACCGCGTCGACCCGGCCGCGCCGGGACCGCTGCGACCCAGATTGCGCCCGACTGCGAGGAGCTGGCTTCGGCGGGCGGTCAGGCCTGGGTGGTTGGGGGGCGGGAGAGGCTGGGCGCCGGGGTTTCCAGGTGGCCGGCGAAGCGGCGCAGGAAGGTTGGGTCGCCGTCGCTGGTGCAGGTGAGGTCGTACCAGCCGTGGGTGTCGCGCAGCGGGTTCAGCCGCTGGGTGGAGGTCGTCCCCGCGGCGATGGTGATCGTCCGTGTGGCGCCGAGGGCGTTGGCCAGCCGGAACTGGACCGGGGCGGGCCCGGGGTTGCTGATGTCCAGCTGTAGCGTCGGCGCCGCGTTGTCGCCGGTCAGCGTCAGGCTCACGTCCGGTTCGGGGTCCGTCGCGGTTCCGAGGAACCGCGAAAGGAAACCGTTGGGCCCGTGCACGGACACGTCGTAGCCGGCCGAGAGTGGCACACCGACAGTCTCGGTGGCGCCCGGGGCGACCAGGTGCTGGCTCGGTGCCGCGCCGGCGTACACGGCCAGCGGTGCCGGGCGGGCGCCGTGGTTCGCCAACCGCAGGGTGATGCCCGATCCGGTCCGGGTGGCGTTGGCCACCGGTTGGTAGGGCAGCGGGCGGGTCGGGCGCTGGCCGGGCTGCTGCGTCGGCATGCGCCGCGCGTCCGGGCCCGGCGGCGCGGGAGGCGGCAGGCTGGGCTGCAGCTGGTCGACCGCGCGGCGCAGTGCGGCGGTGTCCGGCAGCAGCGGGATCACCGTGTCGTGCTCGCGGAAGTCGAAAGCGCTGGTCAGGTCGCCGGTCACCGCGCGGCGCCACTCGGAGATGTTCGGCTCCCTGACCCCGGTCCAACGCTCGACGAACCGGATCACCGAGGTGTGGTCGTGCACCTCGGAGTTCACCCAGCCGCCCCGGCTCCATGGCGAGACGACCGTCATCGGCACCCTCGGCCCCAGCCCGATGGGCCGACCGGCCACGTACTCCAGCGGTGTGCCCGGTGCGGGCACCGGCGGCGGCACATGATCGAAGAAGCCGTCGTTCTCGTCGTAGTTCAGAAATAGCGCGGTGGACTCCCACAGCTTCGGGTTGTCGAACAGCGCCCGCAGCACCGTGTGCACGTAGGCCGCGCCGTCCACCGGCCGGGCCCGGGGGTGCTCGCAGTAGCCGTAGGGCGCCACAATGTAGGACACCTGGGGCAGCGTGCCGGCGCGGCAGTCGTTGACGAAGTCGGTCAGCACGTAATCGACGTCGCGGCCCCGCCCTGAGCTGGGCAGCCAGCTGCCGTGCACGCCGCCGCGCTCGGCCAGCTGCCGGCGCGCCGGGTCCGGCGAGGCCAAGGCGTCGTGGTAGGCGTGGAACAGCCACAGCGGGTTGTCGCCGTAGTCGCCGAGGAAGCCGTCCGGCCCGTCGCCCTCGCCGACCTCCCTGTTGTTGTAGACCTGCCAGCTCACGCCGGCCGCCTGCAGCCGCTCGGGATAGGTGGTCCAGTTGTAGACCGGCTTGTAGCTGTCCGGGTTGCTGGTCACGGGTCCGCCGGCGGTGCCCATCGGATCGATCATGCCGGTGAACAGGTAGAGCCGGTTCGGCGTTGTCGGACCCTGCAGCGAGCAGAAGTAGTGGTCGCAGATGGTGAAGCTGTCGGCCAGCGCGTGCTGGAACGGGATGTCGCTCTCGGTGAAGTGCGACATGGTCAGCTCGGTCTTCGCCGCGATCCAGTTGTTGTAGGCGCCGCCGGCCCAGGCCGCGTGCGTGCCGTCCCAGCTGTGGTCCAGGTCGGCGAGCTGCTGGCCGTCGACGGAGTGGGTGTCCACGTGGAACGGCAGCACCTGCCCGCCCTTTGGGTTCGGCTGGGCGAACACGCCGTCCAGCACGGCCGGGTCGCCGTAGCCCCGCACTCCGGCCAGCGTGCCGTAGTAGTGGTCGAACGAGCGGTTCTCCTGCATCAGCACGACCACGTGCTCGACGTCGTCCAGGCTGCCCCGGCGGCCCGGGTGGGTCAGCGAGTCGATCATGTCGGGAGGCAGGTTGGCCAGGAAGCCGCCAGCCATGGCGGCACCGGCCACTACCGCTCCACGGGTGATGAATCGGCGGCGGTTGAGATCACCTGGTGGGGCCATCGGCCCAGCACAGCCGCAGCCTGTGAACTCTTACCCTGTTATCGATGAACTCCGGGCGGCTGGTGAGCCAACACGCCGAATCCTGGGTGGGGGGTACAAACACACCCTGCTTACTTCGGTCGCGTGGTCCTACTGTCAGGGCATACGTGATGAAGGAGTGCACCAACTGATGAAGAGCGTCTCCCTCGGCGGCCTCGAGGTGTCCCAACTGGGTCTTGGCTGCATGGGCATGTCCGCGTTCTACGCCGGCGCCGGTTCGGACGACGCCGAGTCGATCCGGACCATCCACCGGGCGATCGAACTGGGTGTCACGTTCCTGGACACCGCCGAAGTCTATGGGCCGTACGCGAACGAGGAGCTGCTCGCGCGGGCACTGGCCGGGCGGCGCGACGAGGTGGTGCTGGCCACCAAGTTCGGCATGCTCTCGCACGGCGACGGCGATGTCCGCCGACCGGACAGCACGCCGGGCAACGTCCGGGCGGCGCTGGAGGGCTCGCTGCGCCGGCTGGGCACCGACCGGATCGATCTGTACTACCAGCACCGGGTCGACCCGAACACCCCGATCGAGGACACCATGGGCGCGCTCGCCGAACTGGTGGCGGAAGGCAAAATCCGCTACATCGGGCTGTCCGAGGCCGCGCCGGAGACCATCCGGCGGGCGCACAAGGTGCACCCGGTGACCGCGCTGCAGACGGAGTACTCGCTGTGGACCCGGGACCCGGAGGCGGAAATCCTGCCGCTGGTGCGGGAGCTGGGTATCGGCTTCGTGCCGTACTCGCCACTCGGGCGTGGTTTCCTGACCGGGGCGTTCCGCTCGGCCGACGATCTGGACCCGAGCGACTACCGGATCAGCAGCCCCCGCTTCGTCGGCGAGGCCTTCGAACAGAACATGCGGATCGTGCACGAGGTGGAGGCGGTCGCCACGCAGGTCGGCTCGACGGCGGCACAGGTCGCGCTGGCGTGGCTGTTGGCGCAGGGCGGCGACATCGCGCCGATCCCTGGCACCAAGCGGGTGTCCCGGCTGGAGGAGAACGTCGCGGCCACCGAGATCTCGTTGAGTGCCGAGCAGCTCGACCGGCTGCGCGCGGTGGCCCCGCCGGTGGGTGACCGCTACGCCGACATGACCCCACTGAACCGCTGACCGGCCGCTGAGGCCGCCGACCTGTCGGCGACCGCTGGGAGGGGCTGGGTGGGTTCACTCGGGGTCTGGTGGCGTTCTTACTGGCCGAGGCGTGGCGCCGCCGGGATCCGCTGCTGCCGATCGGTCTGCTCGCGCCTGTGCGGCGCCTGACCGGCCTGACCGGCCTGGCCACCGGAGCGCCGGGCGTGTTCAACCTGTCGTTCTCCATGCCGCTGTGCTTCCAACAGACTTCCAACAGACCGGCACTGTCAACGGCCGAGGCGCTCGTTTTGCGATGGACACGCGGTGCCGTGCGGGGTGCAATAAGCAATCGCCTGACTCCGCGGCGGCGGCAGTAGCGTGTCCCGGGTGCGGACCGGTCGGTCGCGGCAACTAGGGCCGACTAGGATAGGTTTGCCTAACTTTGCGACAGAACGACGGAACTTGGAGGGGTGCCGCACCATGCCACGCGTGTTTGACAAGATCGACTCTCGGGATGTTCAGCTGTGGGGCAACCACACGGTGAGGCTGCGGCACAACTTGGCGCAGCGGGATGATCTGTTCTCGGATGAGTCGTTGGCCAACTTGATCGAGACGATTGATCCGAAGCATCTG
>DASYBQ010000106.1:0-20229 GCA_036500625.1 Pseudonocardia sp. | reverse complement strand
CGTGGTGCTCGTGCGGTGGGCTGCGCGGCCACGTCAACTCTCTGTCAAGCGGGCTGGTCTGGCGGATGAGGCCGGCTGGTGGGTGTACGGGGACAACTCGGTGGGCAGCACCGACTCGCGGCAGCTGGGCCCGGCGGCGGTGCTCGCGGTGGTTCGCTGGCGGCTGTGGCCCGGGCCGGGCCGTGTGGAGTGTCGACGCGGAGGTTGGGAGTGCTGGTCGTCTTGACGGATTCAGTGTTGATCACCTGGGTGCGGTACCCGGCCTGTCCCGGCGCGGGCTGGTGGTCTGGTTTAGAACGGTCTTGACCGGGGGAGGATCAGGCGGCCGCGGTTCGTGTGTCCGGCTTGCGTTGTCCGGTCGGGGTGGCTGCTGTGCGGGTCAGCCGGTTACTGCGGGGCGGGTGCCGTTGATCGTCTCGCGCTGGAAACTGTCGGCGACCGAACGTGTGATCGACGTATGACGATGGTGGTGGAACTCCCCCCGGGTCTGGCGGGCATGCCCGCCGGTCCGGAGCTCGACGCCGCCCTGGACGCGATCGACCCGGCGCACTTGTGCCACGAGGACGCCCTGATCGTGCTGGAGGCCGACGACCGCCAGGATGGGCGCAAGCTGTCCCGGAAGTTCGCCGCGCTGTGCGCGGTGGGGCGGTTCGGTCCCGGTCCGGACGGGCACCTCCGTCGGCTACCGCATCCCAGCCAATGGGCCGACGGGGAGATCGCCGCTTGCCTGAGCTGGTCCGAGCGTAAAGCCGCCCGTGAACTATGCCTCGCCGAGTCGGTCGTCACGGACCTGCCGCTCGTGTACGCCGCGCTGTGGGCCGGCCGGCTGGACCGGGACAAAGCCTGGGTGTTCGCCGAGTATCTCCACGACCTGCCCGGTGAGCTGCGAACCATGATCTGTACGGCGTTGGTTGCCCCGGCGGCGGGGTGGACCGCTGGGAAGTTGGCCAACCGGTTGCGGCGGATGATCCTGGAGGCCGAGCCGGAATGGGCCGCGCGGCGCTACCGCGCAGCGATCCGCCAACGCGGAGTCACCGCCTACCCCGACCAAGACGGCACCATGGTCATCACCGGGCACGGCCTGGCCCCGGACGAGGCCGCCGCGGCGATGGCGCGCATCGACGAGCTGGCTGTCGAGATTCGCCGTGCCGGGCATCCCAGCCTGCTGCCCCAAATCCGCGCCGACCTGTATGTGGGTCTGCTCGACGGGTCGCTGCAACACCTCGACCGTGCGCGGATCACCACCGCGATGCTCGGGCGGGTCCGCCCCGACGACACCGAACCCATCCCGCCAGCCACCACGACAGACACCGCCGAGGACCAGACCAGCGGAGACCAGGCCGGCGGAGTCCAGGGCGGTGGAGTCCAGGGCGGCGAGGGTATTGACCTCGCTGGTGGTGGTGCCGGCGGCGGGAGTCAGGCTACCGGCACCGACCCCGATGCTGGGCCCGCCGATCAGACCACCCCGACCGGTGAGGCCGCCGCCGACCCTCTGACCGACCCCGACCCGAGCGACCCCGATACCGATGACCTCGATACCGATCCTCACTCCGAGGTTGAGGTTGAGCCGGTCGCCGGGGTGGAGATCCGGGTCGCGTTGGCGACCCTGCTCGGCCTGGACGAGCGCTGTGGGCAGTTGGGCGGGTTCGACTACGTGTTGCCCGAGCTCGCCCGGCGTCGGGTGGCCCGACAGCGGCGGGGCGCGCGGTGGCGGTTCGCGGTCACCGACACCGACGGTCGGGTCGTGTTCGGTGGGCTCACCCGAAAACGACCCCTCCTACCGGCTGGTCAACCACCCGGGACATGCCGAGGCGGGATCGTCGAGCTGTACATCTCCGTCGAGCTGCTCGCCGCGCTCACCGGCGGCGGCCCCGGCGCGCCGCCGGCCGGGCTGAGCAGGTGGGCGCCGGTACTGGGCGACATCGCCGCCCAGTACGCCGACCGGGCATGGCTGCTCGCCCAGCTCGATGCCCGACCCGGCGACCGGTTCCCGAGCATCGGGCTCAGCCGATTCCTGTGCATCCGCGACCGCACCTGCGTGGCACCTGGCTGCCGACGTTCCGCGACCACCTGCCAGATCGACCACACCCGGGACTATGCCGAGGGTGGGCCCACCACCCTGGCCAACACCGCGCCGCTGTGCCCGAGTCACCATCACCGCAAAACCGCCGGTGCCTGGAAACTCCGTCAAACCCGGCCAGGCGTGTTCGAGTGGATCAGCCCTCTTGGCCGCGTCTACCGCACCCAAGCCGAACCACTCGACCCACCACCACCGATGAGCATGCCCCCGACCAACGACCCGGACCCGCCCCCGTTCTGACGTGGACGCTAGCTCGCGTAGCGCGGCAGCAGGCCGGCCCGCGCGGCTTCGGCCAGGGTTGGCGCGGCGGCGTCCCGGTCGGAGAGCGCCGGGGTCAGGTCGGCGGGCCAGGGCAGCCCCAGCGCTGGGTCCAACGCGGACACTGTGCGTTCGATGCGGGGGTTGTACGGCGTCGAACACAGGTAGGTGGCCACCGTGTTGTCGGTGAGTGCGCAGAACGCGTGCCCCAACCCTTCGGACAGGTACACCGCGCGGTAGGAGACCGAGTCCAGCAGCACCGCCTCGTGCGCGCCGAACGTGGGCGAGCCGACCCGGACGTCCACCACCACATCGAGCAACGCGCCGTTCGCGCAGTACACGTACTTGGCCTGTCCGGGTGGCACATCGGCGAAGTGCACGCCGCGTACCACGCCACGCCGCGACACGCTGTGGTTCGCTTGCGTGACCCGCAGTCCGGTGCCGACCGCCTCGATAAAACTGTCCTGCTGGTACGGCGCGACGAACAGTCCTCGATCGTCGTCGAACCGAGGCGGCTCGAAAATCCAGGCACCCTCGATGGCGAGCGCTTTCGTCTGCACAACGACACGGTAGCCGCAAGCTTCGGTGTGATTCCGACACTGGTGGGGAGACATCACCGGGGTCGAGATGCCACACTGGTGGCCTACCTGACAGCAGCGTCGCACATCTCGCCGCGACATCCGTTGCGAGATATGGGCGCCGTCGGGCACCGTGTCAGCGCTACAGCTTGCCAACACCGGTGCACGGCCCTCGGACGTAGGGGCAGCTCCTGCCGCGTCCGCGACACGATGTACACCGGTTGAACTAGGGGACAGCTGTGACCATTGCGCATGAGCGGATGAGTTTGTGCACCACCACCGACCAGGAGCTCAGCCTGGCCGAGATTCTCACCGCACACCACGGCGGCAAGTTGACCGTGACCCCTTCGGTGCCGCTCGGCGGTGCCAGGGACCTGTCCGTCGCCTACAGCCCAGGGGTGGCCGAGGTCAGCAGGGTGATCGCGGGGGACGCCACGAAGAGCGCTCAGTACACCTGGGCCCAACGCCTGGTCGCGGTGGTCAGCGACGGCACCGCGGTGCTCGGGCTCGGCGACATCGGCCCGCGCGCCGCGTTGCCGGTTATGGAAGGCAAAGCGGCGCTGTTCAAGGCGTTCGGCGGGCTGAACTCCATTCCACTCGTGCTGGACACCACCGACGTCGACGAGATCGTGCAGACGTTGGTGCGGCTGCGCCCCAGTTTCGGCGCGGTGAACCTGGAGGACGTGTCCGCGCCGCGTTGCTTCGAGCTGGAGCGCCGCCTGGTCGAGGCACTGGACTGCCCGGTCATGCACGACGACCAGCACGGCACGGCCATCGTGGTGCTTGCCGCGCTGCGCGGTGCGTGCGCCACCATGGCCCGCGAGCTGGGCCGGCTGCGGGTGGTCATCACCGGAGCCGGTGCCGCCGGGGTGGCCTGCGCCGAGATTCTGCTCGCGGCCGGCGTCGCCGACGTCACCGTGCTGGACTCCCGCGGCATCCTGGTGCCCGGCCGGCCAGGCATGAACGCGGTGAAGGCCGATCTGGCCGAGCGCACCAACCCGAGGCGTGTCGCGGGCGCCGAGGCCGAGGCGCTGGCCGGGGCCGACGTGTTCATCGGGCTGTCCTGCGCCACGATCCCCGAGGAGCTGCTGGCCACCATGGCGCCGGAGCCGATGGTCTTCGCGCTGTCCAATCCGGACCCGGAGGTGCACCCGGACGTCGCCGGCCGGTACGCGTCGATCGTGGCCACCGGGCGCAGCGACTTTCCGAACCAGATCAACAATGTGTTGGCCTTCCCCGGCATCTTCCGGGGAGCGCTGGACGCCGGCGCCACCCGGATCACCGAGCGGATGAAGCTGGCCGCCGCGGATGCGATCTTCGCGGTGGCCGCCGAGGACCTGGCGGTGGACCGGATCGTGCCCAGCCCGTTCGACCCGCGAGTGGCCGCCTCGGTGGCCAGCGCGGTCGCGCAAGCGGTCGGTGAGTAACCACATCTGTTACGCAGGGTAGTCCGTTGAGGCGGCCTCACCAGGGACGATCGAATCCTGACTCCAGGATGTCACCCTTGGTGACGGCCGCTTCGTCGTTAGGTCTGTTTCTCTATCCCTCACACGAGTGATAAGGGCAGATCGTCCTGTCACTCCGCTCGTTGAACGGGATGCAACGCCCACCGGGGCGTGAATTCAGATCGTGAGGGGATGCACGTGGCCGACCTCGGACAGTGGCCTGATCCCCCGTCGGGTGGGGGCTCGGGCCGGCGTGGGCGAGGTGTGGGGCTCGCCGGGCTGCCCCCGGAGCCGATGAGCAAACGGGCCGCCGATTCGATCCCCAGCCCGGTGCAAGGGTCGGGCCCACTGCCCAAGGCGCGGGCGCGCGGTGGCGCTCGGCACTCGGCCGAGCGCCCCGCCACCAGCACACCAGACTCACCCGCCGACATCCTCGGCACCGGTGCCCGTCCCTCCGTCGGCCCCGAGACCAGCCGCGGTCGTGCTCGGCGCGACGGCAAAGCCGCCCACAGCCCCGCCGAGCTCCGGAATCCCGCGAAAATCCTGGACCCCGAGTTCGACCAGGGAACGGAATGGACGCCGGGCCCGGTCACCTCGGTGGCCGAGTCGCTGTCGCTGCCCGCCGCGCCGACCCTGCTCTGCGACTCCTCGGACCGGGTACTGCGGGTGAACGCGGCGCTGCTGCGGATGGCCGGGCGGGACCCGAGGCAGCAGGGCGCCGGCGAGGGACTGCTCGGCTTCGGGCTCGACCAGCTGCTGGTTGGCCCGGACAACGACGCTCGGCTGGTTCGCCCGGACGGCGCGCTGGTGCGGGTCAAGGTGGTGCGCTGGAACCTGCCGGACCTCGGCCCGCTGACCGGCCTGCGTGCGGTGCTGCTGGTGGACGCCACCGAAGCCGCACCGGCCGTCACCAGCAAGGACGACAACGACCAGCGGATCGCCGAGCTGCAGCGGTTGGCCAAGATCGGCAGCTGGAGCTACGACCTGCGCAGTGGTGGGCTGCACCGGGGTCCCGCTCTGGTCGAGCTGTACCGGCAGACCGGCATCGCGCCGGACTCGCAGCCCAAGGGCCCGATCGAGCTGGAACAGGTCGCGTTGCTGTGTGCCGCGCTGCGTGACCCGGCCACCCGCTCCAAACCCGGGGGGCCCGACGGGCACCACATCGAACACCGCACCGCGCCGCCCGGTGAGCGGGTGCTCAGCTGCCGCGCCCGGGTGGAGCGCAACAGCGAGGGCACTGCGGTCCGGCTGGTCGGCACGGTGCAGGACATCACCGACCGGCGGCTGGCCGAGCAGCGGATGGAACGCGCGACGCAGCGTTACCTGGACCTGGTGGCGATCGCGCCGGTCGGGGTGGCCGTGTTCAACCGGGCCGGTCGCCTTGTGGATGCCAACGCGGCGGCCTGCACGCTGCTGAGCTCTTCCGGCGAGCAACTGCGCGGGGTGTCGGCGCGCAGCCTTTCGGTCGAGCCGGCCGGTTCCGACGAGCTGGCCTTCCTCCGCCCGGTGCGGGCCGGCAGCCAGCATGGCTACCGCATTCCCGAGTACGCCGTCCGGCGCGCGGACAGCACCACGGTGTGGTGCGAACTGTCGGTGACGGTGTCCATCGGCGACGATGGCCGGCCGTTCTGGCTGGTGGTCTTCACCGACATCTCCGAGCGGCGGCGGGCGGCGGACGTGCTGCGCATCGCCGGCACGCACGACGAGCTGACCCGGCTGCCCAACCGGTCAGCGCTCACCGCCCGGCTCTCCCGGCTGCTGGCCGGCCCGGACCGGGCCAAGCTGGCCGTGCTGTGCTGCGACCTGGACGACTTCAAGCGGGTCAACACCGCGCTCGGCCATGCCGCCGGGGACCAGGTACTGATCATGCTCGCGGCACGGTTGCAGCGCGAGCTGCCGGTCGGCTGTACACCTGCCCGGCTGTCCGGCGACGAGTTCGTGGTGGTCTGCGACGACGTCGAGGCGGTCGGCGGCGTGCCGCAGCTGGCCGAGTCGGTTGCCGCGCTACTGCGTGCCCCGCTGAACGTGGACGGCCAACCGGTCAGGGTTTCCGCCGCGATAGGCGCGGCGACCTCGGCGGACGGTGTCGGCTCGCTGCGCGGTACGCCCACCGCCGAGGACCTGATGCGTTTCGCCGACGCGGCGATGTATGACGCCAAGCAGCGCGGCGCGGGCCAGCTCGCACTGCTCAGCGCGGAGGCGGCCAGCAGCGCCAACAACCAGCTACGGCTGGAGGACGAGCTGCGCGAGGCGATCGTCAACGACCAGCTGGTGCTGCACTACCAACCGGTGGTCGGGCCGGACGGCGCGGTCCGCTCGGCGGAGGCGCTGGTCCGCTGGCCGCACCCGGAACGGGGCATGTTGCCGCCCGGCAAGTTCATCCCGGTCGCCGAGCGAGGTGGGTTGATGCGGGATCTGGACCGGTGGGTGCTGCGTACCGCCGCGAAGGAAGCGGCGACCTGGCCGACCCACCAACGCCGGCCGGTCGGCGTCGCGGTGAACCTGGCCGGGCTGTTGCCCGGCGACCGGGACTTCGTGCCGACGGTCCGCTCGGCGCTTGCGGAGAGTGGCCTGCCCGGTGACAGGCTGGTGCTGGAGCTGGTGGAGACCAGCCTGGTCTCACTGCCGCAGCGCACGCTGGCCGCAATGAGCGAGATCGCCGCGATGGGTGTGCGGTTCGCGGTGGACGACTTCGGCACCGGCTACTCCTCGCTGTCGCGGATCAAGGAGCTGCCGGCGCAGATCGTCAAGGTGGACCGGACCTTCGTCGACGGCATCAGCACCGACCCGGCCGACTTCGCGGTGGCACGGGCGGTCGTGCAGATGGCCAGCGCGATGGGCCGCTACTGCGTCGCGGAGGGAGTGGAGACCGCCGAGCAGTTCCACGCTTTGCGCAGTCTCGGTGTCGACGCGTACCAGGGCTGGCTCTTCGCCAAAGCTTTGGAGCCGAAGGCGTTTCGTGCGGTGCTGGAGGGGCCGCCGATGCCGTTGCCGCCCGGCGAGCCCGGCCCGCCGCCGGACGGGCTGGCCACCCAGGCGCTGCCCACCCGCTCCGCCAACACGATCTGAGCGCCCACCGCTCGCCACGGTCCGTGACGCCGGGATAGCCTGTCCGGGCGTGACGACCGGCGAGGCGTCGTCGCTGAGGACGGGGGACGCCGGCGATGATCGAGTTCCGGGGAGTGGACAAACGCTATCCCGACGGCACCGTCGCGGTGGACCACCTGGACCTGGTGGTCGACGCGGGCAAGGTGACGATTTTCGTGGGTCCCTCCGGCTGTGGCAAGACGACGTCGCTGCGCATGATCAACCGTATGGTCGAGCCCACCAGGGGCACCGTGCTGGTGGACGGGCGCGACGTCATGGAGCAGGACCCGGCGCAGCTGCGCCGGGGGATCGGCTACGTGATCCAGCAGGCCGGCCTCTTCCCGCACCGCACCATCCTGGACAACGTGGCCACGGTGCCGCTGCTGCTCGGCTGGAACAAGAAGCAGGCCAGGAAACGGGCGGCCGAGCTGATGGAGCTGGTCGGCCTGACCCCGGAGATGTCCGGGCGGTACCCGACGCAGCTGTCCGGCGGGCAGCAGCAGCGGGTCGGGGTGGCCCGCGCGCTGGCCGCCGACCCGCCGGTGCTGCTGATGGACGAACCGTTCAGCGCGGTCGACCCGGTGGTGCGGGAGAACCTGCAGGACGAGCTGTTGCGGCTGCAGAGCGAGCTGGGCAAGACGATCGTCTTCGTCACGCACGACATCGACGAGGCGATCAAGCTGGGTGACAAGGTCGCGGTGTTCCGGGTGGGCGGGCGGCTGGCCCAGTACGACCAGCCGGGTGCGCTGCTGGCCAGGCCGGCGGACGACTTCGTGGACGGTTTCGTCGGGCGGGACCGCGGCTACCGAGGTCTTGGCTTCCGCTCCGCCGACGGGCTGCCGATCGGTGAGCTCCAGACGGTCACACTGGGTAGTCCCGCGTCGGCGGCGCGGGATGCGATCGGGGACGGCTGGGCGCTGGTGCTCGACTCGGAGAAACATCCACAGGGCTGGCTGCGCGGCACCGAACTGCCCTCCGGCGACGAGCCGATCGCGGCGGAGCGCTTGGTCGCGGGTGGTTCGCTCTACGACACCGATTCCGACTCGCTGCGCGGCGCGCTGGATGCCGCGCTGAGCTCGCCGTCCGGGCTGGGCGTGGCGGTGGACGGCTCCGGCGCGGTGGTCGGCTCGGTCAGCGCCGACGACGTGCTGGACAAACTCAAGGCGGCCAGGGCGGACGAGGACGCCGCGTGATCTGGGACTGGGTCCCACGCAACCTCCCGCTGATCCTGGGTGCTCTCGGCGAGCACGTGGTCCTCTCCGCGCTGCCCGTCCTGGTCGGACTGGCACTCGCCGTGCCGCTGGGCTGGCTGGCCCACCGGTCCCGCGCGGTGCGGGCGATCCTGATCCCGTCCGCCGGCGTGCTGTACACCCTGCCGTCACTGGTGTTGTTCATCGCGCTGCCCGGCATCCTGGGCACCAAGACGCTGAACCCGGTCAACGTCGTGGTGGCACTGACCGTCTATACGGCGGCGTTGTTGGTCCGCTCGGTGGCCGACGCGTTGGCCGCGGTGCCCGCGATGGTGGTGGCGGCGGCGACCGCGATGGGCTTCCGGCCGACGCGGCGCTTCGTCGAGGTGGAGTTCCCGCTGGCCGTCCCGGTGCTCATCTCCGGCCTGCGGGTGGCCACCGTGTCCAACATCAGCCTGGTCAGCGTTGGCGCCCTGGTCGGTGTCGGTGGGTTGGGTCAGCTGTTCACGGTGGGATTCAACCGGCAGAACCTGACCGAGGTCCTGGTCGGAATCCTGTTGTCGATGCTGCTGGCGTTGGTCGCCGATGCGCTGCTGTTGACGCTGGGCAGGTTCGCCACCCCGTGGGACCGGGTGGGCGCGGCGGCCGGCAGGCCGGCATGAACCTCATCGGTTGGTTCGCGGACCCGGCGAACTGGTCCGGGCCGGCCGGCATCCCCACCCGGTTGCTGGAGCATCTGCGGTACAGCGGGCTGACCTTGCTGATCGCGGTGCTGATCGCGGTGCCGACCGGGGCGATGGTCGGGCACACCGGACGGGGTGGGTTCCTGGTGGTCGGCCTTGCCAACTGGCTGCGCTCGCTACCCGACCTCGGGCTGCTCGTGCTGCTGGTGCTGCTCGTCGGCATCCACCTGGTCACGGTGACCGCGGCGCTGCTGGTGTTGGCGATCCCACCGCTGCTGGCCGGCACCTACGCCGGGGTGAGCAATGTGGACTCCTCGGTGGTCGACGCGGCCAGGGGCGTTGGCATGCGGGAACGGGACATCCTGTTGAAGGTGGAGCTGGCGAACTCGATGCCGCTGCTGCTCGGCGGGTTGCGCGCCGCCGCGTTGCAGGTCGTCGCCACCACGGCAATCGCCGCCTACGTGGGCTACGGCGGCCTTGGTCGCTTCGTCCTGGACGGGCAGGCCACCCACCAGTACGTGCAGATGGCCGGCGGCGCGGTGCTGATCGCGATACTGGCGCTGCTGGTGGAGGGCGTTCTCGCGGGCGTCCAGCGGCTGGTGGTGTCGCCGGGCCTCCGCCCGGCACGCACCCGCCTGTCCGACGACGAGCCAAGGACCGTGCCGCCGGGCCACCCCGCGCCGCACCGAGCCACTCCGGACATGTCCGGAGCCAACAGGTGAGGCGCGCTGTCGCCGCACTCGCCACCGCGATGATGGCCGCGATGAGCCTGGTCGCCTGCGGGGGAGGCAGCGAGATCACCATCGGCTCGGCGAACTTCGCGGAGAGCCAGGTGTTGGCCGCGGTCTACGCCCAGGCGCTGCAGGCCAAGGGCATCACGGTCGACCAGACGCCACCGCTGGGTAGCCGGGAGGCGTATGTGCCCGCGCTGCAGGACGGCTCCATCGACCTGATCCCGGACTACACCGGCACCCTGCTGCAGTACTTCGACACGAAGGCGGCACAGACCGCGCCGGACGAGGTCTACGCCGCGCTGCGTGCCAAGCTGCCCCCGGAGCTGACCGTGCTGGACATGTCGCAGGCGCAGGACAAGGACGCGGTGGTGGTACCGGAGTCCATCGCGCGCAAGTACAGCGCGACGTCGATCGCGGACCTTGCCCCGCACTGCGGTGAGCTGGTCTTCGGCGGCCCGCCGGAGTTCCAGATACGGGCGGATGGCATCCCCGGCATCAAACAGGTCTACACCTGCTCGTTCCAGTCGTACAAGGCGCTGGATGCCGGCGGTCCGCTCACCCTCGCGGCGTTGCGGGACGGCCAGATTCAGGCCGCCGACGTGTTCACCACCGATCCCAACATCGGCCCGGACCATCTCGTCGCGCTGGGCGACCCGAAGAACAACTTCGCCGCGCAGAACGTCGTCCCGCTGATCAACTCGGCCAAGGCGACGCCGAAGGTGAGACAAGTTCTGAA
This sequence comes from Pseudonocardia sp., assembly GCA_036500625.1. GTDB lineage: Bacteria > Actinomycetota > Actinomycetes > Mycobacteriales > Pseudonocardiaceae > Pseudonocardia. The sequence goes on along the minus strand of DASYBQ010000106.1, from coordinate 9,438 downwards.
CGCGGTGTCGGCCAAGCTCACCACCCAGACCCTGATCGCCCTCAACGCCGCGTTCAACGCCCCGGACAAGCCGGACCAGAGCACCGTGGCGAAGGAGTGGCTCAGTCGCAACGGCCTCGGCTGATGCCGAAGCTGTCGTGCAGGCCCACCACGCCCGCGTCGGTCACGTGCACCACGCGGCGGGAGGCGCCGCGCCGGACCCAGCCGAGCTCGAACAGCCGGCTGGCCAGCGTGCCGCCGAGCCGGCCCGCCAGGTGCGGGCGCTGCTCGGCCCAGTCGATGCAGTAGCGCACGGTGCGCGGCCCTTGCGGCACAGCCATGCCCAGCACCGCCAGTTGTGCCGCGCCGGCCGGCGTGACCGCGTACTCGGCGCCGCCGTCGGCCTCGAACGGGGTGCGGCCGGAGGGGGCGTCGGGCAGCGCGCCGCCATTGGCGACCAGCACACCCCGCTCGACCAGCGCGGCCATCAGCGTGACGCCGAGCCGGCCGGCGAGGTGGTCGTAGCAGAGCCGGGCGCGCAGCAGCGCCTCGGCGCGGGTGGCGCTGCGCAGCGTCGACACCGGCACCGGCTTGGCGAGGCTGGCCAACTGCTCCAGTACCCGGGCCACGTCCCCGGTCGCCAACCGGTAGAAGCGGTGCCGCCCGTCGCGCTCCACGGTCAGCAGCTTCGCGTCCAGCAGCTTGCCGAGGTGCTCGCTGATCGTGGAAGGGCGCACCCCCGCCTCGGCCGCGAGCGCTCCGGCGGTCAGTGCCTGGCCGCCGGCCAGTGCGAGCAGCACGGCGGCGCGGGACGGGTCGCCGATGGCGGCAGCCACACCGGCGATGTCAGCCTGAACGGTACTGGTCACAGCCGCAACGGTACCGCCGGAGCCGGTCGCGATGGCCACGGCGGAATACCGGGTGCCGAGCGCTGGTTGCCGCCGACCATGAGAGCGATCGGTGTGCACAGCTACGGCGGACCGGACGCGCTGCGGCCACTCGACCTACCGACGCCGGTCCCTGGGCCCGGCGAGGTACGGATTCGGGTGCACGCGGCGGCGGTCAACCCGACCGATACGTTGTTGCGTGCCGGGCAGCACGCCGGCCGGTTGGCCGACCGACCGCCGCCGTACCTGCCCGGGATGGACGCGGCCGGCGAGATCGACCAGCTCGGTGCCGAGCTGGACGGCCGGCTGCGCCTCGGCCAGCCGGTGATCGCGCTGGTGGTGCCGACCGGACCACATGGTGGGGCCTACGCCGAGCAGATCGTGGTGCCCGCCGCGTCGGTGGTGCCGATCCCCGCGGGTGTGGACTTCGCGGCCGCCTCGACCTTGTTGATGAACGCGCTCACCGCGCGCCTCGCGGTCGATGCGCTCGGGCTCACCGAGGGCCAGTTCCTGGCGGTGACCGGGGCGGCGGGCGCGTTCGGCGGCTACGCCGTGCAGCTGGCCGGGGCCGACGGCCTTCGGGTGCTCGCCGACGCGGCGCCGAAAGACGGGCAGCTGGTCAAGGAACTGGGCGCGGAGTGGATAGTGCCAAGGGGCGACGACTTTGCGCGGCACATCAGAACACTCGAGCCAGCTGGCGTGCCCGGCTTGGCAGACGGCGCGGTGCTCGACGAGCGGGTGGTCCCGGCGATCGCCGATGGCGGTGGGCTGTCCGTGGTGCGCGGCTGGTCGGGGCCGACCGAACGGGGCATCATCGTGCACCCGATCTCGGTCTCGCGCCACGCCACCGATACCGCGGCGCTGGCCCGGCTCGCCCGCCAGGCCGGAGAGGGCACGTCGACCCTGCGCGTCGCGGACGTGCTGCCGGCCGGCGAGGCCGCCCGGGCGCACCGGATGCTGGAATCGGGTGGCGTGCGAGGCCGAATCGTGCTGGATTTCGCCGACTGGGCGTAGCAGCGCGTCGATCGCCCGCACGGTCGCCGTGACGACGGCCTCCGTAGGATCGGCCGCCATGACCGGCCGCGGACCGAATGTGTGGCGTCTGCTCACGCTGTGTTGGCTGGTTCTGTTGGTGGGGACCGGCTGCGCCTCGGCGCCGGTGCCGATCCCCCCGCCGCCCGCGCCGCCCGACTCGGTGCCCCGGGTGGTGCCCAAGCCGACCGGTTGCGACGTCTCCCTCACCCACCGCAGCGGTGTCCAGGAAGGCGTGGACGCGGCGCTGCCGGGCCAGAAGATCTGCATCTTCGGTGACTACGTGCAGGGCGCGGACCTGCGGGTGACCCGTTCCGGTACCCGGGACAAGCCGATCTCGCTGGTGTCCGACGGCTCCACGCTGGACACCATCCGCATCCAGGCCGACAACATCATCGTCGAGGGGTTCGACACCAGCGGCGGTAACGGGATCAAGGCCAGCGGCAACAACATCGCGATCACCGACAACGACGTGCGCGGCGCCGCCGACGACGGCATCCGGTGTGCGCCGTGCGACACCGCGAGGGTCGAGGGCAACACGGTGCGTGACGCCGACGGCAGCGGCATCGTCATCAGCGGCCGGGACATCGTTGCCCAGCACAACGACGTGGCCGGGTCCCGCAAGCGGCTGGCCACCGACGCGGACGGCATGCGGTTCTCCGGGACCAACCTCACGCTGCGGGACAACACCGTGCACGACATCAACCAGCGCGGCTACCCGGCAGGCACCGAGCCGCACCCCGACTGCTTCCATACGTTCGACAGCGACGGCCCGACCAGCTACGGGGTCGTCCTGCAGGACAACAGGTGTGTGAACGTCGACGCGCAGTGCCTGAACGCCAGCGGCACGCAACGGCACAACGCGGGGGTGCCGGAAGGCCAGGTCGCCATCCAGTTCCTGGACAACTACTGCCAGAGCGGTGCCGACCAGGCGATCTACCTTGACGGCTACCCGGACGTCGTCGTCAGAGGGAACACGTTCTCCTCCAACTACACCACGGCCCTGCTGGCCGTGCATGGCGCCACCGGCGTGACGATGACGGACAACACGCTGGTCGGCGCAATCGCGCCGTATCGGGTCGACCCGGCTTCGACGGCCGGTTTCCAGCAGTCCGGCAACGCGAACAAGTAGGCCCGGGCGGGGAGTACCGTCGGCTCACGTGGACGAGCTGTACTGGGCCGGTGCGGGTGAGCTGTCCCGACTGCTCCGAGACGGGCAGGTGTCCGCGCGCGAGGTCGTCGAGGCGCACCTGCGACGCATCGAGTCGGTCAACCCCACGGTGAACGCGCTGGTCACCGTGGTCGCCGAGCAGGCAATGGCGCAGGCCGAGCAGGCCGACAAGGCGTGGGCCCTGCGCAGCGAGCTGGGGCCGCTGCACGGGCTGCCCATCGCGCACAAGGACACCCACGAGACCGCTGGCATCCGTACCACGTACGGCTCGCCGCTGTTCGCCGACAACGTGCCGGACACCGACGAACTGGTCATCGAACGGCTGCGCGGCGCGGGCGCGATCACGGTCGGCAAGACCAACGTGCCGGTTTTCGCCGCCGGCAGCCACACGGTGAACCCGCTGTTCGGCGCCACCCGCAACCCCTATGACCTCGGCCGCTCGGCCGGCGGCAGCAGCGGGGGAGCGGCCGCCGCGCTGGCCACCGGGATGCTTGCGCTGGCCGACGGCAGCGACATGGGTGGTTCGCTGCGCAACCCCGCCTCCTTCAACAACGTCGTCGGCCTGCGGCCCTCGCCGGGCCGGGTGCCCAGCTGGCCGGACCCGCTGCCCTGGTCGCCGCTGACGGTGCAGGGGCCGATGGCCCGGTCGGTGGCGGATGTGGCGCTGGCGCTGTCCGTGCTGGCCGGCCCGGACCCCCGCGCACCGGCCGCGCTGGACCGCCCCGGCTCGGATGTGGCCGGCTCGCTGACCATGGACCTCACCGGCCTGCGGGTGGCCTGGGCACCCGACCTGGCCGGTCGGGTGGCAGTCGACCCGGAGGTGAGCGCGGTGCTCCATGCCGCGCCCCCGGTGTTCAGCACGCTCGGCTGCACGGTGGAGCTGGACTGCCCGGACCTGACCGGCGCGGACGAGGTGTTCCGCACGCTGCGCGCCTGGCGCTTCGAGCTGGTGCTCGGTGAGATAGCCGCCAGCTATCCGGACGAGTTCACCGGCCCGTTGCTGGACAGCATCGACCGCGGCCGGGCCCTTTCCGGGGCCGATGTGGCCCGCGCCGAGGCCGCGCACGCCGCGCTGTTCCAGCGGGTGCGGGAGTTCTTCACCCGCCACGACCTGTTGCTCGCCCCGGTCAGCCAGGTGCCGCCGTTCCCCGTCGAATGGGCCTACCCCAGCGAGATCGCCGGGCAGCCGATGCCCGACTACCTCGACTGGATGGCATCGGCCTACCTGATCTCGGCCACCGGCTGCCCGGCGTTGTCGGTGCCGGCCGGCTTCACGCCGGGCGGCCTGCCGATCGGGCTGCAGATCATCGGTCCGCACCATGGTGACCTTGCGGTGCTGCGGGCCGGGCACGCGTTCGAACAGGCCACCGGGCACGGGGAGCGGCGCCCGCCGCTCTGAACGGCCACATCCGGTGTGACAACGTCCCAGTAGAGCATCAGTCTCGTGATCGACCAGACGTGTGGTAGTTGCGCTGATACGGTGGGCCCACGAGATGTTTGTGAGCCCAGACACAGGGGTGGAGCGCTGGGATCTCCTCGCAATCGGCGACAACGGGGCGGCGATTTCATGGGTGAGTGCGAGCCGAGGAACTTTCTTCAGCCGTGCTTGTTGCTGTTGCTTCGCGAGCGCGCCGACCATGGCTACGATCTGGCCAACCGGCTGCGCGACATGCATGTGGCGGAGGGCGATCCCGGCACGGTGTACCGGGCGCTGCGCGGCCTCGAGCGCCAAGGTCTCGTCCGGTCCACCTGGCAGACCTCGGATGCCGGCCCGGCCAGGCGCACCTACCGCTTGACGGCGGACGGGCTGGCCGATCTGGCTCGGCAGGCGGCGCTGCTGGAGGAGACTCACCGGACACTGCACCAGTTCCGGACTCGCTATGAACAGTTGATGGAGATGAACGGCAATGGCAACGGGCACAGTCGGACCAACGGGCACAGTGCAGCCAACGGCAGCGGCCAGCCGGACGACGGAGTTATTCGCCCGCCGAGGCGATCCGACGAGGGCGCTATCCGGTGAGGCGGAGGGGATCGCGGCGGCCTGCCATGCGATGGCGGGCCGGTTCTATCGAGGCGGCCGGTTGGTGGTCTTCGGCGCCGGTGCATCCGAGCCGGATGCGGCGCATGTCGTGGTGGAGTTCGTACACCCGGTGATCGTCGGCAAGCGGGCGCTGCCGGCGTTCGCGCTGGCCGGCCCCGACCAGCCAGCCCAGCTGGAGCTGCTGGCCGCTCCTGAGGACATTGCGCTGGGCCTGGCCAGCAGCCCGGACGCCGCCGAGGTCGCCGACACGCTGGCGGTGGCACGCCGAATGGGCATGCTGACCGTCGCGCTGGTGGGCGGGGACGGCGGGGCGGTGGCCCGACGGGGCCTTGCCGACCACCTGCTGCGGGCGGACTCGGGCGACCCGCTGGTCGTCAAGGAGCTACAGGTGACGACCTACCACGTGTTGTGGGAGCTGGTGCACGTGTTCTTCGACCAGCCGGAGTTGCTGTCATGACCGACCCGATCTGCACCGACGAGGTTTGCATCACGTGTTCCGACCAGGCTGTCCCGGTCCGGGTCACCGAGCTGTTGGCGGATGACCTGGCGCTGGTGCACACCGAGGAGGGCACCGTGGAGGAGGTCAGCATCGCGCTGGTCGAGGCACAGGTGGGCGACGTGCTGCTGGTGCACGCCAAGGAGGCGATCGCCAGAGTGGACGGCGCGGCCTACGACCTCGGGGGCGGCCCGGCATGAGCGGTGTCGAGGAGCTGTACCCGTTCCTCTACGAGCGCGGCGACCCCGGCGGCACCCCGGGGCGCCTCGCCACGGTGCTGGCCGAGGTCGCGCGCTCCACCAGGGACAAGATCGTCGAGATCGAGCGGGTGCGCGGTGAGCTGCTGGCCGCCCAGGGCGAGCGGATCGGGATGTGCGCCGAGGAGATGGCGCGGCGGTTCGCCGCCGGCGGCCGGCTGTTCAGCTTCGGCAACGGCGGCAGCAGCACCGACGCGGAGGCCGTTGCGCACCAGTTCCTGAGTCCGGCCGATGGCGGCCGCCGACTGCCGGCCCGCGCATTGACCCAGGATGTCGCCACCCTCACCGCGCTGGCCAACGACGTGTCGTTCGACGTGGTGTTCGCCCGCCCGCTGGCCGCCGCCTGCCGGCCCACCGACATCGCGGTGGGCCTGTCCACCAGCGGTGGGTCGCGCAACGTGCTGCGCGCGTTCACCGAGGCACACCGCATCGGCATGCTCACCGTCGGGTTCGCCGGCTACTCGGGCGGGGCGATGGCGGAGGCCGCCGACGCCGGCGAGATCGACTACCTGTTCGTCATGCCGTCGGACTCGGTGCACCGCATCCAGGAGGCGCAAACCACCACTTACCACGTGCTCTGGGAGCTGGTCCAGCTCGCGCTCGCTCAATGACGGCGCAGCGCCGGGCGCCCCGGAGCGAGCGGTGAGCATGCGGGTCCAGGTCCGGGTGACCGGCATCGTGCAGGGCGTCGGTTTTCGGCCGTTCGTGCATGCCTTGGCCGGGTCGTTGGGCCTGTCGGGTTTCGTCGGCAACGACGAGTCCGGCGTGCTGCTGGAGGTGCAGGGCGACCCGGCGGCGGTGCGCAAGCTGCTGGCCGAGCTGGCCGAGCGCCCGCCCGCGCTGGCCGTGGTGGAGCAGGTGTCGGCGACCGAGGTCCCGGTGTCGCCGGACGCCGAAGGCTTCACCATCAGGACCAGCACCACCGCCGGCCCGCGCAGCACGCTCATCTCGCCGGACACCGCCACCTGCGCCGACTGTCTGGCGGAGCTGCGCGACCCGGCCGACCGCCGCTACCGCTACCCGTTCGGCAACTGCACTAACTGTGGGCCGAGGTTCACCATCGTGACCGGCGTGCCCTACGACCGCTCCGCCACCACGATGGCTGGTTTTCCGATGTGCCCGGCCTGTGCCGAGGAGTACCACGACCCGGCGGACCGCCGGTTCCACGCTCAGCCGGTCTGCTGCCCGGACTGCGGGCCGGCACTGAGCTACCGGACCACCGGCGCGCAGGTGACGGAGCACGGCCCCGATGCGCTGCGCGCCGCGCAGGACGCATTGCGCGGCGGGGCGATCCTCGCGCTGAAAGGTCTCGGTGGCTACCACCTGGCCGCGTTGGCCAGCGGTCCGGTGGGGGAGCGGGCGGTCGCCGCGCTGCGGGCCCGCAAGCACCGGGAGGACAAGCCGTTCGCGGTGCTGGTCGCCGACCTGGCCGCGGCCCGCGAGCTGGTGCGGGTCGACGAGGTGGCGGCCGAGCTGCTCACCTCCAGGCGCCGGCCGATCGTGCTGCTGCCCAGAAAGGACGGCACGGCAGCGGCGCCGCTGGCCGGCCAGGCCGCACCGGGCAACGACCACCTCGGCATCCTGCTGCCCTACACCCCGCTGCACCAGCTGCTGGCCGACGACCTCGCCGAGCCGATCGTGCTGACCAGCGGGAACGTCTCCGACGAACCGATCGCTTACCGCGACGAGGACGCGCTGCTCCGGCTGGCGCCGATCGCGGACAGTTTCCTCACCCACAACCGGCCGATCCACATGCGGGCGGACGACTCGGTGCTGCGGGTGGTGGACGGGCGCCCGCTGCCGATCCGCCGCTCCCGGGGCTACGCGCCGGAGCCGCTGTCACTGGCCTGGCCGGCACCGCGCCCGATCCTCGGCTGCGGCGCCGAGCTGAAGAGCACGTTCTGCCTGGCCAGGGACACGCACGCGTTCCTGTCCCATCACATCGGCGACCTGGAGAACTACGAGACGCTGCGCTCCTACGTCGACGGGGTCGCGCATTTCGGTGAGCTGTTCGACGTCACGCCCGCCGTGCTCGCCCATGACCTGCACCCGGAGTACCTGTCCACCAAGTACGCGCTGGAGGCTGAGGAGTCTTCGGAGCCCGACGGCGTCGAGCTGCTCGGCGTGCAGCACCACCACGCCCACCTGGCCTCCTGCCTGGCCGACAACGGGGTGGCCGGGCCGGTCATCGGAGTGGCTTGTGACGGGCTGGGCTACGGAGTGGACGGCACGCTGTGGGGCGGTGAGGTGATGGTGGTCTCGCTGCGCACGTTCTCCCGGGTGGCCCACCTGGCGCCGGTACCGATGCCCGGCGGCGCCAAGGCCGTGCGGGAACCGTGGCGGATGGCGGCGGCCTACCTGCGTGCCTGCGGCTACCGCGAGGTGCCCGCCGGAGCGGCGGCACTGGCCGCCCGCCAGGCCACCGGCTGGGGCCAGTTGGACGCGCTGCTGGACGCGGTGCAGCTCGGCACGGTGTCCGCGCCGCTGACCAGCAGCGCCGGGCGGCTGTTCGACGCGGTGGCTGCGCTGGTCGGGCTGCGGGACCGGGTGAACTACGAGGGCCAGGCGGCGATCGAGCTGGAGCAGTGGGTCGACCCGGACGAGTCGGACTGGTACCCGGCCCGGCTGGAGGGGCCGCTGATCAGCGGGGCGGACCTGGTGCGCGGCGTGCTGGACGATCTGGCGGCCGGGGTGGACATCGGTCGCATCGCCGCCCGGTTCCACAACGGCGTGGTCGAGGTGCTGGCCCGCACCTGCGTGACGGTCCGCGGTGGCAGCGGGCTGGGCAGCGGGCTCAACACGGTTGCGCTGTCCGGCGGCGTCTTCCAGAACCAGGTGCTGACCCACCGGTTGGCCGCCCGGCTGCGTGCCGTCGGGTTCGAGGTGCTCACCCACCGGCGGGTGCCGCCCAACGACGCAGGCATCAGCCTCGGCCAGGTCGCTGTCGCCTCGGCAAGGGATCGGGCGCGGTAGTTACCGCTCGGTCACCAACTGGTGGGTGAACCGGCCGCCGGGGTCGGCGAGCACCGCCACCGTGGCGCGTTGCCGCTGGCAGCCGTAGTAGTACTCGCCGCGCCGGTGCTCGGCGTTGGCCAGGTGTTGTTCCAGCTCACGGCGGGACTGGGGTTGGCTGTCCCCGGTGCCGTACGCGCCGCATTCGCACGTCCAGGCGTTCAGGGACACCGGATTGGCGGACGGCCAGCGTGGTAGGCGGGTGACCAACGAGGGCACCGTCAGATCAGAATCCTGCTCCACGCGAGCTAGGTTAGGCATGCCTAAATGTCGGGCGCCAGTTTCTGTGGTGTGGATAACGCGCGTCGTCAGCTCTGGAGCCCTGTCGAGCGGCCCTGTTCAACCCACCGCGCACCCGGGAAGGCGACTACCGGCCATGCTGAGCCGGTAGATCAAATCCCGGCCTGGTCCGCGCTCGGCCGGTCCGGCCCCCCGCTCAGCAGATTCTGGGTAGTGGGTCGCCGACGAGCATGTCGACGATGCGGGTGCCGCCGAAGGTGGTTTTGAGTAGGACGAGGCCGGGTGGGTCGTCGGCGATGCGGCCGATGGCGGCTGCTTGGGCG
>DASYBQ010000105.1:0-33886 GCA_036500625.1 Pseudonocardia sp. | reverse complement strand
CTACGGTCCGGTGGTCAACCTGGCCAGCCGGCTCACCGCACTGGCCCGCCCGGGCACCGTGCTGGTCGACCGGGACCTTGCCAACGCTCTCGAACGCGAGACCTGCTACCAGGTCAAGAAGCTGCGCCGGGTTTCGGTGCGCGGATACTCCCACCTGCAGCCCTGGCTGCTCCGGCGCGCTTGACGACGTCAGTCGGGCTGCCGATTTATGTACAAAACAGCTCTGAACTTGTACACTTTGACTATGTCGGAGATCAGCGTCAGCGACGCTCGGGGACAGCTCCCCGAGGTGATCGACACTGCCCAGAACGAGGCCGTGGTCCTGCAGCGGCACGGCCGGCCGGTCGCCGTGGTGATCAGCCCCGGCCGCTATGAGGAACTCATGGACGCTCTGGAAGCTGCTGAAGACATCGCGGCATTCGACGCTGCGATGGCCGAGGAGGACCCGAGTATCCCCTGGGAACAGGTGAAAGCCGACCTGGGCTTGTGACCTACCGCGTTGAGCTGCGCCCTGCTGCCGCACGCGCACTGCGGAAGCTGGACAAACCCGTCCAGCAGCGGATCCGAGGCGTACTTGCGCTGCTCGCCGAACAGCCTCGCCCGCCCGCGTCGACGCCACTCGTGGGGCGACCAGCGTGGCGCGTCCGCACCGGTCTCTACCGCATCATCTACACCATTGACGATGGAACCCTGGTCGTAGCGGTCATCGCGCTCGGGCATCGACGTGAGGTCTATCACGGCTGAGCCTGGACAGAAGGACCTGGTTCCACGGCGCCTGGCCGGTGGCGCCCCGGTCCTCGAACGTGTGTGGTGACGTTCATGCCTACGGGTTGTTGGTCGGCGGGCGGTACTGCATACGGAGCCCCGGCATTGTGTCGATCAGCGAGTGTGGGTGAGGGTTGACCGGTGGTTGCCCAGGAAACTTCCCGCTCCGCCAGCCCTCCCGCCGCCGACGACGAGCTGAGCTGGGGTTCCAGCACTCGGATGAATGCCTTCGAGGCGACCATGTGGCGGGCCGAGGGGAGCATGCACTCGCCGGTGCTGGCGCTGGAGCTGCTGGACACCGTGCCGAGCTGGGATCGGTTCCTGGCCGCGCACGAGTGGGCCGTGCGGATGGTGCCCCGGGGTCGGCAACGGGTGGTGCAGGGTCCGCTCGGCATGGGTCTGCCCCGCTGGAGCTTCGACCCGAACTTCGAGCTGAGCCGGCACGTGGCCCGTGCCCGGTTGCGTGAGGGCGGTGGCTGGCCTGCGCTGCTGGACGAGGCCGCGCGGCTGGCGATGAGCCCGTTCGACGAGACCCGTCCGCCGTGGCAGGCCGTGTTGTACGAGGGTCTGCCGGACGGCCGAGGCGCCTACCTGTTGAAGCTGCACCACTCTGCCACCGATGGGCTCGGCGTCGGGCAGCTGCTCAGCCAGCTGCACTCGCCGCGCCGCGAGCCGAGGCCGGACAAGCCGCAACCCCCGCAGCGGGCAACCGGGCAGATCAGCCCGCTGGGGGTGCTGGCGCACCAGGTCCGGGACGACGCCGAGGCCGCGATGGGCCTGCTGAGCGGCGCCGGCGCCACGGCTGCCGGGGTGCTGGGCGACCCGGTCGGCGCGCTGCGCGGCGCCAACCGTTACGGCCAGTCGTTGCGCCGGGTGCTCACCCCGCCCCGGGCCGGCGGGTCGCCGTTGCTCGCCGGCCGGGGCGGGCAGTGGCGGTTCGCCGCGATGGACGTGCCGCTGGCCGACCTGCGGGCCGCCGCCAAGTCGGCCGGTGGCACGGTCAACGACGCCTACCTGGCTGGCCTGCTCGGCGGATACCGGCGCTACCACGAGGAGATGGGCCTGCCGGTCGCCGCTGTCCCGATGGCGATCCCGATCTCGGTGCGCCGCCCCGGAGACCCGGCCGGCGGCAACCGGATCGCCGGTGCCCGGTTCTCCGGCTCGCTGGCCACCACCGACCCCAGGCGGCGCATCCAACAGGTGCGGGACCTGATCCGGTCCGCCCGTGCCGAGCCGGCGATCGACACCATCGGCCTGATGGCGCCGGCACTGGCGCGGCTGCCCGGCTCGGTCATCGCGCAGATCGCCGGCACCCAGACCAGGGGGAACGACCTGCAGGCCACCTTCGTACCTGGTGCCCGAGGCCACCTGCACCTCGCCGGCGCGCACATCGACCGCATCTACCCGTTCGCGCCGCTGCCCGGCTGCGCGGCGATGATCATACTGGTGACGCACGACGACGTCGGCTGTGTCGGGATCAACTTCGACGGCGCCGCGTTCACCGCGCCCACGCTGTTCGTCCGCTGCCTGCTCGAAGGCTTCGCCGAGGTCCTGGCCCTGCACCCCGGTTCCGCCGAACCCCTAGCCCGCACCTGACCACCCGCACGATCACCACGGCCACAGCCCCACGACACACAGCGAGTGGGCACGGCACACATGGCCGGACATGTGTGCGGCGACCACTCGCTGTGTGCGGTCCGTCTCTGCCGTTGCCACCCGCGTCACAGTCCGGCGGCGGGTGAGCCCAGGTGGGCGGCGAGGGCGGCGGCGGCCGGGGTGAGGGAGGTGGGGTCGGCGGTGCACAGCAGCAGCCGGCGGTCCGCCCAGGGGTCGGTCAGCCGGGTGAGCTCGAGGCGCAGCTCCCGGCACGATCGGGTCACGGTCGGCTCGGGCAGCACCGCGATGCCGACGCCGGCCGAGACGGCCCGGCAGATGGCTTCGGAGTTCGGGAACCGGGCTCGATAACGGGGTGCGGGTGCGGTCCGACCGAGTGGGCGTACGTGCGCCTCGAGGCATTCCTGCAGCGCACTGCCTTCGACGAGGCCGACGAACGGGTGCGCAAGGCAGTCGGCGAACGCGACCGCCTGGCGCTGCGCGAGCGGGTGCCCTGGCGGTGTGATCACTACCAGAGGGTCTGGTCGCAATGGTGTCAGGTGCAGTTGGCCCAGCTCGACGACGTCGGCGACCACGCCGAGCTCGGCGCGCCCCGAGGCGACCGAGGCGACCGTCTCGCTGCTCGGTGACTCCACGGCGTCGATGTCGGTGTCCGGGTGTTCGGCGAGGAACTCGATCAGTGCGCCGGGCAGGAACGTAGCCGTCGCGGAGGTGTTGGCCAGCAGGGTGATCGTGGCGCGGGCGCCCTCGGCGAAGCGGCTCAGGTCGCCGCGCATCTGGGCGACGTGGTGGGTGAGGGTGCGGGCGTGTGCCGCGAGGACCCACCCGGCCGAGGTGGGGACGATTCCCCTCCGGTGACGGCGCAACAGTGGCGCGCCGAGCTCCTTCTCCATTGCCCGAACCCTGGCACTCGCCGAGGCCAGCGAGAGATGCGCCCGCCCGGCTCCTTTCGTGATGCTTCCCTCGCCAACAACCTGCAGGAACAGTACGAGGTCGGCCTCGTCGAACATCACGTCACGCAATGTACTCCGACCTGGACACACGATCAGCCTCAAAGTTTTCCGAAGTCTCGGTGTCGAAATCCCGCATTGTGGCCGGCCGGCCTCGGCGTCGAAGCTGGGTGGGTGCGCACTGTCGATGCGGACCGAGCGGTCCGGGCGAAGCGGGGCCGGTTGGCGCTCGCCGGGCTCTGTCTCGGGTTCTTCGTCGTGCTGTTGGACGCCACGATCGTCAACGTCGCGCTCGACGCGATCGGGCACTCGCTCGGTAGCTCGCTGCGCGGGCTGCAGTGGGTGCTCGGTGGCTACACGGTCACGTTCGCCGCGTTGATGTTGAGCGCGGGCAGCGCGGGTGACCGGTGGGGTGCCCGGTCGATGTTCCTGGCCGGCCTTGCCGTGTTCGCGGTGGCCAGCGCCGGCTGTGCGGTCTCCCCCTCGCTTCCGGTGCTGGTCGCCGCCCGGGTGGTGCAGGGTGCCGGTGCGGCCGTGGTGACGCCGTGCTCGCTGGCCCTGATCGCGCACCAGTTCCCCCAGCCGGCGGCGCGTGCCCGGGCGCTGGGGGTCTGGGGCGGGGTTTCCGGTGTCGGCCTGGCCGCTGGGCCGCTGGTCGGCGGTTTCCTCGTCGACGCGCTCGGCTGGCGTGCGGTGTTCTGGGTGGTCGTCCCGTTCGCCGCGCTGTCGGCGGTGTTGGTGCGTGCCGCGGTGGCGCGGGCGCCCCGGCGACCGGCGCACCGGGCCGATCTCGCCGGGCAGCTGACGGTGACACTCGGCCTCGTCGCCCTCACCGCCGCGCTGACCGGCGCCACCGGCGCGGAATGGCACTCGCCGTCGGTCCTGGGGTTGTTCGGTGTATCGATGGTGGCCTGGGTGGCGTTCGTGCTGGTCGAACGACACAGCGCGGTGCCGCTGGTGCCGGCCGGGATGTTCCGGCACCCGCGGTTGCGTGCCGTCGTGGCGTTCGGCGCGCTGTTCAACTTCGGCCTCTACGGGGTGCTGTTCTGCCTCGCGCTCTACCTCGAACAGACCCGACACGTCGGTGCAAGGGCGGCCGGCCTGGTGATCTTGCCGATGACCGTTGCGGTTGCCGTTGCCGCGGCGCTGTCCGGGAAGGTGGCGCACCGGTACGGGCGCAGGACCGCGATGCTCGCCGGCATGGCCGCTGGGCTGCTCGGCGCGCTGGCGCTCGCCGCCGCCGGACCCGGCACGCCGCTGTGGCTGCTGGCAGCGGGCGGCACGCTCCTCGGCGGCGTCGGGCTGGCGATGCCGGCGATGACCTCGGTGGCGCTGGATGCCGCGCCGCCGGGCAACACCGGGCTCGCCGCCGGAGCGCTCAACGCCGCGCGCCAGGCCGGTGGCGCGCTCGGGGTGGCCGCGCTCGGCGCACTGCTGCTCGACGGGACCGGACACCCCACGCTGCGCCTCGCGCTGCCGGTCGTTGCCACCGGCTACGCCACGGCGCTCTGGCTGGCCGTGCGGTCGACGTCCGCCGAACGGTGAACTCCTAGCGCATGTCCCGGGGTTGCCCGGTGGCGGACAGCACGCTCTGCCACAGCCGGCCCTCGCTGTTCACCTTCTTCCGCGACGAGACAGCCAACGGGATCGGCACGTGGGTGAACCGGCGGCGCCACAGACCGACCACCATGTCCGTCTTGCCGGCCATCCCGGCATCGACAGCGGCGAAGCCCAGCAGCTGGCAGAACGCCGCGTCCCTGGTGTTGGCCGCCAAGCTGCGGATCAGGTAGCTGGGCTCGATGTACTTCAGGTTGACCTCGAGCCCCTCGGCCTCGAACCGCTCGGGTATCCGCTCCTTGAGGAACAAGCCGATGTCGCCGTGCGCCACATTGCCCGAGGCGTCCTGCTCGCCGGTCGCCGCCAGCAGGTCCTGCCCGGCGCCCTCGGCCACCACGACCACGGCGTGCCCGTCGCGCTCCAGCCGGTCGCGCAGCGCGGGCAGCAGGCCGTCCAGGGTGAACGGGTTCTCCGGGATCAGGCAGATGCCGACGTTCGTGTCGGCCAGCGCGGCGAACGCGGCGATGAACCCGGAGTCGCGGCCCATCAGCTTGACGAGGCCGATGCCGCCCCGGTGGCCGGACGCCTCGACGTAGGCGGCGCGGGTGGCGTCCCTCGCGGCGGACACGGCGGTCTCGAAGCCGAAGGACGTCTCGACGTAGGAGATGTCGTTGTCGATCGTCTTCGGTACCCCGATGACCCCGATCGGCAGCTCGCGGCGGTGGATCTCCTCGGCGATCTCGTGCGCCCCTTGCAGCGTGCCGTCACCGCCGATGGTGAACAACAGGCCGATGCCCAGCCGCTGCAGTGTGTCCACCATGTCGGCGGCCGGCTGCGCGCCCCGCGACGTGCCGAGCACGGTGCCGCCGAGCTCGTGGATCTGGTTGACCCGGGGGCCGGTGAGCCGCACCGGCTTGTGGTCATACTTTCCCACCAGGCCCTCGAAGCCGAACCGCAGCCCGTAGACCTCCGCGACGCCGTACTTGTCCAGCAACCCGAGCACGATCGCCCGCACCGCGTTGTTCAAGCCAGGGCACAGCCCGCCGCAGGTGACGATCCCGCACTTGAGCGTGCTCGGCTCGAAGAACACCCGCTCCCTCGGGCCGGCCAGCTCGAAGGAGAGCGGCTCCTCGCCGGCTCGCACCAGATCGCGCAGCTCCGCGAGGTTGTTGCGGTAGAGCACCCGCTCGTCGCTGTCCACGAACCGGGTGTCCCGCAGCGGCGAGGCCACGGTGCGTTCGCCGAGTTCGGCGACCGCGAAGTCGACGTGCTGGTGAGTCATGACGGCTTGCCTCTCCTTCGCTACTGGTTGCGGGTGCCGCCGGCGGCTGTGCTGTGCAGTCTGATCCACCTGCCGCCACCACACCCGCTGAGTGGAGTTCTCAGCGAGGTCTGGCTGGTGCGCACCGGGGACCGGCAGCTTCTCGTTTACTCGTCACCGGCGACGGCAGGCATGCTTGCGACGCCTCCCGCTACCCCCATTTGAGAGGAATCACCTATGAGTGTTCGACGTGTGATCGGCTACGCGGCAGTGCCCGTGGCGGCGGTCTGCGCCCTCGGCCTTTCCGGCGCGACCGCGTGGGCGAGTGCCCCCTCGACGCCGAGCCGGCCCGCTCCGCCGCACCCGGGGGTCAGCGTCAGCCAGTGCCGCACCGGGCACGGCCACGTGCTCCGGGACAAGGCGCACGCCAAGGAGTTCGTCTGCCAGGGCGGCAAGTTCGCCGGACGCCCGATCCACTTCTGAGCTCGGCCAGGGTCAGCCCACGCCAGCGAGCCCCCGGCCCGGTTGGGTCGGGGGCTCGCTGGCCGGCCAACGGGGTCAGCGGCCCCAGTACTCCCATGGGTTGTTGCGGTCCGGGCCGCGCCGGCAGTCCCAGTCGGCCCGGTGGCCGACGTGGTCGTGGTCCGCCCGGACCTGGCATTCCTGCAGCGACCTGAACTTCATCCGGAACCTGTGCGGGGGCGGTGGCGGAGGCCGGTTCTGTAGCGCGGCACTCACCACGCCGCTACTGTCTGGCGTAGCCGCGTTGGCAGTGCCAACCGCGCCGACCGCGCCCACAGCGGTGACGGTCAATGCAATTGCGATGCCGGAAATCGAGGTTTTCACGCTTGGGATCAAGTGTCCTTCCTTCAGCTTGTCGAGGCGACCGTGCGGCCACCACTTCGGGGATCGCAATGAAACCACAAGATTATTTGTAATTCTGAGGCGTGCTCAGGGTCCAGTGTCATCGAACCGGGTCAGAAAAATTAATCAGCGCTTTCTCAGCATTAGTGCATCGCTCGTTACCTGTTCTTTATGTGGCTTGTGCATGGCAGCCGGGCGGTGCCGAGGGCGTTGCCCAGCCACGCCGTCCTGTCTGACGCCGAAACTTCGAGTTCGGCGTGGCTAAGTTCACAGGCACGGCGGGCCCATCTCCGCTGGTGAGCCGGTAGCCTTGGACTTTGGCGTTGGCGGGAGTTGAGCGCATGAGCATCGGCATTGTCCTCGCCCTGGTGCTGCTACCTGTGGCGATGTATGGGCTGGCCTGGTTGATGGCCGCCTGCCGCAGCTGGCTGGGCGTCAGCGGTGTGCCGAGGGCCCGCCGCTTCGCCCGGGCGATCCTGCGGGCCTCCGGCGGCGCCATGGACGGTCGTCCGACTCGAACGTCTGGTTGAGTCCGGTCGCTCGGCGCGCGGAACACTGTGATTTGTGTCACTCCGTGTGCGGTGCGCTTCGCTGAAGAGCCCATGAACCGTGCTGTCCCCGCCCGTGACCCGTGCTGGCTTGTAGCTGGACAAGTGACGGTTCGGTCCAGCAAGCTCACGGCTTCGACATACCTATGGATCACTCTGGCCAGGGCGAAAAAAGGGTTTAGGCGAGCCTCACTTTCTCCGCCCTTGCGAAAGCGGCGCCCGGTCTGCGACGGTCTTTGCTGAGTCGAAGGGGAGTAGCCTCCGCTGTCGTGGTTTCCACGACACCGGCCTGCTGGTCGACATACTGAGAACCTCATTGGTTCTCCGGTCACAGGGCCCACACCTCGGGTAGGCGAGACCTTCGATCCCTGCGGATGAGCTATCCGTCGCGGATCGGGGTCGCCCCAGGCGGCAGCCGCGGCGCGGGAAGGTGTGTCGTGGCCCATGTACTGCTGCTGCTGGGATGCGCGGTAGTCATCTATCTGGCGTGCGAGTGGTTCGTCAACGCCGTCGAGTGGCTCGGGCTGCAGCTCAACGTCGGTCCGACGGCGGTCGGCACGGTCCTCGCCGCGGTCGGCACCGCGCTGCCGGAGAGCGTGGTGACCCTCGTCGCGGTCACCTTCGGCGGTGGCGCGCACGGCGCCGACATCGGTGTCGGTGCCGCGCTCGGCGGTCCGCTGGTGGTCGGCACCATTGCATACGCCACGGTCGGCGCGACGCTGCTGGTGCGGGGGGCCAAGGGTCGCAGGCGGGCGCGAGTGCCCGCCGAAGCGGGTCGCGCTCCGGCGCCCGGGGCGCCGCCTCGCCCGGCCAGCCGGATCCTTGGCGTGGACTCCCGGCGGCTCGCCCGCGACCAGCTGTGGTTCCTGTCGATCTTCGTCGTCAAGATCGGTCTCGGCCTGGTCGCGTTCGGCATCAAACCCTGGCTGGGGTTGGCCTTCTTCGCCGCCTATGGGCTCTACTTCTGGCGGGAGCTGCGCGGCGGCGGCCCAGCAGGCGCCGAGGAGCTCAAACCGCTCAAGCTCCAGCCGCGCCGCGCGGTCCCCACCCGGGGCGCGGTGTTCGCCCAGACGCTGGTCACCCTGGCGCTGATCTTCGCGGCGTCGCAGCTGTTCGTGACCCAGCTGGAGTGGGCCGGGCCCGCACTGGGGCTGCCGCCGGTGGTGGTGGCGCTGCTGCTCTCGCCGATCGCCACCGAGCTGCCCGAGACGATGAACGCCTTGATCTGGGTCCGCCAGGGCAAGACCCAGCTGGCACTGGCCAACATCTCTGGCGCGATGATGATCCAGGCCACCATCCCGTCAGGCCTCGGCCTGCTGTTCACCCCGTGGTCGTTGGGTACCCCGCTGCTGCTGGCCGGCGGCGCCACCATGCTCGCGGTGGTCTACCTGTTGGTGCTGCTGCGCCGCGACCGGCTCACCCCGGCCCGGCTGGCCGCGGCCGCCGTGTTCTACAGCGCGTTCGCCGTCGCGCTGGCCGTCACGGCGTCTTGAAGTCGGTGTGGATCGTCTGGTAGTTCTTCTGCCGCTCGGTCTCGGCGTAGGAGGCGTAGGCCCGCCGGTCCGCCGGGGTGATCGCCGAGTCGGAAGGGTCGGGGGCGAGCAGGCTACGCGGGAACAGCCGCCGGGCCCGCACCGTGTTGATCTCCGCGCCGATCAGCAGGATCAGCGCACCGAGGTAAATCCAGCCGAGCAGTCCCAACACGATGCCGAACAACCCGTAGGTCGCGCTTGCGCCGCGCAGCCGGTGGCCCACCAGGAACACCCCGACACCCTGCAGCAGCTGCCAGAGCACGGTCGCGGTCAGTGCGCCCGGCCACAGCTCGTCCCACGTCGGGAGGCGCACCGACGTCAACAGCCGGTAGGCGAGCGCGAGCAGCGCACTGGTCACCGCCACGCTCAGCAGCACGCCGGCCACCCGCCAGGCCAGGCTGCCGATGACACCGCCGTCCGGCAGCCGCAGTGTCGCCATCGCCGACATCGCGGTGGTCGCCAGCACACCGAGGACGAGCAGCCCCAGCAGCGCAAGGGCCCGGCCGTAGGCGCCGATCAGCGAGGGCCGCTCGGCACGGGGCACCGCCCAGATTTTGTTCATCGCGTTCTGCATGGCCAGCGCGATCCCTAGACCGCCGTACAGGCTTCCGCCGATCCCCACCACGAGGCCGGCGGTACTGCCGTGCAGCGAGTGGACATTCTGGGTGAGTTGTTCGCCGATGACCGGGAAGTCCCTTACCGCCGAACTGAGCACCGCCTGCTGCAGCTCCGGGTTGCCGTTGAGCGCGAAGCCCAGGCAGGTGACCAACAACAGCAGCAGCGGAAACAGCGAGGCGAACCCGTAGTAGGTGATCATCGCCGCCATCGAGGTGGCCTGGTCGTCCAGGAACTTGTAGACGACCCCCAGCGGCAGCGAGAACCATCTGTGCCGACGCTGGGCCCTGTCCAGCCATCCGACCACATTCACGACTCGCTCCTGGACTTCCGCTCCCGCCACGACCTAAGGCAGTAATACCCGCTCTGCGCACCACTTATAGGGGTCGTGAGTGATTAGTAACGCTATAGCGTCACTAATCACTCACGACCCGAGGGCGGCGCGGCGGTTACTGCTGGCGGAGCGTGCTGATCCGGTCGTGCACGGTCTTGCGGTTCTTGGTGCGGGCCTCGTACGCCTCTACCCGGCCGAGCTCGACCAGTGAGAGCCCTTCCAGCTGGGAGCTGATCTCCTCGACGTTCAGGTCGTCGTAGCCGGCGATCGGCAGGTCCTGCTCGCGGGACAGCGCGCCGCGCGCCACGCCCTCGGCCTCCGCTAGCTCCGGCACCTCGCGGATCTTGGCCTTCGCCTCGTCAGCGGCCTCCCGGCTCTGCACGCCGAGCCGCTCCAGAAGGGCAGGGAACGCCTCGGCCAGTCGACGGGTGAACGCGGCCTGCGTCCGGGCGAACTCCTGGATCCACTCCGCGCCCCGTTCGCCGGCCGTCTCCACGGCCTCCGCCAGGTTCTCCAGCACCCGCTCGTAGGTCCGGACCGACTCCTCGCCGCCTTCCTTGGCGACGTTCACGATCCGCTCGTTGAGCTCCCTGATCCGACCCACCGCGGACTCGATCGCGGAGTTCTTGCCCGTCTCGTCAGCCACCCTTGCTCCTTCTCGCCTCGACACGCCCCTGGTGTTACCCCGGCGTTTTACTCTGCTCCGCACGGCGAAAGAGATCAACCCTCAGCCCGGCGTGTGAGGTGTGGAAGCGTCACAAGAGTTACTGACGGCTCCGGTTGCCCGGACCGGCGCTCCGGTTCAGGGTCGGCGAAGGGGCGGAAGGGCAGGGCCGGGAGCCGATAGGCGTATAGGTGGTGCACCGACCGTATCCGCTCCAGCCAGGCGTACTCGATGGCGTGCACCCGCGACGCTCCGGACGGACCGATGATCCGTGTCACGTCTGAGTCGGCCGACTCAGCACACGTCCACGCCAGCACCCGAGGGCATTGCCGTGGGAACCAGTAAGCGGGTGCGCGCTGAGCGTCCACGGCCCACACATAGGCATCCGGGACCCGAGCAGACGCGGCGATGTGAGGTATGAACTCGACGATCGTCGGATCCTCAGAGAAGTGGAGGACCTCACCCTCGGTCGGTCGCACGGCGTTCGACAATGCCACAAACGACGACCGGAGTCAGGGGAGCCCACTCTGTCCCGGCATAGGAGGCGCGTTCGCTACTCCGGGATCGGGGTCTTCGCGGGGTCCAGGTCGGCGAGGTGGTCGATCGCGGCGGTGGCGGAGGCGTCGCCGATCCCGACGGCCCTTGCCAGTGCGCCGGGGTCGGTGCACAGCCCGGCGACACCGGCGGAGCTGGCCGGCGCGATCGCGAGCAGGTGGGTGGAGCCCCGGTTCGGGCGGGTGGCGTCGACGATGAGTTCCAGGTCGGCGCGGTAGCGGCGGGAGCCCTGCGCGAGGGTGCCGAGCCCGGGGACGAGCCGGTCCAGCATCCGCGCCCACAGCGACAGGCTGGCCGAGGAGTCCGGGTGCAGCTCCTCCTCGCCCCGGCACAGCAGGGCGAGCACGTGGGTGGCGCCGCCGCGCAGCGCACGGGCCAGGGCGAGCGGCTCGGAGACCGAACCGTCCACCCAGCGGCGCCCTTCGAACTCCACCGGCGGGCCGGCCAGCAGCGGGATGGACGCGCTTGCCCGGACGGCGCGCCGCCACTGCGGCAGGGTGCGCGGGTGCAGGGTGTGCGCCGTCAGGTCGGCGGTGTCGGTGGCGACGAGGTGCAGCGGCACCGCGCTGGCCGGCAGGGCATCCCAGGCCAGCGGCTTGCGCCGGCTCAGCACCTCCTCGATCAGGAACTCCAGCGACAGTACCGGCCGGCGGGTGGCCAGCCGGCGCATGTCGATGAACGTCCGCGAGCAGAGGTCTTCCGGGTAGGCGGCGGCGCCCGCAGCGGCCGCGCCGGTGAGGAACGCGGCGCTGCCGAACGCGCCGGACGAGGCCCCGTACACCTCGTCGAAGCTGTCCCGCAGCCCGGCGCGCTCCAGCCCGCGCAGCATGCCGGAGGTGTACGAGCCGCGCATGCCGCCGCCGCCGACCACCAGGGCCAGCCGGTGGCTGTCGCTTCGGGCGCCCGGTGTGCTGCCGTCCGCGTGGCGTTGCAGCAGCAACCGCAGTACCGCAAGGTCGCCGTGGACATGGGGCGGGCATGCGAGGGGCACGTGTGGGGTTCGCCGGCAGGGCCCGCGCGGATTGGTCGTCACGCGGATACGATCCCCCGGCCCGAGCTGGCTGCTCGCACGGGGTGACGACTTGGCGGGTGCGAGGTCGGCTACGGGTCGATGATCTGCACCGTGCCCTCGGCGGTGCCGGTGACGAACAGCCGGCCACTGGTCGGGTCCACCGCGACGGTGTTCGGTTGGCGGACGGTCGGGATCCGCGCCACCTCGCGCGGCAGCGGCTGGCTCAGGTCGTAGCCGACCAGTTGGTTCGCCTCGGTCACGGTGACCCAGAGCCGGTCCCGGTTCGGGTCGTAGGTGATGCCGTACGGCGCGCCGGGCAACGCGACGCGCGCGACCTGGTGGGCCTTGGGCGTCACCGAGTAGACCAAGATCGCGCCGCCGCGGGTGTCCGCGACGACCAGCCGACCGTGTTTGTCGGCGAGCAGGTGCGTCGGCCCTTCCCCGGCCGGCAACTCCACGAGCGGCGTCAGTGCGGTCGCGTCGTAGAGGGTCAGGGTGTTCTCCCGGACGTCGACCAGACCCATGGTGTTGCCTACGTGCGCCAGGCCGGCGGGTTGGGTGACGTCGGTGAAGGTGTGCGCGACCCGGTTGTCCCGCACCGCGGCCACGGTGCCACCGGCCTCGTTGGCCACGAAGATCGTGCCGTTGGGCGCCTGGTTGGCGTCGTGCGGGCTCTTCCCGGTCACCACCCGGGACAGCACCTGGCCGGACGGCAGGCCGACCCGCAGCAGGGAGTCCGAGCTCTCGTCCGGCACCAGCACCGGGCCGCCGGGGCCGGCGAGCTGCAGGTGGCGCAGTACCCCCGGCAACGCCACGTGCCCGCTGACCTGCCCGGTGTCGGCATTGAGCAGGGTCAGCTGGTTGGGGTTGCGCACCCCGACCGCCACCGTCCGGCTGACCGGGTCGGCCACGATGCCTTCCGGTGCCGCGCCGACCGCCACCACCCGGCCGGCCGGCGGCACGGCCGGCACCGGGGAGACCGAGGGCTCGGCCGGCGGGGGCAGCGGCTCGGGCAGCCGTCGCGGCACCGAGCCGGCAGGGTTCGGCGTGGGCGGGCCGCCGG
Source organism: Pseudonocardia sp. (assembly GCA_036500625.1). Classification (GTDB taxonomy): domain Bacteria; phylum Actinomycetota; class Actinomycetes; order Mycobacteriales; family Pseudonocardiaceae; genus Pseudonocardia. The sequence continues at coordinate 20,552 of DASYBQ010000105.1, read as the reverse complement.
CCGGCAAGCCGTTCGATGCCGGGCCGTTCGATGCCGGGCCGTTGGGTGTCGGGCCGCCCGCGCAGCCGGCCAACGCCCCGGCCAGTACGAGGACGGCGATCATGCGACGCATACTCGTAACAACTACCAGGACCGGACGCCGAGGCGCCGGACCGGCGGGTGCTGCTCCTCGAAGCCGGCCCGGACCACCCCGGCGGCGACACGCCGGCGCAGATCAGCGGCGCGAACTTCTGGGCGGCCTGCGCGGTACCCGGCCGGACCTGCTCCGAGCTGACCGCGGTACACCGGCAGGGGCAGGATCCGGCGCGCTACCTGCGCGGCCGGGGCGTCGGGGGCGGCTCGGCGGTGAACGCGATGGTCGCGCTGCGCGGGGTCCCCGCCGACTACGACCGGTGGGCGGATGAGTTGGGCTGCGCCGGGTGGGCCTGGTCGGACGTGCTGCCGTGGCTGCGCCGGGTGGAGGACGACGCCGACTTCGGCGGTGACGACCGGGGTCGACTATCTCGCGGATGGCGAAGCGATCAAGGCCGTACAGCGGCGGGTTGGCTCGCGCTGGCGCGCTTGATCAACTTTTACCGAGATCGACGTGGCAGCTGTTCGATCTTGATCTGCCAGCCATCACCTCGATCTCGGCGCCGAGGTCGGCGGCGACCAGCCGGCCGCTGATCTTGTCGAGTTTGCTGTTCAGCTCGTCGGCTACCCGGCGGCGGACGATTCTGGTCAGCACAGTGGCCGGTATCGGCATCCACCAGCGGCGCACCTTGTGGTGGGCGCGCAGCAGTCGCACATCGCGGACCGCCACCGGGTCGAAGCCCAATTGCAGTGCGGCCGGGTTGGCCAGCGTCACAATGCACATCATCACCGGCACCCGGAGTGTGCCGGTGAGCTCCATGTCCCGATCGCCGGCGCGCAGCAGCAGCTCGACTTCGACGTCGAGGGTCATCCGGAAGCGGCGCTCGCCGGAGGTCTCCGGCGCCGGTTCGATGTCGGTGACCTGGACGGCGACGCTGCCCCGGACCGGTACCGGTGTCTGCACCTCGAACTGCGCCGGGGCGAGGTGGGCGTTGAGCGCGTCGGATACGTTGCGGGGGCTGAGGCCCTGGCGGATCAGCACCTCGCCGAACTCGGCGAAGCTGATCTGCTCGCCGGGCACCGAGCCCGGTGTCTCGTTGACCCGATAGGTCACCGGCCGGTCCGCGTGGTTGGCCAGCCGTACCTGGTAGGTGCCGGGCTCGGCGGCGGTCACGCTGGTGCCGACCGGGAGGGTGTCAAGATCGGGCGCGGTGCGCGGCACCGGCAGGCGTGCCTCGCCGACCAACCTCCCGCCGGCGTCGCTGACCGACAGCCGCATCGCGGCCGACGGTTGCTCGGACTCCGAGGGAGCAGGGGCGATGCAGCCAGCGTCGGGATCGGCGCCGGCCTCCGCCCAGAGCTGCAGCTGCACCCGCTCCCGGTGGGCCAGCCGGATCGGCCACTCCAGGCTCTCCTCGGGGTCGAGCGTGCCGGCGCGTTCCGCACCGCCGGGCGTTGTCCGGGTCTGGATCCGCCGCAACTGGTCGAGCACATCGAGCTGGCGTTGTGGGGCGGAGGCCTCGATGGACCGGTTCAGCGCGGCGGAGAAGATCGACAAAGCCCGCTCGGCGGTCCGGGCCAGCCTGGTCACGCCGCCACCGTCGTAGAGTGGCACCGGCAGCCAGTCGGTGCGCGCGCGGGCCTTGACCCGCAGGTCGTCCGAGGTCACCGGGTCGATGTCGATGTCGACGATGGCCGGGTGGAATGTGCGCAATCGCACCACAAGGTCGATCTCCACGCTCGCGTCGACACCCATGGCCAGCACTCTCGGCCCGAGCTTTGTCTTGAGCCTCGCCCGAACGGTGACCGAGAAGCTGCGCTCGTAGCCGTCGTCCTTGACCAGTACCGGGTCCAGCACGTGGACCCGGCCGATATCGGTGGCGAACTCCGCCAGCACGTCACCCCGGCGCAGACCGTCCAGTGCCGCGGCGAGCTGACGCTGCAGCAACCGGGGGGAGAACACATCGGCGACCAGCGCGACGCCGAACTCGCCGAAGGTCGCACGCTGGGCGTCTGCCTCCAGCTCCTCCAGCTTCATCGCCAATGCTCCTCACAGGTGGGTACCGCGAGGCTGCCATCGTCGGATAACGCCGTCGCATTCGGGTCGAGCCACATTGCTGACTACCACGTCCCGATCGGGTGTACGCCCCGGGAAACGGGCGCTCGGTGTGCTGCGCCCGACGCGCGTCGAACGGCCGTGATCCAGGACACAGCCCGTGCGGGTCAGATGTCCGGGTGCAGCAGGTGCAGCCGGGTCTCGTCCAGGTCCAGCTCCTGGCTGATGGCGACCTGGGTGCGGCGGGTGATCTCGTGGCGGTCGCCCAGCTCGCGCAGCGCCTTGCGTTCGGCGGCAAGGGTGCGTAGCCGCAGGTGGCAGGCCACCGGTGAACTCTCCTCGTCGGTGCCCTCGCCGGTCTCGGCGTCCAGTGCGCGGCACAGACGCTCCCGGCGCTGCTCCAGCACCTGCCGGATGGTCTCCAGGCCCTCATGCCCGTGCTCGCGGTCGTCGGCGATGTCGTCCACCTCGCGCAGCGCGGCGTCCACCATGGCCCGCCGCGCTCGCAGCCGCTCGGTGCGCTCCCGCTCGTCCGGGGCCAGCTCGAGCCGGCGCAGCAGCCAGGGCAGCGGCAGCACCTGGCCGACCAGCGTGGTCAGCACCACGACGACAGTGAGGAACAGTAGAAGCCCGCGCCGGTCGAACGGGACGTTTCCCGAGGTCACCAGCGGCAGCGACAGCGCTACCGCCAGCGAGACGGCGCCGCGCGGGCCGCACCAACCCAGCACCAGGCGCTCCCGGGTGGACAGCAGGCTGGCCTTCGCACTGCTGCGCACGCTGAGCCGGCGGGTCATCGGCGGGACCACCAGCACCCAGACGATGCGCACCAGTACGACGACCACGATGACGCTGCCCGCGGCCAAGGCCAGTGTGGCGGCGGAGTACTGCGACACCCCGGCGACGATGCTGGGCACCTGGAAGCCGAGCAGCACGAACAACACGCTGACCAGCAGCATGTTCAGCACCCGCCAGAACGTCTCGGCCTGTAGCCGGGCGCCCGGCGGGACCATCCCGCGCTTGCGGGTACCCAGCCAGACCGCTGCGGTGACAGTCGCCAGCACACCCGAGGAGTGCGCCATGCTGGCCGGGATGAACGCCAGGAACGGGGTGAGCAGCGACCACACCACCTGGCTGAGCGAGTCCTCGGTGCGCCGCCGCAGCCAGCCGATCAGGATGCCGACCAACAGGCCGAAGCCGATGCCGCCGCCGATCTCCACCAGCACGTGCACCGCGAGGCCCGCCACCCCGGGGGTGGTGCCGATGTTGGCCACCGCGATGGTGAACAGGCTCAGCGCGACCGCGTCGTTGATCAGCCCCTCCGCCTCCAGCACGGTGACCAGCCGGCTCGGTACGCCGAGGCGTTGCAGCACCGAGGTGGCTGCCACCGGGTCGGGGGGCGCGATGGCGGCGCCAAAGGCGAGCGCGGCCGCCCAGCCGATGTCCGGGAAGATCAGGTGCAGGATGGCCGCGGCCGCCGCGGCGGTGGCCAGCACCAGGCCGACCGACTGGCCGAGCACCGCGCCGAGGTGGCGCATCATCTCCCGGGGGTCCGAGAAGAACGCCGCGTAGTAGACCAGCGGCGGCAGGAACACCAGCAGCACGACCTCGGGGGACAACCGAGGCTGGGGGAGCCCGGGCAGCAGCCCTACCGCGACGCCGACGACCGCGTAGGCGGCCGCTTCGGGCACACCGATCCGCCCGCGAGCAGCCGGCCGAGCAGGACCGCGACCGCCAGGCCGACCGCGACCACGAATATCTCAGGAAGCACGCCTGATCAGGTTACCCGCGCCTTGGCTGTTCCGGCCTCGTGAGTGATTAGTAACGCTATGGCACTACTAATCACTCACGAGGCCGGAGGCCAGGTTGACGGCACTCCGGGCAAAATTTATTCTGAATTCGATAAGGCAGGTCCTCGGCTGGTCGTCGACTGCGGCGTGAGCCGGCGGAGTTGGCTTGGCCCGTCCCCCCATCGTCGAGGAGAGTCATGCCCCCCACCAAGCCGGACTACGACGAGGTTTCGCTGTCGCACCTGGGTTTCTGGTCCGCGACGGCGGCGGAGCGGGAGGAGTCGTTCCGGGTGCTGCGGGCGGAGCGGCCGTTGAGCTGGCAGCCGCCTGCCGAGGGTTCGCTGATGGATCCGGAGGAGCCGGGCTACTGGGCGGTGCTGCGCCACCAGGACATCCGCGCGGTCAGCAAGGACCCGAAGGCGTTCTGCTCCAGCCGGGGGGTGCAGATGGAGGACGTGCCGCCGGAGCTGCTGGAGGCGGCGCAGTCGTTCCTCGGCATGGACGATCCTCGGCACGCGGTGCTGCGCAAGCTGGTGAGCAGCGCGTTCACCCCGAAGCGGGTGGCCAGGATCGAGGACCAGATCGCCGCGCGGGCGGAGCGGATCGTGGACGTGCTGGTCGAGCACGGCGACGGGGACTTCGTCGAGCTGGTCGCCAAGCCGCTGCCGATGTGGACGATCTACGACATGGTCGGGCTGCCCGAGGAGTGGCAGGCGGCGGCCACCGAGGGCGCGGACGGCATGGTGTCCTGGAACGACGAGGACGTCGCCGCCGGGCGCAGCCCGATGGAGGTGTTGCAGAGCTCGCTGCGGGCGTTGAGCGGGATCGCCGTCGAGCTGGCCCAGCAGCGCCGGTCGATCCCGCGCGATGACCTGATGACCAACCTGGTGCAGGCCGAGGTGGACGGCGAGCAGTTGACCGACCACGACATCGCCTCGTTCTTCGTGTTGCTCTCGGTCGCCGGCAACGACACCACCCGCAACACGATCACACACACCATGAAGGCGTTCACCGACTTCCCCGACCAGCGCAAACTGATGATCGACGACTTCGAGGGGCACATCGACACCGCGGTGGAGGAGTTCGTCCGGTGGGCGAGCCCGGTGATGACGTTCCGCCGCACCGCGACCCGCGACACCGAGCTGGCCGGCCGCTCGATCGCCGAGGGCGACAAGGTGGTGCTGTTCTACGCCTCGGGCAACCGCGACGAGTCGGTGTTCGAAAGGCCGAACGCCTTCGACGTCACCCGCACGCGCAACGAGCACGTCGGTTTCGGTGGCGGCGGCCCGCACTTCTGCATGGGCAACCAGCTGGCCCGCACCCAGCTGCGGGCGATCTTCCGGCGGTTGCTGCAGCGGGTGCCGGATCTGCAGGTGGGTGAGCCGGTGCCGCTGGTCGGCAACTTCGTGCACGCGGTCAAGTCCATCGACTGCACGCTCAACCCGCGCTGAGTCCGGTCAGCCCACGGAAGGACCCCGAGTCGATGCGACGCGCGCTCTACACCGGCGACCACCAGCAGTACCGGGAGACCGTCCGCGAGTTCATCGCCCGCGAGGTCGCCTGTACTACCTCGGGTGGGAGCGGGACCGGCTGATCGACCCCGAGGTCTTGCGCGCAGCCGCCGCGCATGGCATCTACGCGCTGGCCGTCCCAGAGGAGTACGGCGGGTCCGGCGAGACCGACTACCGGTACCGGATGGTGGTCAACGAGGAGACGGCCCGCGCCGGGGCCACCTCGTTCAACATGACGCTGGGCCTGCAGGACGACCTGGTGCTGGCCTACCTGCTCGACCTGACCACGCCGGAGCAGAAGAAGCGCTGGCTCACCCCGTTCGCCAGGGGGGAGCTGCTCGGTGCGCTGGCGATGACCGAGCCGGGCGCCGGCAGTGACCTGCAGGGCATCCGCACCGCCGCGCACCGCGACGGTCCAGGGCCGGACGCGGACTGGCTGCTGACCGGGCAGAAAACCTTCATCACCAGCGCGACCAGCGCGGACTTCGTGATCGTCGCGGCCCGCACCGACCCGGCGGCGGGCTCGCGCGGGTTCAGCCTGCTGGTGGTGGAACGGGGCATGCCCGGCTTGCGCAGGGGCCGCAAGCTGGAGAAGGTCGGCCTGCACGGCCAGGACACCGGCGAGCTGTACTTCGACAACGTCGCGGTGCCGGCCGAGAACCTGATCGGCACCGAGGGCCACGGCATGGCGCACCTGATGAGTCACCTGCCTCGGGAGCGCCTCGGCATCATCGCCTCGGCCTACACCACCGCCCGCGAGGTCTACGCGGCCACCGTGCGGTACTGCTTCGAGCGCACCGCGTTCGACCGGGCGATCGGCGACTTCCAGCACAGCCGTTTCGTGCTCGCCGAGATGGGCACCGAGCTGGACGTCGCGGAGGCGTTCGTCGACCGCTGCGTGCTGGCATCCAACGCCGGCGAACTGACCCCGGTGGACGCGGCCAAGGGCAAGTGGTACCTCTCCGAGCTGCAGAAACGGGTGGCCGACCAGTGCCTGCAGCTGCACGGCGGCTACGGCTACATGCTCGAGTACCCGGTCGCCCGCGCATTCGTCGACGGTCGGGTCCAGACCATCTACGGCGGCAGCACCGAGATCATGAAAGAGATCATCGGCCGGGACATCGCCCAGCGTGCCCGCGCCGGTGGCTAACCGGCGCGTGGGGCGTGTTCGCTCTGCTCGTAGACCTGGGCGGGGGAGCCGACGACCAGCGGGTCGGGGGTGCCGACCACATCGGTGTCCTTGGTGGGGTAGTCCAGCTGGGACAGCACCCAGCGCAGCGCGGCGATCCGGCAGCGTTTCTTGTCGTTGCTCTTCACCACCGTCCACGGTGCGGCGGAGGTGTCGGTGATGCGGAACATGTCCTCCTTGGCCTGGGTGTAGTCGTCCCAGCGGTCCAGCGCGGCGAGGTCGACCGGGCTGAGCTTCCACTGCCGCAGCGGGTCGATCACCCGAATGGTGAACCGGGTCCGCTGTTCCGTCCGCGACACCGAGAACCACAGCTTGACCAGGTGGATGCCGGTGCGCACCAGCGCCTGCTCCAGGCCGGGCGCCTGGTCCATGAACTGCTGGTACTCCTCGTCGGTGCAGAAGTCCATCACCCGCTCGACGACCGCCCTGCTGTACCAGGACCGGTCGAACAGCACGATCTCGCCGGCGGCGGGCAGGTGGTTGAAGTACCGCTGAAAGTACCACTGGGTGGTTTCCCGCTCGGTCGGCTTGCCCAGCGCCACCACCCGGGCGCCGCGCGGGTTGAGGTGCTCGACGAACCGCTGGATGGTGCCGCCCTTGCCGGCCGCGTCCCGGCCCTCGAACAGCACGACCACCCGCTGACCGGTGTCCTTGACCCAGGACTGCATCTTGAGCAGCTCGATCTGCAGCGGACGCTTGATCCGGTCGTACTCCTCGCGGGTCATCCGCTCGGCGTACGGGTAGTCCTCGCGCCAGGTGGTGATCTCCTGGCCGTCCGCGTCGATCAGCACCGCGTCGTCCTCGTCCAGCTCGAGCACCGACCAGTTGCGCACGTCGTCGAGCAGGTCGGCCGAGCGCAGCGCTCGCCGCAGCTGTTCACGGGTCTGTTCCGAGTGGCCGACGCCGTGCGGCGTACGCCGGAACTCGTTGACCGCACGCTCGACAGACGTCATGGTGGCTCCCCGTGTTGGCCCCGGCAATGGCTGCGCGTCGAGGTTATGGGCTCTGCGCCGCCGTCGCTGGCCGCCGGTGGCCGAACTCGCTGCCCAGCTGGCCGGCGGCGGTCATTTCGAGCGCCGTCGAAGTGTCCGCGTCCTACCGTCGTGGCATGACGAATGACGCCCTGATCACGCAGCTGTTGCCGGAATGGACGCAGTTCCGGGACCGCGCGGCGGCGGGTGACCCGGCAGGTGGCACCGCGTGTGCCGCCTGGACCACCCGCGACGTCGTCGCACACCAGGCCGGCAACGCCGTCGAACTGGCCCGGGTGCTCTCCGCGCACCTGGCCGGCCGGCCGGTGCCGAAGACCCGCTCGTTCGAAGAGCGCGAGCCACCGTTTCGCCAGCTGGGTGACGATGACCGGCTTGCCGCGCTGGAACGCGCGGTCGACGATCTCGCGCGGGTCCTCGAAGCCGGCCTCGACCAGCCGGACACCTGGGTGCCGTGGACCGGCAGGCGGATGAAGGTCGCCTGGTTCGGCGAGCACATGCGCTCCGAGCTGATCCTGCACCGGTGGGACCTTGTCGGTGACGACCCGGTCGGCACCGAGTTGCTCGGGCAGCCGTGGATGACCACGCACTCGGTCGACGCGGTCGGTGAGCCGCTGCTGCGCCGAGGGGCCGCCGGCCTCGCCGACTCCGAGTTCACCGGCCGGCTGCGCGCCCCCGGCCAACCCGATGTGCTGCTCACCGGCGGCTCCCGACCCGGTATCACCCTCGCGGACGCCGACCCGGGGGCGCCGGCCGATCTGCGCACCGACCCGGCGGCCCGGGTGCTGCTGCTATGGGGCCGGACACCCGGCGACCCGTCCCGCCTGGTCAGCGATGCCGGCCCGGAGCGGCTCGGGCGGCTGCGTGCCCTGCTGTCCGGTTACTGAGCTGTCCGGTTTCTGACGGCTCGGCGTGTCGGCCGCCGGTGTGGGCGTCGCGGTGAGCGGGTATTACCGCGAGCTATGTGGTGCGTACTGGACGCTATGTTGGACCGAGGCATTGTCGGCGGCTACACCAAGCTCGGCTACCTGTCCCGGCGCCCTGGCTGGACCGGGGACCGGGCCGACCCGCCGGCCGGCGCGCTGCACGGCCGCACCGCCCTGGTCACCGGCGCCAGCTCGGGGCTGGGCGAGGCCACCGCCATCGGGTTGGCCCGGCTCGGCGCCCGGGTGCACCTGCTGGTCCGCGACGCGGACAAGGGCGAACAGATCCGGCGGCGGGTCACCGGGGCGGTACCCGGCGCCGCCCCGCGCGTCGAGGTCTGCGACGTCGGGGAGCTGGCCGACGTGCGGCGCTTCGCCTCGGATCTGCTGGCCCGGGTGCCCGAGCTGCACCTGTTGGTGCACAACGCCGGGCTGCTGCCCGACCAGCGCCGCGAGACCAGCGAGGGCAACGAGCTGACCCTTGCGGTGCACGTCCTCGGCCCGCACCTGCTCACCGCGCTGCTGCGCCCGGCGCTGGCCGCGGCGGGCAACGCCGCCCTCGCCGGGCGCAGCAACGGGGCCACCCACGCGGGCGGGGACAGCCGGGTGCTGTTCGTTTCCTCCGGCGGGATGTACGCGCAGCCGCTCAAGGATGACGACCCGCAGTACCGCGAAGGCCGATACAACGGGACAGCCGCCTACGCCCGCACCAAGCGGATGCAGGTCGCGCTGGCTGGCGAGTGGGCCCGCGAGCTGGCCGGTACCGGCATCTCGGTGCATGCGCTGCACCCGGGCTGGGCGGCGACTCCGGGCATCACCGGCTCGCTGCCGGGGTTCGCCAGGGTGGTCGGCCCGCTGCTGCGCACCCCGGAGCAGGGCGCCGACACGGCGGTATGGCTGGCCGGCGCGCCGGCAAGGGCCATCGGCACCGGCCAGTTCTGGCACGACCGCGCTCCCCGCCCGGCGCACTACTTCCCGCACACCCGGGAAACTCCGGCGCAGCGGGCCCGGTTCTGGGCGCAGGTGCAGCGGTTGGCACCGCGGCACGATCCTGCTACCGCCTGAGTGCCTGCCTCCGGCTCACGAGCCGTGAGCATGGCGTTCGGGGGCGGGGACCAGGTACGGGGCGTCGTCGCCGAGCCCTTCCTGGTTGCCGCCGGCCAGTTGTTGCACCAGCTGGAGGCCTTGGTCCGCCCAGGTGATCTCGGCCTTCATCCGCTCGATCAGGCCCCGGTAGGCGTGCACCTCGTAGGCGACGATCGCGTCGTGGGCGGCGGGTGGAGCGGCGGCCAACCGGCGGCGCAGCGGGCTGGTGCTCCGCTGTTGGAGGTGTTCGACGTGCCGCTCGTAGCGGTCGCGCAGTCGCTCGTAGTGCGTGCGGTGCGCCCGGAACTGCTCCCGCGCCTGGCGCGCGGACCCGTACTCGAGGTAGCTGGCCTTGACGTAGGCGGAGTCGCGGATCGCCGGCGGGTCCTCGATGTCACCGACCCAGCGGCGCAGCTCGGCCGCCCCGGCCCTGGTCAGGCTGTAGGCGCGCTTGGTGGCCAGCTGCTTGGCCCCGCGCGGCAGGTCGGTGGCGCTGACCAGGCCGAGGCCCTCCAGCCGGCGCAACTCGGGGTAGATCTGTGAATGTTGGGCGTGCCACACGTAGTCCGTCGAGTTCTCGAACTGTTTGGCCAGCTCGTAGCCGGTCATGGAACCGGCCTCCAGCAGGGCGAGCAGCGCATGGCGCAGAGACAAGGTCGACCTCCCGGCGGGGACTGTAGCGGGCCGAGGTGGGCCGACATGGGCGAAATCGAGTACTCGATGTCGGCTCCGCACGTCCGTGCGCCGCGATCGAGCGACGGGGGCGGCTCGAAAGGGTGGTCACCGGAGCGCTTGTTTGCCTGGCGCCGCGCCGGTGAGTACACCCGGTGCGTCTGCTATCCGTGTAACTGGAGGTATCTATGTTGAACGTACGTCGTCGGGCGACGGCAGGGCTGATCGGTACGGCGGTCCTGGTCGGCTCAGCGGTCGGCTTGGCCGGCACCGCCTACGCCGCCGGGAGCGGAGTCGGCTCGGGCAGCGGCTCCGGAGCCAGCCAGGGCCCTGCCGGCCTGCTGGCCGGCGTGCCGGTCCTCGGAGACCCGAAGAGCAGCGCCGTAGGAGGCCCGATGCTGCCGGCGGGCTGACCGGGCTCACCTGTCGCACCGCCCCGAGGGTGGCATTAGGGACGCTCGTGTCCCTAATGCCACCCTCGGGACGGGTTTGTGGTGGCGGGCGTGCGCGGGATGGCGTGGGCCGGGGCCGCTCACTCGCGTGGTTGATCCGTTCCGGGGTGCCGGGTGGAGCTCGGCGATCTAGGCTTCTGGTGACTGTGCGGGCGGAATTGTTCACAATGTGGTGCACGCTGGGGAGCGAAATCATGGCTGTCTGCCGTGCGAAGGGTCGCGGCCACACCCGGACTCTGGGTGTGCTGTTGGTAGCGGCGGCGACGCTGGCGGTGAGTGGCTGCGGCGGTCAGGGTGACGCCGCCAAACCGCCGCCCGGGCCGCCGACCTCGTTCGGGCCGGGTGTGTCGGTGGGGCCGCTGCCAGGGTCGGAGGGGGCGTCAACGGCGTCGAGGTTGCCCGCCGTACTGGACCGGGGCACCGCCTACCTCGCGGACGCCAACGGTGTGCGGGTGGTTAATACCGGCACCGGGCAGACCATCACGACGATCTACCCGCAACATCTGCCGATGGGCACGTCCGGCGCCGCGCTGACCGGCCCCCCGTTGCTGACCTCGATGGGTGGCGCGTCGGCCGTGGTGTGGCCGTTCCTGGTCAAGGGCCCCGACGGCGGCAACGCGGTGGAGCTGGCCAGCATCCGGACCGACACCCACGCGGCCAGCAGCGTCCTGGTGGGGCTGCCCGGCTGGGCCGCGACGTCCTACGACCTCTCGGCCGTCGCGGTCGGCGCGGCGGACGGCAAGGTGCTGCTCAACGTCGCGGGCGGGCTCTACCGGGCCGCCGTGGTGGCCGATGCGGGCACCGGCAAGCCGGTGTGGACCCGCGACGATTTCACCGCGGGCGCGCTGTCCGACGGCACGGTGGTTGGCACCGAGGCCGACCCGGAGCCGGCCAACACCCAGCACGTCATCGGGCTGGCCCTCGCCGATGGCCAACCGAGGTGGCGCCAGCTGAACGGATACGGCTTCAAGGTGATGTCCGCCGGGCCCAAGCTGGTCGCGGTCAGCGGCGGCGTGCCCGGCGGCGCGGACCAGGGCAGCTTCCGGGTGCTGTCCTCGGCGAACGGTGCCACCGTCAGCACCCTGCCCATCTCGAACGACCTGACCAGCCAGTGTCTGTACGACCAGGTCTCGGTCACCGTCTGCTACGCCCCTGCCGGAGCGGACGAGGCCGGCGCGCCGGTGATGGCCGCGGTGGACGCCCAGACCGGTGCGCCGCTGTGGACCCAGGGCGGCGTGGACAGCGCCGCCACCCCGGCGCCGAGGGTGACCGAGGTCTGGCACGGCCTGGTCTACGCAAGCACCTCCGGCGACACGACCGTGGTCCTGCAGGCCCGCAGCGGAAATCCGGCCGGCGAGTCGCAGAGCAGGGCGCCGCTGTTGGTCGACGACCAGGCGGCACTGGCCCCGAGCCCGCTCGGCAACGAGCTGATGGCCCGCAAACCAGCCGCCGGCCAGTAGCGCGAATCGGCGCGGGCCGCGGTCCGCGCCCACACGCCGCGCACCCACCGTCGACGCCGCGCACCGTGCGCTATGCGCGGCGTGGACGCGAGGTGCGCGGCGTGCCGCGTTACCGGCGGGTGCGCACCAGGGTTACCGCGCGGACCAGGGCGGGGGTTCGCGGCGTTGAGCCGAAGCCGAAGCGGAGCGGTGGGGCCACCGGGGCGAGTGCGCCCTGGTCGGCGCCGTGCCAGTGCACCTGGGCACCGCGAATCCGACGCAGGTCCAGCGCGGCGTACAGCTCCTCGCGGCCGCTGCCGGCGCTGCCCCGGGTGCGCACCCCTGGCAACACCCGGCGGGCGATCACGTCGACGCAGGCGATCCAGCCCGGCGCGGTTGCCAGGGTCGGTGGCACGGCGCGCAGCAGCCACCCGAGCGGTGGCCGGCGGCCGATACGCAGTGTCACCGTCAGCGGGCCGGCCGTGACGTGCCACTCGTCGCCGTGCACGGTGACCGACACCTCCACCACCGCGACCTCGTCGAACCGGTAGGTGCCGGCGACGAACTCGGCTACCCGCCCGTCGGGCGCCAGCAGCAGGCGGTGGCCGCCGCGCCACTCGAGCATCACGTCGGTGAACGCACCGAGCGGTGAGTCGACCCACCGGCCGATGACCAGCCGCAAACCGCTCGCGGTGCCCACGCCCGCGATCCAGCCGCCGAACCGGTCTACCGTCGTGGTCGTTGTGATCACTGCCCCCTCGCTTGTTCGGCACCCAGCATGGCATCGGTTGCGGTCCGGCCCTGACGAGGCAGGAGTCACTGCCCGGCCGGTGCGCGGCGGGGAATCCGAGCCGTGTGCCGGTAGTTGTCACCAGGAGGAACCGGCGGATCGGGTGGGGAGTCAGGCATTTCGGGGGCGCGGCGCGGGGATGGCATGACCGAGACGGCACGCAGCGAGGCGGAGTCCACCGCACGCAGCTCGGTGACCGTGGCGGTGTGGACCCTGCTCAGCCGGGTAACCGGGCTGTTGCGGGTGCTGGTGATCGGCGCACTGCTCGGCCCGACTTACTTCGCGAACCTCTTCCAGGCCGGCTACCTGTTGCCCAACACGGTGTTCGCCGTGGTGGCCGGCCCGGTGCTGGGCATGGTCGTGGTGCCGACGGTGGCCCGCGCGCTCACCAACGGCGGGGTCGAAAGGGCCGGGCGGGTACTCGGGCTGCTCGCCGGCCGGTTGCTCACCGTGGCCGGTATCGGCACGGCGGCGTTGGCGCTGGTCTCGCCGTTGCTGGCCTGGACTCTGGTGTTCGCGGTGCCCGAACCGGAGCGGATGAGGGCGTGGCTGCTGTGCACCGTGTTGGTGCTGTTCGTGGCGCCGCAGGTACTGCTGTACACGGTGGCCGAGCTGGGCGTGGCCGCACAGCAGGCCCGGCACCGGTTCGCGCTGGCCGCCGGCGCACCGGCCGTGGAGAGCATCGGCACTATCGCGACGTTGCTCGCCGCGGCGGCGGTGTTCGGTACCGGGCAGGACGTGGGTCAGGCGCCGCTTGCGATGGTGCTGCTGCTGGGCGCCGGCACCACCGGTTCGGTGCTGCTGCACGCCGGGCTGCAGTGTTACGGCGCGCTGCGGGTGGGAGTGCCGGTCCGGCCGAGGCTGGGCTGGCGCCGTGACCAGGAGGCCAGCGGCGCGCTGCACCGGATGGTGCGGTCCATCCCGGTGGCCGGCGGCCCTGCGCTGGTCGACTACGGGCTGACCGTGGTGGCCTCCACCGTGCCCGGCGGGGTGCTCGTGGTGCAGCTGTCCTACCAGGTCTTCGCCGCGCTGTCCTTCGTCGGCAGCCGGGCGGTGTCGATGGCCGCGCTGCCGGGGCTGTCCGAGGCGATGGCCGCCGGTGACCCGCGCCGCTTCGGCACGGCATGGCGGCAAGGTGTGTTCTACGCGCTGGTCGCGGGGCTACCGCTGTTGCTGCTGCTCGCGGTGTTCGCCCGGCCGACGGCGGATCTGCTGGCCAACGGTGCGCTGCGGGAGAACGGACTGATCACCGAGCTGGCCGCGTGCCTGGCCGTCGCGGCGTTCGTGCAGCTGGCCAACGGGCTGCACGACTATGCGCGGCAGGCGCTGTTCGCCCGCCTCGACGACCGGGGCCCCAGCCGGGCCAGCATCGTCGGGCTGGTCGCCAGTGCGGTGGTCGCGCTCGGTGCGCTGCTGCTGCCGGCCGACGGAGTCCGGCTCTTCGTATTGGTGGTGGCGCTGCTGGCCGGCGAGCTGGCCAGCGCGGTGACCGCCATGGTGCGGGTGCGCCGAGCGATTCGCCCCGAGCGGATGTTCGCCCGCCGGCATGCTGTGACACTGACCCTCGCCACCTCGGCGATGCTGCCGGTGCTCGCGCTGGGTTGGTGGTTGATCGGCGCGCTCGAACCGCCTCGGGCGCTGGAGCTGCCGCTGCTTCTCGCCTGCGGGGTGGTTGCGGTGGTCCCGTACGCGGTCGTGTTGCTGGTGCGCGGGTTCGACCCGTCCTCGGATGCCGCGCGGTCCGCTCGGCGGTGGCAGATCCGGCGGTCCTAAGGGGCGTGACCTGCATAAAGCTAGGTGAGCCTGCCCATTGGTAGGCTGGCTTTACTGGACTGAGTCCAGTTTTCGCGGTTCAATGGAGTCATGCCTGAGGTGACGGAACCCATCGGGGAGCCAACGCGGAGCGCCGCCGACCCGACACAGCCGCACGATAGCGAGCCGCACTCGGCCGGCCTCGGTTCCCGGCTGAACTGGCTGCGGGCCGGCGTGCTGGGTGCCAACGACGGCATCGTCTCGGTGGCCGGCCTTGTCGTCGGCGTGGCCGGCGCGACGTCCGCCCGAGGACCGATCTTCACCGCCGGCCTTGCCGGGCTGGCGGCCGGCGCGATCTCCATGGCGCTGGGTGAGTATGTGTCGGTGAGCAGCCAGCGCGACACCGAGCAGGCGGCGATGGCGCTGGAGAAGCGGGAGCTGCGCGACTCCCCGCAGGAGGAGCTCGCCGAACTCGCCTCGATCTATCAGGCCAAGGGGCTGAGCGCCGCTACCGCGCGCACCGTCGCGGCCGAGCTGACCGAACACGACGCGCTGGCCGCGCACGTGGAGGTGGAGCTGGGTATCGCCCCCGGCGACCTGACCAGCCCCTGGCAGGCGGCGGGCGCCTCGGCGGTGTCGTTCGTCAGCGGGGCCCTGCTGCCGCTGCTGGCCATCCTGCTCCCGCCGCCGGCATGGCGGGTGCCGGTGACGGTGTTGGCGGTGCTGGTCGCGCTGGCCGTGGCCGGCGCGGTCAGCGCGCGGATCAGCGGCGCGGACGTGCGCCGCGCGGTGCTGCGGGTGGTCGTCGGCGGTGCGCTCGGACTGGCCGTCACCTACGGCATCGGGCACCTGTTCGGCGCCGCTATCGGCTGAAGGTACTGCTGGGACCTAAGTGACTCAGCCACGCTCGTAACCTAAAAGTCATCACGGTGAAACCCGGGGATACTTATTGCGACTGAGGCTTGGGCTCGGTATGGCGTGCTCGGAAGAAATTGACTTCCGGGTACGCCTCAGAGCCGTTCGGAAAGGCCCAACAGTGACGCAGGACACGACGCAGAACACCACGCCGGACACGGCGGGCAAAGATCGCGCCGATATCGGGGTTGCCGCGCGGGAAACACTCGAGGACTACACGCTGCGATTTGCGCCACGCAGCTACCGGAAGTGGTCGACCGGTGTGGTGGCGGTCTCCGCGCTCGGCGGTATCGCGTACCTGGCGGACTTTGCCATCGGCGCCAACATCGGTATATCGTATGGTACGTTCAATGCGCTGTGGGGAATTCTGGTTTTCGCGGTGGTGATCGCCGCGACCGGCCTGCCGCTGGCGTACTACGCGGCGCGGTACAACCTCGACCTGGATCTGATCACCAGAGGCAGCGGATTCGGCTACTACGGCTCGGTGGTCACGAACGTCATCTTCGCGACGTTCACGTTCATCTTCTTCGCCCTGGAGGGCTCGATCATGGCCCAGGGGCTCAACCTCGGCCTGAAGCTGCCGCTGTGGCTTGGCTACGCCGTGTCCACCCTGCTGATCTTCCCGCTGGTGGTCTACGGGATGTCGCTGCTGTCCAAGCTGCAGTTGTGGACCACGCCGCTGTGGCTGGTGCTGATGGTGCTGCCGTTCGCATACCTGCTGATCAGCCACCCCGAGTCGGTGGGCCAGTTCTTCGCCTACCAGGGCCAGAGCGGCGCGGGTGCACCCAGTCTCGGCTCGGTCATGCTCGCCGCCGGCGTGTGCCTCTCGCTCATCGCCCAGATCGCCGAGCAGATCGACTACCTGCGCTTCATGCCACCCAAGACGCCGGAGAACTCCCGGCGCTGGTGGGCCGCGACGCTGCTGGCCGGCCCCGGCTGGGTCATCTTCGGTGCGATCAAGCAGGTCATCGGGCTGTTCCTCGCGGTCTACATCATCGCGAACGCCGGCGGCGCGGCGATTGCGAACCAGCCAGTGCATCAGTTCCTGGAGATCTATCGGGACATCATGCCGGCCGGCCTCGCGATATCCTTGGCCGTGGTGTTGGTGGTGATCAGCCAGATCAAGATCAATGTGACGAATGCATACTCCGGGTCATTGGCGTGGACCAACTCGTTCACCCGTGTCACGAAGCACTATCCGGGGCGCCTGGTGTTCCTGGGGGTGAACCTGCTCATTGCGCTGGTCCTGATGGAAGCGAACATGTTCGACTTCCTGAACACGATTCTGGGCTTCTACGCCAACTGCGGAATGGCCTGGGTCGTGGTCGTCGCGTCCGACATCGTATTCAACAAGTATGTGTTGAAGCTCTCGCCGAAGAAGCCGGAGTTTCGTCGGGGCATGATCTACTCGGTGAACCCGGTCGGGTTCGGCTCGATGCTGATCGCCGCCGGCGTTTCGATCGTGGCGTTCTTCGGCGGGCTCGGCGAAGGCATCCGGCCGTTCTCGCCGCTGGTGGCGATCGTGCTGGCGCTGGTGCTGCCGCCGGTGATCGCCATCGCCACCCGGGGCAAGTACTACCTGCGCCGCACCGACGACGGCATCGACCTGCCGATGTACGACGAGCACGGCAACCCCTCCGCCGAGGTGCTCGACTGCCACGTGTGCAGCCAGGAGTTCGAACGGCCGGACGTGGTGGCCTGCCTCGCGCACACCGCGCACGTCTGCTCGCTGTGCCTGAGCACCGACAAGACCGGCGAGCACCTGCTGCCGCTCGTGAGTGAAAAGTAACGCTATAGAAACACCTTACTGGACGTACCATGGTGGTATGAACCCCTTTGCAGCACTGGCCAAGCTCGGGACCGTGGTCGCTCGTGAGTACTTGCGGGTGAGTAAGGACAGCTCAGGGCGTTCCCGCTCGACTGTGGAGCAGGATCGTGATCTCAGTGGGGACGCGGAGGAGCTCGGCTGGCAGGTGGGTGACTCCTATGCCGACCCGGGTGTCGGGGCGTCGAAGTTCTCCCGGAAGCGTCGGGGTGATTTCGAGTCGTTGATCGCGGATTTGCGCTCGGATCGGTACGGCGCGCAGGTGTTGATGTTGTGGGAGATCTCGCGGGGTAGCCGCCAGGTCGAAGAGTGGCTAGAGCTGTTGAATCTGTGCGCGAAGCGTGGAGTGTTCTTCTGGGTGCACACTCACGGGCGGTTGTATGACCCGACCAACGGTAAGGACCGGGAGACCGTGCTCAGCGAGGCGGTGAAGGTTGAGGCGCAGGCGTGGGAGATTTCGCAGCGCATCACCCGCGCGGGTAAGGCCAACGTCACCGAGGGTCGCCCCTCGGGCCCGTGTCCGTACGGCTATGTGCGCATCTATGACCCCAAGACGCGGGCGCTGGTGTCGCAGGACGAGGTACCGGCCGAGGCGCGCAACATCAGGAATCTGTACGCGCGGGTGTTGCTCGGTCACACCTTCCACGCCATCGCGAAGGACTGGGAACAACAGGGCATCGTGACCCGCACCGGTAAACGGTTCACCAGGGCACATCTACGCGCGTTGGTGTTGACCCCGACCTACGCGGGGCTGAGGGGTCATTTCCCCGGCCGCAAGGGCAGCAACACCCCAAAGGTGGTCACCGCGGCCAACCTCACCCCCGCGGTGTGGCCGGGCCTGGTCAGTGAGGATGTCTGGTGGACCGTGCACGCGCAGCTGAATCGGCCCTCGGTCAAGGAGGGTGGCGCTCCCCGGGTGCGCGACTGCAAACACTTGTTCTCGACGATTAGCCGGTGCGGCGTGTGCACTGGGGCGATGTCGACCAGCCGCCGCGGCGAGCGGCATGAGTATTTCTGCCGTGAGCAGGGCCACGTGCGGATCATGGAGCGGGATTTGGATGAGTACCTGACCACGGTGTTGCTGGACAAGTTGGCTCGACCTGAGGTGTTGGAGGAGTTGCGCGCGGAGGATGAGTGCGCGGGCGCCGAGTTGGTCACCGCGCGGGGGGTGTTGGCCGCGGTGCGGGAGGAGCACCGCGAGTTGTCGCGCGCGGTCGGGGCTGGTGAGTTGTCGCCGATGCTGGCTAAGCAGAGCGAGCCGATGATCCTCGAAAGGATCGCTGAGGCGGAGAAACAGGTCAAGGCGCTGCATGTTCCTACCCCGTTGCGCGGGTTGATCGAGCCCGGCGCGGACGTGGCCGACCGGTGGGCCGAGGCACCGATGAGCACCCGCCGCGAGCTGTTGCGGGCGTTGTTCACCCCGACCGGTTTCGGTGAGGTACACATCATGCCCGCCACCCGCAAGGGCGGGCCCCGGATCCCGGCCGAGGAGCGGGTGACGTTCCACCGCACCACCCCGGACACTCCCGCCGCCGCCTGAACGGGGCCGGCCCAGGCCGACACCGCCCAGCACTGTCGCGAGACCGAGGCCGGACGGGGCCGGGGTGCTATCCCGAGCGCGGGCACCGCGCCACCCGCGGCGACTAGTAATCGCCGGGCCTCCGAGGGATATCTCCAGCGGGTCCCATGGGTCTAGTTGATGCGGATACGGGAGACTTTACCGTCTAGGCCATTATTTCGAATGAAGGTGACGCGGACATACTCATCTTCGTATGATCTTTCAAACGTGCCAATAACGCACTCGGGAGTAGGACGCTTGACGTTAATAATGCAAAAATCGTCATCCATCTCCGCATCTGCGCTATCGTAAACCCGAATTTCCGCGCCGGGTCGAACGGAGAACATCTTGACTGAGCGAATCGAGTCATTCTGCACTGGTCGGAAATTTTGCCCCGGTTCATCCTCGACAGCCTGAACGAGGTCTCCGCTCCCATTATTGCCGCCGAAAAACGCAAGCACGCCCATTGTCTTGTCCTCCGCTATGTTAGGTACAGTCTGTAGTACTTCGCCGAGCGGAGGATTATGCCTCCATTCGGGTCGTGCGGCAGTGATCCTCTGAACTTGAGTGATCTCGCAAGCGCAGAGCGGCGCGGGGCAGAGCATTACTAGTGTGAGTCACGCGAGCTTCGACCGCAATCCTGTAAGCACCATCTGTCACCTACGCACCAGTAGTCTTACCCGTTCCCCCAACGGCTGGTATCATCTCGGGCCCGATAGCGGAGTGCCGGTGGCTACCGACTTCCCGGGGAGTGCGTTTGGCGTCCACCGTTGCCTGCCCCCGGGGGTTCGGCACGCGCGGGGGCTTGCGGTGGAGCTTGACGCGTTTGCTCAGCGCAGGTCGCGTCGGTCGCCTTGTCCTATCCCGGGAATAGGCCAAACAAAATATTTGTATATCGGGGCGTGAGTGGCGGGCACCGCTAGTATCGCGGTGCACACCCGCGTGTGAGCGCGCGCCAGCCACGCCACAGCAACTGATCACGGCGCACGCCTCCTCAGTAGCCGGGCAATGTGTTCGAGGGTGGCCGGTGGGATCGGCGGGCAGGTGTCCATCAGGCGGGCCCGGAACTGTTCGGAGGTCTCATCCGGTCGTTTCCCGATCAGGACGTGACCAGGTTTGGGCAGTGCCGCCACCACCGGCCGGCGTGGGCGGCGAGTTCGAGCGGACCCGCCACGGGTGCGGGTGCTCGGTGTGCGGGTGGTGGCCCGCCCGGATCTGTTGGGCTGGTCGCGGGGGGTGCGCCGTACGGCGCCGCCCGGTTGTGGCCGCCGCCGTGCCGGTGTGGCGGGCCCGGTGGAACGGCGGGATTTTCTGGGTGAGGGTTTGCGGCTCATCGCGCCGGGGCCGTCGCCGAGGAAGTAGCACGCTCGATCGCGGCCACCATCCTCGTGGGGTGCAACAATCACCGGCCCGCCCGGATCGTTGTGTGCGCCCCGGACGCCTTGCGGTTGTTCGGCACCCTGGATACCGGGCGGTTGCCCGCGGGTGTTCAGATCGTGCCCGACATCGACCGCGCCGTCACCATGATGGACGAGC